>DASUJR010000136.1:0-4981 GCA_036279175.1 Candidatus Acidiferrales bacterium | reverse complement strand
AAAGGCGGCTACAAGCATTTCATGCTCAAGGAGATCTTTGAGCAGCCGCGCGCGGTTCGCGACACTATGCTCGGGCGGATCGGGCTGGAGAGCGGGCGCGTGTTTTTGGACGAAACCGGCATTTCGGACGAAGCATTTCGCGCCATCCGGAGCATCAAGATCATTGCTTGCGGCACAAGCTGGCACGCGGGACTGGCGGGCAAGTTCATTCTGGAGCGGCTGGCGCGCATTCCGGTGGAGGTCGATTACGGCAGCGAATTCCGCTATCGCGATCCTATTGTTCCGCCGGAGACGCTTTCGGTAGTGATTTCGCAATCGGGCGAGACGGCGGATACTCTGGCGGCGCTGCGCGAGGCGAAACAGAAAGGGTCGAAAACGCTGGCGATTTGCAATGTGGTGGGCTCGATGATCACGCGTGAGGCCACCGGCGCGCTGCTCACGCATGCGGGGCCCGAGATCGGCGTGGCGTCCACCAAGGCGTTCAGCTCGCAGATACTGGCGCTGCTGATCCTGGGCATGCATCTGGGGCAGGTGCGAGGCACGCTGAATCCCCAGGCGCTTGGCGAATTGGCGGCCGAACTTGCCACCATTCCGGGCAAGCTCGAACAAGTGCTGGGGTGCGAAGAGATTTACGACGAACTGGCTGCGAGGCTATTTCGCGCGCAGGACTTTTTATATCTCGGCCGCGGTATTCATTACCCCATCGCGCTCGAAGGGGCGCTGAAGCTGAAGGAGATTTCTTACATCCACGCCGAAGGCTATCCGGCAGGCGAAATGAAGCATGGCCCCAACGCGCTGATCGACGAAAATCTTCCCGTAGTGGTCCTGGCGACGCGCGATCCGGCCTCGCGCGAGAGCCGGGTGCATTACGAGAAGACGCTGTCGAATATCCAGGAAGTCAAGGCGCGTTCGGGACGGGTGGTTGCAGTTGCCTGCGAGGGCGACGAGGAAGTGGCGCATCTGGCCGATCACGTGATTCGGGTGCCGGTGACGCGCGAGCTGCTGTTGCCGCTCGTCGAAATCGTGCCGCTGCAGTTGCTGGCTTATCACATCGCCGTGCGGCGCGGCTGCGATGTGGATCAGCCGAGAAATCTGGCCAAGAGCGTGACGGTGGAGTGAGGCCTGACGCGCCAGACCGCGAGGGCAAATAGAAGCGCTGTGGCAGCTCGCGCCACCGAACCAGTTGCATTTCCCGCCCGGGATGTGTAATTATTCATAGTAGTGAATAAAAATTCGCTAAGCTGAGCATATGGCCGCCTCTTCCCCGCATCCGCTCTATCCACGCGCCACGAATTTCCGCTGCGATCTCGATTTGGGAACGGACCAGATCCACGCCCTCTTCGATCTAACGCAACAGGTCAAGCAGTCGCGGCAGCGCTACGCCTCGGCGCTCAAGGGTCGCTACCTGAGCCTGCTGTTCGAAAAGCCTTCGCTGCGCACGCGTTTCACGTTCGAGTTGGCGATCAAACAGCTTGGCGGGGATTGCGTGACGCAGACCGGCTCCATAGCCGGCCGCGAGCCGCTCCGCGACGTTGCCCGCAATCTGGCTCGCTGGACCGATGCCATTGTGGCGCGCACCTTTTCGCAGGAAACGATTGACGAGCTGGCGCGCTGGTCCGGCATCCCGGTGATCAATGCGCTCAGCGATCTGTATCACCCCTGCCAGGCGTTGGCCGATCTTTTTAGCTTGAAGGAACGCTTCGGCCGGCTGCGCGGCCTGAAGCTCGCCTATTCGGGCGATGGCAACAACGTCGCTCATTCACTCTTGCTGTGTTGCGCGCGTTTGGGTATGCAGGTTTCGGTTGCCGCCCCCGCGAATTACGGCCCGAAACCGGAGATCGTCGCCGAGGCACAGCGCCTCGCCCGCGAGTCCGGTTCGCATGTCGAAATCACGAGTGATCCGGCGGCCGCGGTTCAAGGCGCCGACGCCGTATACACCGATGTTTGGACCAGCATGGGCCAGGAGACCGAAGCGGAGCTGCGCAATGGAATTTTTGCGCCGTTTCAGGTGAATGAAACTCTTTTTGCGCGAGCGCGCCCCAATGCGGTGTTCATGCACTGTCTGCCTGCGAAGCGGGGCCTGGAAGTGACCGATGACGTGATCGAATCCGATCGCTCGATCGCCTTCGATCAGGCGGAGAACCGGCTGCATGTGCAAAAAGCGCTGCTGCTGATGCTGTTGCAGTAGCGGCAGCGGGCACAATAAAGAAAATGAATCGAGTGCAAGCAAAAAAGGTGGCGCTCGCCTATTCGGGCGGGCTCGACACCTCCATCATTATTCCCTGGCTGAAAGAAAACTATCACTGCGAAGTGGTCGCCATCTGCGGCGATATCGGCCAGGGCGGCGACGAACTTACCGGGCTGAAAGAGAAGGCACTGAAGACCGGCGCATCCGAAGTGTATGTCGAAGACATGCGCGAGGAATTCGTCACCGAATATCTCTGGAAGCTGGTCCGCTCGGGCGCGGTCTACGAACACAAGTACCTGCTCGGCACCTCCATTGCGCGTCCGCTGCTGGCCAAACGCCAGGCGGAAGTCGCGTTGCGCACCGGCTGCGATGCGCTGGCGCACGGCTGCACGGGAAAGGGCAACGACCAGGTGCGTTTTGAGCTGACTTACAAGGCCATCGCTCCGCGGCTTCCGGTGATTGCTCCCTGGCGGGAGTGGGACATCGTTTCGCGCGAAGACGCCATCGAGTATGCGAAGGCGCACAAAGTGCCCATTGCCCAGTCCACGACGAAGATTTACAGCCGTGACCGCAACATCTGGCACATCTCGCACGAGGGCGGCGAACTGGAAGATCCCGCCAATGCCGCACCCGAGCATATCTGGATGCTGACCAGGAGCCCGGCCGACGCGCCCGCGAAAGGCGCCGAAGTCACCATCGGTTTCGAGAGTGGGATTCCCGTTGCGCTGAACGGACAGCGACAGATGAGCGGCGTGGGCCTGCTCGAACAGTTAAACCAGCTCGGCGGCGAGCATGGCATCGGCCGCATCGATCTGGTGGAGAACCGCTTCGTCGGTATGAAATCGCGCGGCTGTTACGAAACTCCGGGCGGAACGATTTTGCTGGCCGCGATCCGCGAACTCGAGGCGCTCGCGCTGGATCGCTCCCTCTTGCATTACAAACAGAAGGCCGCTCTCGATTACGCGGAACTGGTCTACAACGGCCTGTGGTTCACACCTTTGCGGGAATCGCTCGAAGCGTTTTTCGCTAAAGCAGCCGAGCCCGTTTCGGGAGAAGTGACGCTTCGACTATGCAAAGGCGGCATCGAGCCGCTCAGCCGCAAGAGTCCGAATTCGCTTTACAATCTCAATATCGCTAGCTTTACAATGGGTGCGGATTATGACCAGAAAGACGCCTTCGGATTTATCAATCTCATCGGGCTGCCGATCAAGGTCCGCGCCTCGCTGCACCAAGACGCATGAAGCTCTGGGGCGGCAGATTCGAGAGCGGGCCGTCGGAGATATTCGAGCGCTTTTCCGGCTCGCTGCACTTTGATCGCAGGCTGATCTTCGCCGACATCGAGGGCTCGCAGGCATTTGCGCGCGCGCTGGCACGCCAGGGCATTTTGACCGGCGAGGAAAGCGATCGATTGATTCGAGCGTTTACGCAAATCGCCGAAGAGGCTCGCGATCCCGCTTACTTCGACGGCGCGGCCGACGAAGATGTCCATACGTTCGTGATCCGCAAGCTGGGCGAGATCGTGGGACCTGTTTCGGCCAAGATCCATACCGGCCGCAGCCGAAACGAGCAGGTCTCGCTCGACACGCGGCTGTTTCTGCGCACCTCGACAGACACGCTGCTCGCGCTGCTGGCGGATTTCATGGAGCATCTGATCGCGCTTGCCCGCAAATATCCGGACGCAATCGTGCCGGGCTATACCCATCTGCGGCGCGCGCAGGCGGTTCTGTGGCCGCATTATCTGCTGGCCTATTTTGAAATGTTCGCGCGCGATTGCGAACGTTTCGAACAGACGCGAGCACGTATCGACGTTATGCCGCTCGGCTCGGGTGCGCTCGCCGGAAGCGGTTTCCCGTTCAACCGCGAAACTATCGCCCGCGAACTCGACTTTGTGACGATTACCCGCAACAGCATGGACGTCTCCGGAGACCGCGATTTCGCGCTCGATTTCCTGTACGCCTGCAGCATGACCATGCTGCACCTCAGCCGCTTAGCCGAAGACTGGATTCTGTATTCCAGCGAAGAATTTGAATGGCTGGGCTTGGGAGATGCGGTAACCAGCGGGTCGAGTTTGATGCCGCAAAAGAAGAACCCCGATTCGCTCGAATTGATCCGCGGAAAATCGGGCCGCGTTTTCGGCAGCCTGACCTCGCTTTTCGTGACCATGAAGGGCCTCCCGATGACTTACAATCGCGACATGCAGGAGGACAAGGAGCCGCTGTTCGAGGCCTTCGATCAAACCTCCGGCTCGCTCGCGATGGCGAAAGTCGTCGCGCAATCGGTGACCTTACATCCCGCGGCGCCCGCCGGCAGTGCGGAAGAGAGTTGGGTCGTCGCGACGGACCTGGCGGAAGCCCTGGCGCGAAGCGGGGTTCCGTTTCATCGCGCGCACCAGCTTGTCGGCCGATTAGTGCTCGAGAGCGCGAAAGCGGGCAAGAAACCGTCGGATTGGAATGCGCAATCGCTAGCTGATTTTGCTCCGGAGTTTCAGCCCGAAATGGCGCGCCTGCTCAATCCCGTCGAAGGCATAAAAACACGCGAACTGCCCGGCGGGACCGGTCCGTCGAGCGTGGCCCGCGCCCTCGATCAAGCGAGCGAACGAATTGCGGCGAGACGCTCTCGCCAGCCTCAGCCATGACCAAGAGCTTTCGCCAAGGCCAGATTCTCGCGCTCATCCGGAGCAAAAAAATCTATACGCAAGATGAGCTGGCCCGCGAACTCGGCAGCGTCGGCATCCAGACCACGCAAGTAACGCTCTCGCGAGACATCCGCGAACTGGGGCTGGTGAAAACCGGC
>DASUJR010000135.1:0-23654 GCA_036279175.1 Candidatus Acidiferrales bacterium | reverse complement strand
CGTGCGCCACGCGTTCGAGAGCGTCGCGGTTCGTTTCCAGAATATTGCGCGCCTTCGAATAACCCGTGTTGACGATACTGCGGACCTCGCCATCGATCTTGATCGCCGTATCTTCGGAGTAGTCGCGATGTTGCGCGATTTCGCGGCCCAGGAATATCTGCTCTTCCTTTTTTCCGAAGGTCAACGGCCCGAGCGGGCTCATGCCCCATTCGCAGACCATCTGCCGCGCGATCTCAGTCGCGCGCTCGATATCGTTTCCCGCGCCCGTGGTGATGTGGTGCAGGAAAAGCTCTTCAGCGGCTCTTCCGCCCATGAGCACGGCCAGCTGCGATTCCAGAAATTCCTTCGTGTACGTGTGCTTATCGTCGATCGGCAACTGCATCGTCAAGCCCAACGCCATGCCACGCGGGATGATCGTGACTTTATGCAGAGGATCAGCGCCCGGAGTCATCGCCGCCACCAGGGCGTGGCCGGCTTCGTGATAGGCGGTGTTCTTCTTCTCCTCGTCGGAGAGAATCATTGATCTCCGCTCTACGCCCATCAGGACCTTGTCTTTAGACATCTCGAAATCGGCCATCGCGACAACCTTGCGGTTCTGCCGCGCCGCCCACAGAGCGGACTCGTTGACCAAATTCGCAAGATCCGCGCCCGAAAAGCCTGGAGTGCCACGCGCAATGATTGACAGGTCCACGTCGTCAGAAATGGGAACCTTACGCGTATGAACCCGCAGGATCTCTTCGCGGCCTTTCACATCTGGCCTCGGTACCACCACGCGTCGATCGAAACGGCCCGGCCGTAGCAAAGCGGGGTCCAGCACGTCGGGACGGTTCGTTGCCGCGATCAGGATCACTCCCTCGTTCGACTCGAACCCGTCCATTTCGACCAGCAGGGCGTTGAGCGTCTGCTCGCGTTCATCATGCCCGCCACCAAGACCGGCGCCGCGATGGCGTCCGACAGCGTCGATTTCGTCGATGAAGATGATGCAAGGCGCATTCTTCTTGCCTTGCTCGAACAGGTCGCGGACGCGGCTCGCGCCCACGCCGACGAACATCTCGACGAAATCCGAACCGGAAATGGAGAAGAACGGAACGTTTGCTTCTCCCGCGATCGCGCGAGCAAGCAAAGTCTTACCTGTTCCAGGAGGGCCGACCAACAGAACGCCTTTCGGAATGCGTCCACCCAGCTTCTGGAACTTCTGCGGGTCCTTCAAAAAGTCGATAATTTCGTACAGCTCTTCCTTGGCTTCGTCGATGCCGGCCACGTCCTTGAATGTGGCCTTCTTCTGCTGGGCCGTGAGCAGCCTGGCGCGCGACTTGCCGAAGCTGAGCGCTTTGTTTCCGCCCGCCTGCATCTGCTTCATCATGAAGATCCAGAACGCGACCAGCAAAATCAGCGGCGCGAAATTGATCATGAAGCTGATCCAATTCGAGCTATTCACTTCCTTGTAGTTGTACTCAACGTGCTGCGCATCCAGTTGTTTCACCAAATCAGGAATGGCTGCGTTCGCCAGCGTTACGTCGTGAAACTTCGTGCCGTCACGATATTCACCCTGCAATTCCGAACTGTTCTGCGAAATGTAAATCGTGACGTCCTTTACATTTCCGCCGTCGACCTTCTGCACAAACTGCGAATATTGCGGCTCGTCCTGGTGCGCTGCCTGGCCGCCAGTGGAAGCCATCTTCCACAAAACGACTGCCAGCACTATCATCAGCAGCCAAAATAGGATCGTTCGTACGGTCGAATTCACGTCTCTATTGTACCTCTCTGCGACACAGCATACCGCATGCGAGACTGCGCTGGCCCCCTGTCACCAACGCTGCTACCACCTTGCCAACATATTAGATGCCGTTACGACGCGTCCGTATGCAAGAGCCCGTCCGGCCGTAAGCAGTATCACTCAATTCCTTTTACCTCAATCACTAACGCAATACGCGTCTGCTCGCCGGCACAAAAATCGCGCGCCGGGGGCAATCCGCGAGCCCAGATGAGCTGCCCTGCGCTTACCAGCACCGGCCACGATTTCCGGTCCGCGTTTGGCACGTGCGCAGCCAAGAGCATTCGATTGAGCTTCCTTGGCCGACTCCGCCCGCAGGGTGTGTAGGCGTCTCCTGGCAACCAGTTTCGAAGGATTAGAGGCGCTTGGATCAAATCGACATCTAGTACCTGGGTCTCCCCTGTAGTTTCGCTCCGTGTTTTACCCCAGTCAACCGTTTTCAGGTGAAGGCAGATGCCGATCTCTCTCACGGAAATCCGCGCCGTCTTGCGTGCTTCAAGGCTGATCGGATACTGGTAAGCGGCGCCGCGGCCGTGACGACCCTCACTCTGTCGAGGCCGTTAGGTGTCTTGAGAAAACCAATGTTTCAAAATTTCTTTGAATGCGAATGCCGCCAGGGAGTAGCACGCTCCTTCCGCTGGTCGACGTGGAAGCAAGGCGAATTACTTGCTGAATATGAGTGAGCGTAAGCCCCTGACAATCTCCTTTCACCTGTTCATAGATCCGGCGGGTGAGCCGCTCGGTGAGTGCGAGCCCTTCAGCGGGTCCATCAGTATGACCGGGGGACTGCAGACCAGGCTGGCGAACAAGGGCCGCTAGAGGGCTGAGCAGATCAGCTACCCGGATAGTCAAACTATTGCCCGCGCCCGGCTGGACCAGCGCATGGCGGCAACGTTCTACGAGCGCATCCCAAAAAACACCCTCTTCACGCGAGAGCTGTGCCAGCGCGCACAAGTGTTCGACAATGCGGCCGGAGAACTCATCTCGCAATTGCGGCACGAGCTGAAGACGAATCCGCGAGCGCAATCGCGTCGAGTCGGCGTTAGTTGAATCCTCACGCCACGTTTGACCTAGTGCGGCCAGGTATTCACGCAATTCCTGTCGTCGAACGCCCAACAGCGGCCGAATGATGGGGCCGGCTTCAGGGTAGATTCCAGCAAGCCCCCTTGGACCAGTGCCGCGAATCAGATGTGCTAGAAGCGTTTCCGCCTGATCGTCGGCAGTATGCGCTACGGCAACATGCGTGGCGTGCCCCTGTTCGACCAGGCGATGGAAGAAACCGTAGCGGAGCCGTCGTGCCGCGTCTTCCAAATTCCATTTCTGCCGATGAGCCTGCGCAGCGACATCTGCCCTTTCGATAAAAAAGTCGACGCCGTTTGCTGCGGCCAATTTAGCGACAAACTGGGAATCTTCCGCTGATTCGGCGCCGCGCAAGAGGTGGTCGAAATGCGCCACGGAACACGTGATACCCAGTTCCTCGTGAATACTCTTCACAATCCGAAAAAGGGCCACCGAATCAGCGCCGCCAGACACAGCGACGGAGACGCGCGCCCCGGCCGGAATCATCTGCTGGGCGCGGAACCGTGCGAGAAGAAGCTGTTCGAATGGACGACGCTGCCGCATGGCGATACCGCTGACGTCTCGGCGATCGCGCACTGAACCCGGCGCGAGCGAGCGGGCCGTCAAACAGGCAAATAAGTATAGCTGCTTTGTCTGGGACACGATGTGCGCCGCATTCCTACGGAAATCCGAGAAGGTCAAGTGCTGGCTGCGAGTCGTATTACGGGCGATCGGCGACTTGCTGGCTGAAGAGGTCGCGGCTGTAGCAGATCCGCCGATCCAAAGCTACGGCAGCGAAATAAGAACACCCGCGACGCTCGCTGTCGGTCCATTCGGCGACGCCGGGAATGAGAGAACGCGTCACGCGCCCCAACGTATGCAACAGGCGGTAATAGAGGGTCACAACGCGAATGTCCTTGCTGTCGTCACCACGGTCCGGACAAAGACGCGCGAGCTGGACCAGGCGATCGAAGTCGCCGGCCGAGACGTCTTCGGTCGCAAGCCCGGTAACTTCGCGAATGTGCCCCGAGAGTTCGATCCGTCGACTGTACGCGAGAATCGACCGGCAATGCAGGACGAAAAACTGAAGCAACGCCGCCACAGAGATGACGAAAATGAGTGCAGCAATCATCGCGCCCTCGCCACAAGGCTGCCCGCTGACAGCCGCGCATCATCGGGGATTTTTGTGAACGTGTACGCCCAGGCGGCCGGCAGCCACAAGCCGAGTATGGGCAGGAGGAAGCGCAACACCGGCAAATAGAGGCCTGGAAAGAGATTGCCAATGGCGTAGGTGGCAGCGGTGGCGCTGAAATAGACGCCCAGCGCAAGCACCAACTGAACGAGCCGCATCCGCGACTCACGCAGCTTCAGCAGGGTGCCCCAGAGCAGGTACGTAAGCACGAGTCCCACAAAATAGAGATTTCGCCCGATTTCGTGAATAAACCGGGAAGTCAAATGATCTTGGGCCTGGTGCACAACCAGAAAAGAGAAGAACGCCGTTGCAAGTAACAGCAAAACCGCAGCCCTGCTGACGTAGCGGCTCACGTGCATTTCTTTGAAGACTTCCTGATAAAAATGAATGATGACCCAGAACATCAGGATCGTAATAAGACTGTCTGAATAGTAATAATAATAGGCGTACACGCCCGAGGCGAAGCCGAAGCGGCTCATGCACACTACGCCGCCAACGGTCTGGGCGGCCGATAAGAGCATATATGTATTTATTGAGAGGTCGTCGAGGAAATTCCTCTTATATAGAGAACACACTACCACGTAGAGTTCTACGAGAACTCCTACGGCCAAAAGCGTAATTGAATACGAGCCGGGCATCATTTATTTACTAAAGCCCGACCCAGCCAGTCCGTGGCGCTAACTTACTTCCACGGGATCGGCGGCGCAGGCAGCGTGGTCGGCGCCATCGTCATCGAGGGCGCGTTCACCGTAATTGCGCCGTTCCATGACGGAGTTGCGAAGCTTTCCAACCCCATCGCAGCCGTCAACACCACCAGAACCAACACGACGAGCATAAGCCACTTGTTCATTGACCCCTCCGGGCACAGTTTTTACAACCGGAGGGAGTCTATAGTGGTCAAATGCCGTCAAGGGAGAAATTTCGCGGTGTGTGTCCTAAGAGTACACACCTCCCCTTCTTGGCTGAGTCAGTCGCTTTCTCCTATCTTCCGGGCGCAGAGTATCGTTCGCCCCCCTTCGCGTCAATGTTACGAAGGTACTATGCGCGACAACCGGCGAAATCCGCGGATCCCCGGACCGTTTTGTGACAGCGCTGATTTCACTTGTAGATGGTGCCGCAAGCAAAGGGCACTGCGACTCTTCGAACGTGGATGCTCGGATTCGCCGCGAGGTTTTCTTGACCGTTGCAGATACCTCGTCTACACTACCCATTCGATTCGGGCGTAAAACGACACCTGAGGCCCGGCGAAGGATTCAAGCTGCTGTACCTGCCCGTCGAAGGCAGGTCTCGCGTCGGTTTTCCCTGGCGGTTCTGCTCGAACAGTCCGACTGCTGGGAAACTCTTATCCCAATTTGGATGGGTCAGGGTGCTCGCGTGCCTGAGCAACTCTGACCCGCCGAGGAGAAACTAATTTGCCGAAGAGGACGTATCAACCTCATGTACGCAGGCGGCACAAGAAACACGGCTTCCGTGCGCGGATGAAAAGCGCGGGTGGACGAAAGGTGCTTGCGCAGCGCCGAAAAAAGGGACGTCATAGCCTGACTCGAGTTTGACATGGCCGGCGCCGGGCAACTGACATTGCCCCGTGAATGCCGCCTGTTGCGTCGTTCCGACTATGAGGCGGTTTACAACGGAGGGCGGCGACGGTCGAGCAAGTACTTCGCTGTTTTCCTTCGCCGGAACAATTCAGACGTCAGCCGTTTCGGTTGGAGCATCAAGAAATCAACCGGGAACGCGGTAAGGCGCAACCTCATTCGCCGGCGCTTGCGCGAGATCGTCAGGCTGAATCGGCGGCAAATCGACGGCGGCTGGGACGTGGTGATTCATCCGCGCGATTCGGTGGCGGCCGCGGAATTTCCCGAGCTAAAGCGTGATCTGCTGAAGCTGTTGCCAAGTCGCTAAAGAGGCGAACAACAGGGACCAGCTATATGAAAGTGATCGAATTTAAAACGGATTATCGCGACAAGGCGGTTATCGGGTCCGCCTCGATGGCTGTGGAAGGCGAAGCCTGTCCGCTTGACGCCGAAGCGCACCGCCGGTCCGCTGCACTGCTGCCGCCGGCAAGATCTCTCACATCCAACCGTTCGCGTTCTTTCGGCGCGTGGATCCTGCTTGGTTTTCTGCGCTTTTACATCGTGTGCCTATCGCCTGTTTTCGGCGGCGCGTGCAAGTTCTATCCTTCGTGCTCAAATTACGCTGTGGAAGCGGTTACGAAGCACGGAGCGCGCCAGGGTTTTGTGCTGGCCGCGAAAAGGTTGATGCGCTGCCGGCCGTTTACGAAGGGCGGCTTTGATCCCGTTCCCGACGACGTTCCGCATTCCAAGCACTCACGGCACGTGAACCGTAAATTGCAGGTGGCGTCTGGAACCGAAATGAAGATCGGGGCGACCGAGAGGCGAATGTTGTGAGTGAATTATCCGATCAGGCTCGTGGCGTAATTTTCGTCGTCATCGCCCTGGCAGTTCTTTTGGTTTGGGTTCATTACTTCTCGCCGTCTCCTCCAAAGACAAATCCAGCTCAACAGCACGCCGCCACGACGGCTGCGGTACAGCCGTCCCAACATTCTCTGCCGAAGAAGGCTCCGGAGGTCGCGCCGGCGAAACCGGTACCTGCGATTCCGGCCGTTCGCGCCAACCAGGAACAAGCCATCTCGATTGATAGCCCGATCTACCAGGTCGAGATGTCGAATCGCGGCGCCGTCGTCACAAACTGGCGGTTGAAAAAATATCTCGACGACGCGACACCTCCTCGCCCGCTCGATCTGGTGAACAGCGCGTCTTCACAGGAGCTTGGCTGGCCTTTGTCGCTGCAAATACCCAGCAGCGCTCAGCTTGAATCCCAAGCGAACGAAGCACTTTACCAAGTTTCCGTTTCCACGCCGGCCGGGCCCGCGCCCGCGAACCAGACGGCGTATCACGCGCCGATTTGCGTCAGCTTCCATTTCAGCGACGGCCATCTCGACGTCACGAAAACACTGAATTTCACGCAGAACTACCAGCTCACGGTCGATACATCCGTTTCGTTCAATGGCGAACCAGTCTCAGCCGCGCTTGCATGGCGCGGCGGTTTCGGCGACATAACCGTTCAGCATGAAGCCCAGCTCGTCCAGGTCTTCTACAACCAGAGCGGCAAGGTCGAGCTGCTGACGTACAAGAAAGTCGGTGCTTCCGGGAACCAGAGCCAGCCCGCGGTTCGCCCGGGTCCTCTCGAATTTACCGGAATTGAAGACCAGTTTTTCGCCGCCACCTTCATCCCGGACCATATGTCCAACATGACCCTCTGGGATTGGTCGCGCAATCGCACTGTCACGGTTGACGGCAAGCAGCAATCCGAGCCCATAGCCGAAATGGCCGCCGGAACAACGCAAGCCGAACCTCTGCACATGCGCATGTACGTGGGCCCCAAGGATCTCGCTCTTTTGAGACAGGTTCATCCCTCGCTTGAAGCACTCGTCAATTTCGGCTGGACCACCATCATCGGGAAACCGTTGCTCTTTGTGCTGCAGTGGCTGCACAAGTTCATTCCGAATTACGGATGGGCAATTGTCGCCCTGACGCTGATCATCAATTTCGCGGTATTCCCGCTGAAGATGAAAAGCTGGCGGTCGATGCAGCGCATGCAGAGCGTGATGCCTGAAATACGCTCGATTCAGGACCGCTATAAGAAGTACTCGATGACCGATCCGCGCAAACGCAAGATGAATGAAGAGGTCATGGCCGTCTATTCGCGCGAAGGCATCAACCCGATGGGAAGCTGTCTGCCGATGCTCCTGCAGATGCCGATCTGGTGGGCGCTGTGGGAAGTACTGCGAGGCGCGATCGAGCTGCGGCACGCGCCATGGATTTTCTGGATTCACGACCTGTCGGTCAAAGACCCTTACTACATTCTGCCGATTGCAATGACCATCACGATGTATTTGATGACGAAAATGACGCCACAAACCGCGGTTGATCCTGCGCAGCAGAAGATGATGAATCTGATGCCGGTGATGTTCGGCATTTTCTTCTTCACGCTGTCCAGTGGATTGAACCTCTACATGTTCACCAGCAATCTGGTCGGGGTCGGCCAGCAGTACTACTTGAACCGCACGCGTCCGCTTCCTAAAATAAGTAGGTTCAAAAAGAAAAAGGTGACCGCAGGATGAGCCTTCTCACATGAGCGACGGACGAGTTCCTCGGCCGGTAAGAACGACCAATCAGAAAGACCGTTCGCGCGGCGGACATCCACACAACGGCCGCGCGGAAGCGAAGAGCGGCATAGCAGAGCCGCCTCTCTCGGCCGAAGAGATGATCCCCCGGCTGAAGGCGTTTCTTGATCTCGTCTCACGCGAACTGACTCTCGCGGTGCAGTATGAAGTCTCGATCGTCAGCGAATCGGAATCGGAGCGCGACGGCGCCGAGTTCGCGCGGCGTGATGGTGGCCCGCGACTCGAAAAACCGGGAAGCCGGCCCGATGGTGAAAACAAGAGTGTGATGGTTCGCTTTAGTGGTGAGGATGAGGAGGTTCTGCTCGCGCGGAACGGCGAACTACTGCTCGCGCTGGAATATCTTGCGCATCGCTGGTTGCACCTTCCGCCCGCGCTGCACGACGGCGTCCAGTTCGAGTGCGGAGAATTTCGCGCCACGCGCCTCGACGAATTGAAGCTTTCCGCGCGCGTCGCCGCTCAGCGCGTCCGCGAGACCGGCCAGCCGTTTCCATTCAACCCAATGTCGTCGCGCGACCGTCGCACTATCCACCTGGAACTGAACGGCGCGGCCGGCGTGCGCACCATCAGCGAAGGTTCCGGCGATTACCGCCACCTCGTGATCTATCCCGCCAACAAGAAGTAGCTAGTGTTCCGGCAGCACCGCGTCATATCTCGATGGCGTAGCCTTGCTTGCCGACGTTGATACACTTCGTAGCACCTACGTGATCGCTCAGTCCCGCGCCTTCGTGGATGTGTCCGCAAAATAGAAATTCAGGCTGGACGCGCTCAACCCATGCCCGCAAGGTCACGCTCCCGGCATGCATCCCCGACCGGACCTCGTCCAGCCTCGTATCTCGCGGCGGGAAATGCACGACCAGATACAGCGGCTTCTTGCCTTCGAACTCCTTCAGCGCCTCCGCAATCTCTTCTTCGGAATATTCCCCGGGCGTATCGAACGGCGTCGGATTGCTATAGCCCAGCCCCGCCCACCAAGTAGTCCCCTTTTCGCCTTTCAGCTCGCGCAGTTGCCGATGAAAATCGATAAAGCCGTATCGTTTGCATAAGGCGCGCGTCTGGTCGTGAGTCTCGTGATTCCCCGGCAACAGCCACAGCTTTTCGCCGAGCGGTTTCAGCGCTTCCGCGCAGCGCTCCAATGCGCGCCCGAACGTCGAAAGATCACCCGCGGCAATGTAAACATCCGCAGGCTGCGCCTTCGCTCGTTCGATCGCACCAGTGTCTCCGTGAACGTCGCTGAAAATGAAAATTCTCATCGCGTCGTATGATCGTCCTGCGGCTTCACTCTCTGAATGTCGCTCGCCAGCATGCCGTTTCTTATCCACCCTTGTTCGACCACATCACCCGCACCGTCGAACACGACGCTATACGTGAACGGCTGCGGCTCGTTTTTGCGCCGGCCGACGAAGCGATTCTCCTCGAAGATCACAACGTGTTCCGTTCCTGCGGTGATGGTGCGGATCACAGGAAATCGCGCGAAATTCCAATAAAGATGTACTTCCGGCAATCCGAGCGCACGAACCATGAATGGACCACGCGCTGAATCGGGCGCGAACCGAAACGCAGCCGGCTGCGCTTGGCGCAAATCGTAGCGCGATGAGTACACGCCATCCGCTGTGCGGATCGCGTCGCCCCAGTCGAGCATAGACGGAGGCACCGGCAGCGCCCCGATGCGCACGACGCTTACGTGGTTCGACTTGGCAAATTGACGGACGCGCCTCATTGCCTGGTGGTGCGCCAATCCACATGTCCCGACGTACGCCAGCGTAACGATCACGCCCGTCTGGCACCAGCGCGCACGCGACACGCTGAATCCCCAGTCATGAACGGCGGGACCAAAGAACAACGCCGCCCCGACCGCCGAAGCAGCAGCCACAATCCACATGTGAAAAGGTGCGTTCGCAGCTTGCGCCACACGCCAGGCGACAGCCGCGGCGGCTGAAAACAGCGCCCACATCGTAATCGCTCGCCGCAAGCTCTTCGCTCGTTCGCGATAAATCCACGCGGTCAGCTGCGGCAGCAGCAAAAGCGAGGTGAACACGAAGTCGATGATAAAAATCCAGTCCCATGCGACACGCCGTTGCGAAAAAGGCGTCAGCATGCGAGTGCCGAATGATGTGGTGCCGTCTAGCAGAATGTGGCTCAGGATTCCGACACCATAAATCAGCGTCAGCGTCCCAAAGGATGGAGAGGGAATTCTCCATCGACGCGTTATCCACCGCGTCAGCGCCGCCAGGCCCACCGCGAAAAACGGCAGGCCGAAAAATGAATGTGTGATCCCGCGGTGGTATCTGACGATCGCCAGCGGGTCATGCGAAATCACGTCGGCGATCACGTCGATGTCGGGAAACATGGCGCCCGCAGTCGCCGCGAGGATCGCAACTCGCGTCGTTATGCGAGCGCGTCGCTTTTCCTCATCAAGTTTGTCTTGCGGTTTGCTTGCGGCGCTCTTCGAGAAAAAGGCCTTTCCCAGCAGCGCTCCCGCTATTCCATGTGTTATCGGATCCATTGCGCGAACATGCGATTCGAATGCGTCACTCGACGTGGACCAGGGGAGACGTCTTCGCGACCACCTCACCGATGATTCGCGCCGGCACGCCGTGACTTCCCAAGGCCGCGATTGTCTCGTGCGCTGTTTCCGGGGCGATGGCTGCCAACAGGCCTCCTGAAGTCTGCGGATCGACCAGCAAGGCCCGGAATTCTTCCGCAACGCCCGCCTGAAATTCGACGCAGTCTTCCAGAAATTCGCGGTTGCTATTCAAGCCGCCGGAGAAAAACTCGCCGCGTGCCGCGTCGACAGCTCCGGGCAGATACTCGATCCGCTCACATTGAATCCGCATCGACACGCTGCTGCCGAGCGCCATCTCCCGCGCGTGTCCCAGAAGGCCAAATCCGGTGATGTCCGTTACCGCGTGCACGGGCGAGTCGTTATTTTGCGCCCGCGATTCTCGATGCGCCTCGACATCCTGGAGCGCCTCCGCAGCGTCCCGATTCAGGCGGGCCATTGATGTCTCCGCCGCGCTAACCCATGCCGGATCCGCCTTTCCTTGCTTCAGCGCCGTCGATATCACCCCCGTTCCGAGCGGCTTGGTCAAGATCAGCACGTCACCCGGCCGCGCGCCAACGTTCCTCCAGATCCGTGCAGGATCAATCACGCCCGTCACCGCATATCCGAATTTCAACTCCTCGTCGCGAATCGAATGCCCGCCCGCGATCGTGCAACGCGCCTCCATCATCTTGTCCAGCCCACCGCGCAGGATCTCCTCCAGGACTTCGGGCTCGCCCGACGCCGGAAAACCGACGATGGACAGCGCCGAAACAGGCCGTCCGCCCATGGCGTAAACATCGCTCAACGAATTCGCCGCCGCAATGTGGCCAAACACGCGCGGATCGTCTGCGATTGGCGTCAGTACGTCGACCGTCTGCACAAGCGCGATCTTGTCAGTGAGTCGATACACCCCGGCGTCGTCGTTGGTTTCGAAACCAACGAGCAGGTTCGGATCAGTGGGCCGCGGTAGCCGCTTCAATACGGAGTCCAGCAGACTGGGACTCAGTTTGGCAGCTCAACCGGCGGCCTTGGCCGCTTCCGTTAACCGCACGCGAACGCGCTCCGCCAAGGCGATCTTCCCCCCTTGAATTGACAATTCGGGATTATAGCCCACACGTACGATAGGGGCGTGTTTTCAAGCTCGAGTGAATCTCGTAAAGGAAGGTCCAACGCTCGGCACGCCTGCGAACCGCCCGGCCAAAAAATTGCATATTGAACTGACCGACAGCCGAGACTCAGCGCAGAAGAACCAGAATCGCGCCGTAGACGGCAATGCCAATCGTGAACCATGCCACGTAATCGCCCACGCGCCCGCTCTGCAGGCGCCTGAAAATCGTCTGGATCCCCAGCCAAGTTCGCGCAGCGGGGTCTTCAGCCCGAAACTCGTCCGATCCGGCCGCGAGCGCGAGCCCCGCGAGAAGAATCATTCCCACCAACACTCCAGCGTTTTCGAGACCGAAATCGAGCGGGGCAGTTTCTGGCTCAGGATACTGCGGTTCGGTGGACCGGGCGAGCAGGACTGAATCCTGATAGATGGCGGGCGTTTCAAAACGCTGAAGCTGGCGGCCGATGCCGGACCGAACGGTTGAGGGAATCGAAATAACGCATGCACCGCCCAGCAGAGCGAGCATCGGGACCCACATAAAGACCGGCACGCGCGAGTGCTGCCCGGTGGTTTCGCGGTCCGTGTGGATATGCGGCGCTCCATGCAGCGGAAGTTCGCGGCCCTTACCCCAGCCGACGAAAACGCGAGCCGCGAACCGCAAAACGGCCGCACCTGTAAAGATTTCCGCGATGATCAGTACTGCCGCGATCCAGCCCTGATGAGCGTGGTGGGCTGCCATCTCTATTGTCTTTTCGCCGAAAGACGTGGCGAACGGAGGCAATCCGGCGAGCCCGATCGCACCTAAAACGACCATCGCGCCTATCGGCGCCAGGGCACGACAGCGACCACGCAAGTCGAATTCGTCGACGCTCCCGCACCGGTGCAGCACGATTCCTGCTCCGATGAACAATGCAGCCTTCACCAGCCCGTGTCCGATCAAATATAAGGTCGTCCCCGCGAGACCGGCTGGATCGAGAACCGCGAAGCCGAGCGTCATCACGCCGACATGGCTGATCGTCGAGAACGCCAGCAGGCGCTTGAAATGGCGCTGGCCAAAGCAAAACAGCGCTCCGAGTACCGCCGTGCATGAGCCAACGATCAGGAAGAGAGTACGGACCGCCGCTGCGCTTGGCGCCGAAGCTTGCGAGAAAACGACCCAGTAGATCCTCGCGGCCGCGTACACTCCCAATTCAACCATCACGCCGGAGAAAATGACGCAGACGGGCGTGGGCGCCACCGCATGCGCGTCGGCCAGCCAGAAATGAAACGGGAACACGGCTGCTTTCACCAGAAATCCGGAAAGAATAAAGAGAAACGCCACGCAGAGGAATTCCGAGCTCAGCCGATGCTGCGCCAGCGTGACGCCCACCTCGACCAGGTTCAGCGATCCCGTAAATGCGTACACGAGCGCGACTCCGCTGAGGCTCAGAAACGCTCCCACCGTGTTCAGCACCGCGAAGTTCAAAGCGCCCTGCATCGAGTGCCCCTCTTCGGATTTGTATCCGCAGAGCGCCACCCCTGCCGCCGTCATCAGTTCGAACCACACGAACATGTTGAACAGGTCGCCGGAAAGACATAGCCCGCACATGGCTGCAAGGAATACGAGCATCAAGATGTGGTAGAGCGCCTTCGCCGATTCGAAATAGCTCCATGAAAACGTGAACGCGGCAAATACCAACACCGAAGTGAAAGCAGCTAATCCCGCTCCAATCGGGTCGATCATGAAACAGATCCCAATCGGGAAATGCGAGTGCGCCGTGGGTTGCCAGTTTCCGAACCAATAGACGATCACGTGGTGTACGGAAGCATTTGCCAGCAGCACGCTGATCGCGACCACGCCTGCGGAGGTAATTAGGGCCGTTAGATCGAGCACGCGCCGCGGCAAATGAGAGCCCACACCCGCCAGTACGGCCGCGACAATCAGGGGAATAACGACAGGGAGAGGCGCCATTTTCGTTGTTCGCGGTCAGCCGCGCATCAAATCGACTTCATTCGGGTCGGCGCTGGCAGTTCTACGATGCACGCGCACCGTGATCGATAGCAGTAATGCGATCACCGTCGCCTCGACCACCACGTCCGTCAGCATCAACGCTTGGATCACCGGATCGACTGCCGAGGACGTGGCGGGCATCGTAACGAAAATCGGCGCCGGCAACCCAGGACGGTATCCGACCACGGCCAGCAACACATACGTCGACGCCTGCACGACGGTCAGAGAAAGGCACAGGTGCACTAGATGGCGGCTTGAGACGATCCCGTAGAGTCCGATCAGGAAAAGCCATACGGCAACAGCAAAACCCGCGTAGAAGATGATCTGGCCTTGCATCACTCTTCTCCCCGCACTGTGAGGGTTTCCTCGAGAAAAGCGAACAGCAGCAGGACAAAGCCTGCCGTCACCTCAAGACCAGTGGCCAGGCTGATTAGAGGCATCGTTCCGCCGCTGGTCAATTCATGCGTTTTGCCCAGCGGCAGCACGTTCGTCAAGAATGGCTTTCCCCAAAACCACGCAATCATTCCGAGCAGCAGGAATCCGCCGGCGCCCACAGCTTCCGCAATCTCAACCGCCGGCCGCGACACGACCTTTCGAAAGACGGCGAAGCTTTCTCCCAGATAAAGCATCAGCGCGGCAGTCGCGAGAATTACTCCGCCCTGAAAGCCGCCGCCAGGCGTCAGCTGCCCATGCGTAACGATGTAAATGCCGAACAGGACCTTCGGCGCGATCATAATCAAAATCCACAGACGGATTGCGTCGCTTGCCGGCACGTCGCGGCTGGGTTCCGCCGCATCGCGCAGCAAGCCGTCCGTTTTTTCCGACGTCATCCTGAGGAGAGAAATCGATCCGAGAACTGACACAAACAGAATGAATTCCTCGCCAACCGTGTCGAACCCGCGATAGTCAAAATTCACGGCCGAGACCGCGTCCGTCACGTTCCGTTGCGCGTACACGCGGCTGTTGATCGCTTCTGCGTAGCGGTTTCGTACTGCCAACGGCCCCGGAAGCGTTCCGCATACAAGGCCGAACAGCACCGCAATCCCCGCGGCTCCGGTGACGAACACAGTCGCACGCCAGATTCGGCTCATTTCGTTTCTTCCTCATTCTCCCGACGGTGCAGCAACTGCGCGTCCCTCCGCAACTTTGCCAGCGCCAGCAGCACCATCAACGGAAGCCCCACCGCTCCTACAACGATCTGCGACAGCGCGACGTCCGGCGCTTGAAACACCATGAACATCAACGCCAGCATCAACCCGAACACGCTGACTAAAATCGGTTGGCTGGCCAGTCCGCGTGTGAATACGACTGTGGTGCCCGCTACCAGCACGCACAGCAGAATCCCCAGTTGCAGAAAAATCATGACTTGCCTTTGTGCGGGATTCCCGCCGGATGCTCTTTCGTGATCAGGAGAATCTTTTCGCCGCCGTCGATGTCCAGGCGCTTGTTTTGGCGGATGCGGATCGCTCGCGCCGTTGCGTGACTCAGCACTCCGTTCATCAAGAGGAGCAGGACCGCAATGAAGAGAGCCTTCAGCCGTGCCTGCCAATTCGGGTCATCGAGCCACACAGCCACGACGATCAATGCCGTGCAGGACGAAGCCAGGATCGAACTGAAGTGCAGCCGCTCGAACGCAGTGCGCATGATCGCGAGACCGATTGCGCAAAAGACTGCGAGCGCTACGGCAATCCACACGAGAATGCTTGCCGCCAGTGCGTGGTGCATCAAAGCCACCGCTCCAGAAAGCGTGCGAAAACCATTCCTCCCCCGAAAGAAAGGAGGGCAAGGGTCAGCGGAAGGTCGTAAAAGGAAGGCTGATGGAACCCTTCGGCCATCAGTATCAGTTCGAGTGTCACGATGCAGCTGAGGAATTCCAGAGCAACGAGCCGGTCCTCCGCCGGCTTAACGGCGCATACGTAAAGACAGGGCAAGATCGCCGCCAGGAGTCCCAGTGCGGCCCAAAGCCAGTAGTTCATCGTGACAGTCACGATTCGCTCTCTGGCTCCGCGCCCATGCAAGCCATAAATTGCGGCAACGGCTTGGGCACGATTGAGTGGAGCACAAACAGCTCAGGATCCTGCGAGATTCCCAAAACGAGCGTGTTCGGTGTAACCGTCACGTAAGTAATCGCAAGCGCGCGTCGCATTCGCGACGACGGCGTGTTCGCTCCGCGCCGAAACGGCACGGCCATGATCCCCGACGCAGGCCTCGCTCCAAACATCCGCCGCACAACCGTAAACGCCAGCAGCTCCGTATCCGTGAACAGCTGAGGCGGAACATGAATCGCTTCCTTCAACGGTTTCAAACGTACCCTGAAAGTCCATTTAGTTTTTCTGACGAACACCGCGATTGCGAGCAGCGAGATCGTCGACGCACACGCTCCCACCAGCATTTCCCGCCAGCCGCTGTTGTCCGTTAAGACCAGCCAGGAAATCCAGCACGCCACCCAAGCGATGAAAAATGGACGAAATGAGAGCTTGCGTAGCACAGCAGCCCGTCCCATTGAACAGGCGCTTGAAGGGGACTGCAATCTCGCGCCGATGTGCAGCTACTCAGATATGTTCAAGTTTTCGGCAAGCGATGGTCTATACAGGAAAATGTGTAGCAAAACGCAGATGAAACACAGAGGTGGCGTTGTCGTGCATTTTTCGTGGACTGGCGTGAGCTTAGTTGACGGTCTTGGCGCTTACTTCGGTTTGCAGGTCCTCGATAAATCGCTCGACAGGACGAGGTCCCAGATCGCCTTTCGACCGGTGGCGTACGGAAACGGTGCCCGCCTCAGCTTCCTTTCCGCCAAGAACGAGCATGTAGGGAATCTTCTGCAGCTGTGCGTCCCGGATTTTCGCTTGCAGCTTTTCGTTGCGATCGTCCAAGTGAATGCGGAACCCCGCATCCGTCAGCTGCTGTGCGACTTTCTTTGCGTACTCCTCAAATTTCCCGCTGAGCGGCAACACGGACGCCTGCACCGGCGCCAGCCAAACAGGAAATGCGCCTGCATAGTGCTCGATGAGATAGGAAACCATCCGCTCCATCGTGCTGATCACGCCGCGGTGGATCATCACCGGCCGGTGTATTTGGCCGTCCGCCCCTACGTAACCGAGTTCGAACTGATTTGGCAAATGGAAGTCGATTTGAATCGTCGAGTAGGTTTCTTGGTGGCCCATCACGTCCGCGAGCTGGATATCGAGCTTCGGGCCGTAAAATGCCGCCTCGCCAGGCGCCTCTGTGTAAGGCAGGCCCATCGAGTTCATGGCTTCGCGCAGCTCGCGCTCGGCAAGGTCCCACATCTCGTCATTCGCGATATACTTTTCGGGGTTCGCCCCGCCACGCAATGACAACCGATAACTGTATTGCGTGATCCCCAGATCGCGATAAGCCCGCTCGACAAGCCGCATCACCCCCGCGAACTCTTCCCGGATCTGCTCCGGCGTGCAGAAAATATGCGCATCGTTCAGAGTCATACAGCGGACGCGACTCAAGCCGCTCAGAACACCCGACCGTTCGTAGCGGTACATTGTGCCCAGCTCTGCAATCCGCACTGGCAGCTCGCGATAGCTGCGCTTCTGGGATTCGTAAACCAGAATGTGGTGCGGGCAGTTCATCGGTCGCAACACCAATTCCTCGTGCTCCAGCTTCATCGGGGGGAACATATCCTCGTGGTAGTGCGCCCAGTGCCCGGAGCGAATGTACAGGTCCACCTTCGCCAGATCCGGCGTGTAAACGTGCTGATACCCGGCTTCGCGTTCCCTTTCGAGGATGTATTCCTCCAGCAGCCGGCGCACGGTCGCGCCGTTTGGCAACCACAACGGCAGTCCCGCTCCAACCAGGTCGCTTACCGCGAACAGTCCAAGCTCTTTGCCGATTTTTCGGTGATCGCGGCGCTTCGCCTCTTCCAGCTTGTGCAGATATTCATCGAGGTCTTTCTGTTCGATGAAGCACGCGCCGTAAATCCGCTGCATCTGCGGATTCTTTTCCTGTCCCTTCCAGTACGCGCCCGCGACGCTCATCAGCTTGAACGCTTTGATTCGGCCGGTCGAAGGAATATGAGGGCCGCGGCAGAAGTCGATGAATTTGCCGGTCGTGTAGAACGAGACCATCGGCTCGACCGCCTTCTCCTCGATCAGCTCGCACTTGAATTCCTGATTCTGCTTGCGGTACAGGTCCAGCGCCTCGGGCTTGGGAATCAGCTTGCGCTCGTTAGGAACGTCTTTCGCCGCTAGCTCGTGCATCTTCGCCTCGATTTTTTCGAGGTCTTCGGGAGTGAACGGCTCGTCGCGCACGAAATCGTAAAAGAAGCCGTTTTCGATGGGCGGACCGATGCCGAGCTTCACGTTCGGATACAGCTCCAGCACTGCCGCGGCCAGCAAATGCGCCGCCGAGTGGCGGAACACCTGCACCGCATCTGCATCCTTCGCGGTCAGGATCGACAGAGTTGTGCTGTGGTCCAGCGGGCGTGAAAGGTCAACCAGCTCTCCATTCGTCCGCGCGACCAAAGCTTCCTTCGCCAGCCGAGGCGAAATCTGTTGCGCCACTTGCGAAGCGGTTATCCCGCTCGGCACTTCGCGCTTCGCCCCATCCGGCAGCGTAATTTGTATTGTGTCCGCCACTTCAAAGTCCTCGCCACAGAATTAGCACTGCATTTTAGCATGGCAACTGGCACCCTCGCGCCGAGTAGCGTCTCGCTGGCGGTTTTGCCGAATTTGATGTAGCGCCAGGCGATTTGCATCCTTCCTGACCGGGACGAATCAGATATTTCTGTACGCGAGAAAAACCGTACCAGAGTTATCCTTTCCGGAGAGGTCACGCCGCGATGCACAATGCTGACAGGGACTTTCTTCCCGCCGCAGGCTCCGATTGGGCTTTGCCGCTCTACGATCCCATCACCAGGCTGATGGGCGTCGAATCGGTGCGACGCAAAGTCCTCGATCAGGTCGTCTTCTCGCCGGGTGCCCGCGTTCTCGACGTCGGCTGCGGTACCGGCACGCTGGCGAGCATCATCAAGGGATCACATCCTGCCGTGGACGTTGTGGGTCTCGACCCTGATCCCAAAGCGCTCGCGCGAGCCCGCAAAAAAGCTGCGCGCGCAGGACTTTCCATCACTTTCGATGAAGGCTTCTCGGACCACTTGCCCTACGCCGATGGGTCATTCGACCGCGTCTTTTCGTCGCTCATGTTCCACCACGTGCCAACCAAGCAAAAACCCAACATGCTCCGCGAAGTGAGGCGCGTCCTGAAGCCGGGCGGCTCATTTCATCTTGTCGATTTTTCGCGCGCGGATCGACGCCGCGGCCACGGGCATAGCTTGAAACACCTGCTCTGCATCAGCGATCATTTCAAAGGCAATTCCGACAGCGTAATCCTCTCGCTCTTCGAAGAAACTGGCTTTGCCAACCCGAAGAGGACCAGCGAAGCCACGATGTTCCTTGGTCTTCTCCGCCTCGCCTACTTCGCCGCCTCCGCCTGAACTCCGAGGCTCCGCTATCACCATACCTCCTCCAGCATGCGATGCAGGGACGCGCGGCTCCTGTTCGAGTCGCGGAGCCTACCCGCCGTCGCGGGGGACGATTGATTTATTCCTGCAGCCGAGGGGAACCCGCCCACTGCCGCCTGTGCACTTCTGGTGGCTCTCTTTTTCCGGTTGAGTCCTACTCGTAGAACGAGACCCTGTCGAGGAAAGGCCAGTATGGTCGCGTCTTCAACACGCCTGTATACAAGAGGCAACGGTTTCCGCCCGCATTAAGGTCGGAGCTCAATCACCATTTTAGGGAATCCAGCGATATCGACGATTCGCAGGCATTCCAGTTCGTTGCTCAAAAAGGGGGAAAAATGAAAACAGCCTCTATCGCTGGCATCGTCCTGATCGTGCTCGGTATCATCGGCTTGGCTTACGGTGGCATCCACTATAAGACGCGGCAGCGGGTGTTTGATGCAGGACCACTCCATGCGACCCGGGAAAAGCACGAGACCATCCCGATTCCTCCGGTGCTGGGCGGGATCGCTCTTGTTGGCGGCATCATTCTTGTGGTCGTTGGGGCAAAGCAACAATAGCGCGCGACGGATAGCGAACTAGCGGCGGGATTTTGCGGTTCGCTTCCGCCTGGCTGGCCGTGCCTTCGCCGCTCTTCGCAATGGTCGGCGGCTGATTCGCACAGTTCGTTTCGGCTTGCGTTGGCTCGCGCGTGACGCGCTTTTCTTCTTGCCTCGACTCGACGTCTTCGCGCTCTTCATCTGGCGTCGGCGTTTCGCGGCCCAACCGGCTTTGTTGACCTGACGCCCGCGCGCAATCGCAAGGGCCTCCGCCGGCACATTCTCCGTAATGATCGACCCGGCCGCGACGTACGCGCCATCCCCAATGCGCACCGGCGCGACCAGCGCCGAATCGCTGCCTATAAAAACCCGGCTGCCGATCGTCGTCTTGTTTTTATTCACGCCATCGTAGTTGCAAGTGATCGTGCCGGCGCCGATATTTGACCCGCGTCCAATTGACGCGTCGCCCAGATACGTCAGGTGGTTCGCCTTCGCGCCTTCGTGCACCACGCTGTTCTTCACTTCCACGAAATTCCCGATGTGCGCGCCCGAACGGATGTCCGCTCCCGGCCGCAGCCGCGCGAAAGGTCCCACCACCGCCGACGCGCTCACGCGGCACTGATCCAGAATCGAATGCGCTCCGATTGTGACGTCGTCGTCGATCCTCACGTCGCGAAGCACGCTTCCCATCCCGATCTTGCATCGAGCGCCAACGCGCGTGTCGCCCAGCAGTTGGACGCCCGGCTCAACCACGGAGTCGACGCCAACGGTGACTTCGGGATCGATCACAATCGTTTCGGGCAGATACATCGTCACGCCGGAAACCATCAAGTCCCCTGCTTTTCGCCGACGAAACACGCGGTCCACGTCGGCAAGATGCGCCCGCGTGTTGCAGCCCAGAATTTCGTTCGCATCGGGAGCAATCTGAGCCAGAACGCGTTCGTCGCGCTGCCGCAAAAGGCCGATTGCGTCCGTCAAATACAGCTCGCGATGAAAATTGTCCGGCCGAAGCGCATTCAGCGCGGGCCAGAGCTTTTCCAGCGTGAACGAATAAATGCTGGAATTGACTTCGCGGATCGCGCGCTGTTCGGCAGTAGCAGCCCTTTCCTCAACCACACCCTCTACTCGGCCTTCGGTATCGCGAACCACGCGGCCGTAATCGGTGGGATCGTCGAGCTCGGCACTTAGGAGTGTGGCAGCAGCTTCGCCGCGCCAATGCGTATCGAGCAGTGCTGCGATCGTTGCGGTTTGCAGTAATGGCGCATCGCCGGGCAGAACGAGCGCTATCTTCGCGTTTTTCCGAATCGCCCGCCGCGCCACTTGCACCGCGTGACCCGTCCCGCGCTGCGGCTGCTGCACCACCGCTTGCCCCCCGAGCGATTCAGCTACAGCTCCCACTTCCTTCGCTTGGTGCCCGACTACCACCACCATCTGCGCCGGCTTCAGTGGCTGACACGCGCGAATCACATGTTCGAGCAGCGTTCGCCCGCCCGCGCGATGCAGCACTTTGGCGAGCTCGGAGCGCATCCGCGTCCCCTTGCCCGCTGCCAGAATGATCACCACCGTGTCTTTTGCCGAATTCATATCGCAGATATTGTGGCTGCCTCAGCTGCGTTTGGCAATGCGCCCTCCGGAACTAGTTTCGCAAACGGCTGCATTTCGCACCCGAGCCAAAACTTGAACGAATGGGGTCGCAAAGCATCTGAATGGCGAACGATCAGCGGGACTGAGGTTCAACTTTTGGCACGATCCTGGATTTTTGCTCGGGAGCCGAAGGCTTGTCCGGCCGCGGAAACGCGAATATTCCCCACGGATCGGCGGCAATCAGCAATCGGTCCGGCTCGACAAGCAGTGCGGTCGCTTTCATGGACTCTCCGCCCGCGAGGGTCAGGTAGTAAAGGCCGACCGGCGACCCGCCTGAATTGAACTCAACCAATGTATCGGCGATCGCGGCCCACACATCGTGGGTCTTGGGATCAACCGCGACCGCAGTTATCTTGGGTTTTTTGACGCCCACTCCCCTGTCGAGACTGCCCAGGTTCACCCGCAATCCGGCTGTAAACCCGAACATTCCTGAATTGAACCGCCCGCGATACCCAGGATGGAGGCCGGCGTCTCCGGCTGCTCCACCGGCAGCCCCGGACTGACCGGGGGCACCCGACGCACTCTTTGCGCCTGAGGGCGCACCTGTAATGCTCTGCGAGAGCCCACGCGGATGGAAATAGAGCCCGTCAAAAGATGAGCCCACCAGAAATTGTCCGGGCACTCCGCCCATGGTTCCCTGCGCGCCAGGCGCACCGAATGCCCCTGACGAATACAGCGGCGAGTTGGCGGCCGAGCCGCCGGTGGAATCGGCAGCCCCGTCCATGCTAAGTCCTTCCGTCGTATCAGAGCCTGGCGTGTCGAGCGGGTCGGTCGTGTTGCCCGCATCATCATTCGAACCCGAAAACTGGAGCAGCGCTCCTCCCTTTGTCGTCTGGTCACCGAACGATCCAAACCCGGCCCGCCTCCCATGGCCTCCAAATCCGGAAGTCGATCCCATGCCCAACTGGAACGTTGAATTTTCACCGTTCAGTTCGCCAGAGAACGTAGCGCCCAGCGGGCCGCCCGCCGCCCCTGCGGAGCCGAATTCCCTCATATTCTGCTGATCGATCGCCTGGCCGAATCCGTAGCCTCGGCGCAGCGATTCGCCAATTCCAGTTCCGACATTCGCGCCGAATTTTAAGTCCTTCGACGATCCTATGCTCAGCCATCCGCCTTCCTGATGCGAAAAAGAAGTGTCGGAAAAGCCGAACAGCAGTTGCACTCGATCTTCGGGCCGCAAGCCGCCGCCTCCGAAATCCGATTTCGGGATCGACGCCTGATACGCTTCATATCCGTTCTGGTCGTATTTGCGCAGCGTGGGATTGGGCGTCGATGCAAAGGCGAAATAAATCCCGCCAGCCGAGTCGCCGGTTATCGTGCCGTAATCGTGCAGGGAAGCGGCTTTCGGCGCCGGACCTCCGAACAGCTGCCGGGTTTCGGGGTCTACATCCGTTTCAGGATTTCCTCCGAGGTCCGTAGGATCGCCGAAGCGCTGCAGAACGGTCCCGGTGAGGTCAATCAGCTGGACAAGACGCCTGGATCGAAGTGTGGTGATTGCGAATTCGCTATCGGAAAGCGCCACGACGGAAGTTGGCGCAAAAACTGGTGTCCGCGAGACCAGCGAGCCATCGGGGCGGAAGACCTCAATGGAATTTTGTCCGCGATCCGCCACCGCGATGTTTCCAGTCGGCGTCAGATCCATGCTGACCCCGTACCGGATCACAACGCCTGACCCAGCCTTTGGAATTTGGCCGATCAGCGTTCCGTCAGCGTTGTAAACAGAGATCGTGTTCGCCGGGCGCGCCAGAATGTAGTAGCGCCCGTCAGGCGCGCGCTTGATCGCAATAACTCCAGCACCAATGCTTGAGAACACGCGCTCGCGTGATTGGATAATGCTGCGAATGCCCTGCGCATCGAGCCGGCCCGGGAACGAGACCAGGGAGAGACCCACGAGGCCCAGAGGAAGAATAAGCCGATTTAGGACTGCCCACCTGCGCCGAACCACCTCGCCCACCGCCCTTGATGGGATTCACCTGCTATTCCCGAAACGCTTCGGGAGAGTTCCGGGATTTTGGATGCGTGGCAAGGCCAAAATTCTGCCTGCTATTTGCACGGTTCTTGCTGGGGTGATCCCGTCAGTCCAGGCGAAAATTCAGACGCTCGATCGAACGCGC
>DASUJR010000134.1:0-3138 GCA_036279175.1 Candidatus Acidiferrales bacterium | reverse complement strand
CGGCCGCTTGCAGATTCAGACCGCCTCGTTTGCGTTCAACGGCCGCTTCAGCCAGCGGCTGGTTCGCGACGATGCCGATTCGATCCGCGATCTGTACGTGTCGAACGGCTTTCGGGACGCGAAGGTAGATCCGCAGATCGAGAACGACTATCGCAACAAGAAAGGCCATCTATTCGTCACCTTCCGCATCGACGAAGGGGTACAGACACGCGTCGCCTCCCTCAAAATAGAGGGAAATCGCGCGATTTCCACGGCCGAACTGATGTCGGTAATAGGCTCGACGGTAGGCCAGCCGTATTCGGCGGACGATGTGGCGAGCGATCGCAATAACGTGCTCGCGCTTTACTTCAACCAGGGATTTACGAATGCAAGTTTTCAGGAAGAAGTCGTGCCGGTCGCTGCCCCGCGTGTGCAGCCTGCATCAGGTGGTGAATCAAAGGCCTCAGCCGATGCCGATGGCAGCACATCCGCCGGCGCGGCAGCCGGTTCGGATCGCGTGAACCTGGTCTACCACATCACGGAAGGACGCCAGGTGGAAGTGGCCAACGTTCTTCTAACGGGCTATCAGTACACGAAGCCGGCCATCATCAAGAAACAGGTCCAGATTCATCCCGGCGGCCCGCTGCGCGAGCGGGATGTGGCCGAGACGCAGCGGCGGCTCTACAATCTCGGCGTTTTCACGCGCGTTCAGATTGCGCCGCAAAACCCGGCCGGGGCCGATCCAAACAAAGTGATCGTGGTCGACGCAACGGAAGGCCAGCGCTACACAGTTGGATATGGTTTTGGGTTTGAAGTGCAGCAGATCGGCGCAAGTTGCAATTCGACAACGACCAGCAACAACAACGTCATCACCACGTGCAATCCGAACGCAACGGAAATTGCCGCGAGTCCGCGCGGCATTTTCGAAATTTCACGCGCGAACATGTTCGGCCGCGCACAGACGCTGTCTTTCAAGGTGCGCGCCAGTACGCTGGAATACCGCTCCGCATTAAGCTACACGGCCGCCAATTTTCTTTCGGACAGCAGCCTTAGCGCCGTGCTGACGGGCTTCGCAGAAAAAACACAGGATATTTCCACGTTTACATCCACCCGTTACGAAGGGGCTGCGCAGCTCGTGGAAACGCTGAAACCGTCAAGTTCCCTCCTGTATCGCTATTTCTACCGGCGCGTGGAAGCCTCGAACTTGAACGACACGATAAATCCCGAAGAAATTCCCCTGCTGAGCCAGCCGACCCTGGTTTCCGGCGTTGGAATCACCTACGCGCGAGATCGCCGCGACAACCCCGGCGACAGCAGACGCGGTACGTTCAACACTGCCGACGTGAGCGTCGCGTCCACAAAACTGGGCTCCAGCGCGAGTTTCTTCCGCGGCTTTTTCCAGAATTCGTCATTCACTCCGTTCGGCAGGGCATTCGTTTTCGCGCGTTCGGTTCGTTTTGGTGTGGAGGAACCGCTGGCCAACACGGTCGAGGGCAACACGAAGTTCGATCCGGGTCAGTGTACCGGGACGGTCACGATTCCAATCCAGGAACTGATCCCGTTGCCGGAAAGATTTTTTGCCGGAGGCGGAACGTCGCTCCGCGGATTCGCGCTAAATCAAGCAGGCCCGCGCGACCCCTGCTCCGGCTTTCCGGTCGGAGGTCTGGCGCTTCTTGCTTTCAACCAGGAACTGCGCTTCCCCATGCGACTCCCGTACATCGGAAACCGTCTCGGGGGTACGCTGTTTTACGATGGGGGGAACGTTTACACCGACTTCAACCATATTAATTTCAATTGGCGTCCGCCATCGACGACGGTCCAGGTTCCTCCGCAAGGTACGGTCACGGTGACGCAACTGAACTATTTCTCGCACACCATTGGCTTTGGCCTGCGGTATGGCACGCCAGTCGGACCTGTGCGCGTCGACTTCGGTTATCAACTGAATCCGCCGCAATACCAGTTCTATAACGAAGGCGCCCAAGCGTTTCAGTACCTGCGGCTGCCGCACTTCTCGTTTTCTTTCAACATAGGACCGGTGTTTTGACGTGAAGAGCGCGCCCCTTATTTTCGGATTCCTTGCCGCTGTTGTGCTGCTGTCACCGAAGACTGCGCGTGCGCAGGCTGATCCGAAGGCCGCATCGCCACCCTTGGGGATTACTCAAAGCGTGGACGGTATCGCGGCCCGAATCGAAGGCGACGTCATTACTGAAAGTGAAGTCCGCGAGCTCGCGGCGTTGCAGCAGCTCGCCAACGGGAAGCCAAAGCCGCGCGACGAAATCATTCGGGAACTTGCCGACCAATGGGTCGTACGTCAGGAAGCGGCGGCAACCCGGTATCAAGAACCGGCGCAAGCGGATGTCCATCGGTCTTACGAGCAACTCGTCAAGAATTTTGCCTCGCAGGCGGATTTCGAGGCGCATCTCGCATCCGTCGGTTTGAGCGATGCCGCCGTTCGACGGCTGCTCCGCGACCAGCTCTATCTCTCGCGCTTTCTGGATTATCGTTTTCGCCCGACGGTGCAAGTGAGCGACCAGCAGATTCAGGACTATTACAACAACGAGCTTATCCCGGAGTTGAAGAAGCAAGGCGAGACAGCCCCGCCGCTCGATGCTGTGGCCGACAAAATCCGGGAGGTTCTGATCCAGCGCGCGATTGACGACCGAGCCGACAAGTGGCTCGACGAGACGCGCTCGCGTCTAAACATCCAGATTCTCCCGCAAGGTGACGCGTCGTGAAGATTGGCTGGAAACGCGCGGCCGGACTTGTCCTGGCCGTCATCGTGTGTGCGGCGCTGGCCGTGTTTATTTTCTTTGCCACAGGGGCGGCGCAACGCATCATGCGTCGGGCGGTGATTCACGCCATCGCAGATCGCACCGGCGCGCGCGTCGAGATCGAACGTTTCCAATTTTCTCCCTGGAAGTTGCGCGCCGAAATCGACGGGCTCACTCTGCACGGCCTGGAACCGGCGGATGCCCAGCCCCTCTTCCACGCCGATCGCATCGTCGTGGATATTCGGATTCTCTCGTTCATTCATCACAAGATATCGCTTCAAGAATTGCTAATCGACAGGCCGGAGCTGGCCATTTCGATCGACAAGCAGGGCCACAGCAACCTGCCTCCTCGCAAGCCGCGTTCGAAAGGAAAACCCTGGCAGGAAAC
>DASUJR010000133.1:0-14838 GCA_036279175.1 Candidatus Acidiferrales bacterium | reverse complement strand
TTGCCTCCGCGCAGCTGAATCTCACCCCAACATCCCAAGCGGAACAAGCCTGCTTCTCTGTCCATCATCGCCTTCGTGAACGTTATTGGCTTGGCATAGCCCGCGGATTGAAATTCGTGTTCACCGGCGGAAGCGTGCATGCCGAAGGACCGCTTTGCGGGCACAGCGTGTCGAGTGCGTTCCCGAAGTCGCCGGGCACTACCAAGCCATCGAGCGGCTCCGCATAAATCATGTACGTACGTCCAACCGGCAGCCGCTCAATATCGAACGAGCCGTCGAATTGCAACGGAGGATTGGACGCGTCACATGTCCACCCGCTGAGCGTGCCCGCAATCACCGACCCGGTATCGGCGTCGACCACAACGATGTGCCCACCCACAATTCCAGTTACGAATCTCCCGGCGGACGTCGCCGGAATCGCCGCCAGCGCGAACGGATTCGCAGGCACTAGCCGGCCGCTGACCGACCCCACATCGACCGTATCGTTCGGATCAGGATAGAGCGCGCGAATCGCCGTGCGGTCGTCATCAGAAAGCGGCCCGTCGGGCGTCTGTGTCGTTGGGCGATTGCCCAGAAACTGCCCCGGAGGCGGCGAATAGGGAAACATGATCGCCATCCACACCGCCGAGTGATCCAGGCCGAACCAATGTCCCAGTTCGTGAATCAGAATCGATTCGAGATCGTATGCGCCCTGTCCTTGCGTAGTGGAAAGACCTGCGGGCGTGGCAAATGTGACGTGGCAATTCGGGCAGAGCAGCGTGTCCGCGTCGAGAATTTGGCCCGCGAAGGTCGAAGTGGCGCTCGAACCCACCGAAACTCCAGACGCATTTGCCGTGATCACCCGCGTGAACGCCAGCACGCCCGTCGTGAATCCCGCGCTCGACTGATTGAAACAAATCGTGCTTACGCCGTCCACGTTCGTCTCGCTGTCGTTCGAGCACGCGTTCTGTGCGCTCGTACGCTCCATAGGGCCGATTAATCCGGGATAAGACGCAGCGTTGAATGTTGTTCCCGTCACTCCTGTCCACGCGGCGAAAGAATCCGTAACGGCCTGCTCGATTTCTGTCAGTTGCCCAGCCGTTTGCACCGGCGCGGCCGTCACAATCGTCGCGGGCGCAAGCGGCAACGACGTGCTCCATTGCCGGCTCAGCGGATTCGCTACCGAAAGGCCCCAGCGATCCAGTTGCGGGCATCCGCCTGCGGATGGGACGGTCGTGTCAAAGACGTACGCATGCACAACGGGCGCAGTAGCGACCGCAAAGATGCTGAGCGTCGCCAGCGAGAGCGTCGCGACTCTCTTCCCTCTCATCGCCCGCCTCCGCTTGCGACCGCGGCCGCGATCCGCTGACGAAACGATGCGAGCGACAGGTTCCGAATGCCTGTCGCTTCGAATCTGCGCGTTCTCAAATCGAAAGTGGCGAAAGCGGCTGTGTCTTGCGTCACTGTTACGGTTTCTGTCCTGCTCAGTTGATTGCGACGAATCCGGAACGTTCCCTGCTGCCAGCTCAATACGGAAAAGTCACCGCGAAAAGTTGGTTGCAGGAACAGCACGACCTCTTCGCCCGGCCGGAATCGCGGTACGCCCGACACGTGCGATGTCAGTGGACCCACCGTTCCGCCGAGCAATCTCACAGTGATTCGTGATGGGATCGGCCCGCCTGAGGCAGCCTTCCACGTTTCCAGCACGTCGAAAGCCGTAAAAGTCCAGATGTCTCCAGCGTCCCATGCCGTTGAATTCGCGACGCACCGCGCGTGCACGATGATCGGCGCCGTCTGTGTCATCCGGTCGAGCGACATCTTTTCGATCGTTGTTGCGCGTAACGAACAGCAGCACAGTACGAACGCCGCCGTAGCGAATGTCGCCATAGCCAAAGAGACACGAAATCGCCGGCCGATTTTCATTTCACCTCCAGCATCCCCGTCGCTACAGCACGGTCATTATTCAGCGTTGTGATAAAGAGCGACCGGACCCCAGTCTGTGTTGCAGTTGAGATCGTCAGGTCGAGCTCGATCATGTTCGGGAAAATCCCGCTGACGCTCGACGCGACCACTCCAATGTCGGCGCCCGCGCCAGGCTCCGTGAAAGCATATGCAAACGTCGGATCGAGCCCATTCCCGTGCACGCACAGGCTCACAACTTCGCTGCCCGAAGTTGGCCGCGTGATTGTCAGCGGCGAGCCTTGCACGCCACACGTGCCGCCGTTCAGCAAGCCGATGAAATCCACGTTGATCGGCGACGAAGCCGCCGCCGTGGTCGGCTCCGCAACGGTGACGTTCTCGGTTGCCGACGGTTGCGCCAGCCCCAGCGAGACTGTGCCCACCGAAACATCGAACGGAATCACCACAAACGGCACAGGATTCGAAAGCGCACCGGGCGAGCCCGGATTCTTCACCTGCACGGTAATCGTCGTCGCAGACTGCACATCCGCCGGATTCAACACCGTGACGCACTGTCCCGCCGTCGCACACGTCGTGCTGCGCGGTTGCCCGTTCAGCAAAATCGTCGACGCGGTGCTGCCGCTTCCCGCCACGAAGTTCACGCCCTGCACCTCAAACGGAAAGCTCTCCACTGCTCCCGCCATCACACTCGACGGAAGAATCATGCGAATCGTCGGGCCGCTTGTGATCGCAACTGTTGCGCTGCCGCTCTTTGTTGCATCGAATACGCTGGTCGCCACGACGGCAATCGCGTTCGGCGACGGCGCAGTCGTTGGCGCTGTGTAGACCCCGTTTGCATCGATTGTGCCGCACGCCGCAGCAGCGCAGCCCTGACCCAGCACGGCGCTTTGCACGCTCCAAGTGACGCCGCCAACGTTCGTGCCCGAAACAGCAGCAGAAAATTGCATCCTGCTTGGTTGCGCGCCCGACGGAACCACGAATGCGTATAGAGGCGACACCGAGACCGAAACAGGCCCAGTCTGCTGCGCGACGAACACGCTTGCGCTTCCCGCCTTCGATGGATCCGCCTCGCTCGTCGCCGTCAGCATGACTGGATTCACACTCGGGGCTGCTGCTGGCGCCACGTAATCCACGCTGCCTGAAACCGCGCCGCTGGGCGGAATGCATGGGTTGGAAGCAACAGCGCAGATTCCGCCGACGATCGCATTGCCGTTCGCAATGCCGTTCACGCTCCACGTCACCGCCACGTCGGTCGAATTGGTCACGTTGGCCGTGAATGTTGCGCGTTGACTCGCGTTGACCGTTGCCGAAGCGGGCGAGACGGTCACGGTCACGCTGCTGGTAACCGTGATCGCAGCCGACGCTGTTTGGCTTCCCGCCGTCGCATGGATCGTGACGGGATTCGGCGACGGAATATCGGCTGGCGCGCTATAGACAGCTGCATTCGGCGGCGTCGAACTCCCTGCAATTGTTCCGAGTGTGGCGTTGCCGCCTGCAACTCCGTTCACGTCCCAAATGATCGGTGTCCCGCTCGCGATGCACAGCGACGCCGTCAGCGTCTGCGTTTGGCCCAGCGAAAGGCTCGCGCTCGCCGGCGAAATCAGGTTCGCGCACGTGATCGTTACGCTGGCCGTACCAGCTTTCGCAGGGTCAGCAACGCTGCTTGCCGTGATCGTCACGCTCGGCGGCGACGGTGGCGTAACGGGCGCTGTGTACGTCGCAGAACTAGCCCCGTTCGCGTCAGTCGCGCTTTGAGCGCCCTGAACGATTGTCCCAACGGTCGCGTTTCCTCCAGCGATTCCATTGACGGCCCAGGTCACACCCGTTGCGGGATTTCCAGAGTTCGTCACCGTCGCCGTGAAGACCTGTATGCCCGCGGCTGGAACTGTTGCAGATCCGGGCGAAACACTCACCGCAATGTCATCGCGCAACGCGACTGTCGCCGAGCCACTGGCCGTCGCATCGGCCACGCTCGTCGCGGTGATGGTTACGGCTGGCGTCGCTGGAAGAATCGCTGGCGCTGCGTATGTTGCCGAGCCATTGCCAGCCGCAGCGATCGTTCCTGTGGACGCGTTCCCACCCACGATTCCGTTGACCGCCCATGTAACGCCGGCCGTCGTGCTCCCCGAACCTGTGACGGTTGCTCCAAAGACTTGCGTGCCGCCCAGGAACACGGTCGCCGCCACGGGCGAAACAGTCACGCCAATGTCATCGCGCAACGTAACTGTCGCTGAGCCGCTAGCCGTCACGTCGGCCACGCTCGTCGCTGTGATGGTTACGGTTGGAATCGCCGGAAGAATCGCTGGCGCTGTGTATGTTGCCGAACCACTGCCACTCGCTGCAATCGTCCCCGTCGACGCGTTTCCGCCCACCACGCCATTAACTGCCCACGTAACGCCAGTTGCCGGATTCCCCGAACCTGTCACGGTTGCGCTAAAGGTCTGCGTCGCGCCCACCAACAGCGTCGCGGATGCTGGAGCAACGGTCACAGCGATGTCGTCGTGCAACTTCACGGTCGCACTGCCGCTCGCGTCCGGATCGACCGCGCTGACTGCCGCGATCGCGATCGTCGTTGGTGCGGGAAGAATCGCCGGCGCCGTGTAAAGCCCACTCGCCCCAATCGTCCCGACAACAGAGTTCCCTCCCGCAATGCCATTCACCGTCCATGTCACCGCCGCGTTCGAACTGCCCGTCACCGTCGCCTGGAACTGCTGCGTTTGGCCGAGGAACAGCGTCGCGCTTGCCGGTTGCACGCTCACCGTAACGCTTGGCGGAGGAGGCGGGGGAGGTGCTGTGCCGCCGCCGCTGTGCCCCGTGCTGCCTGCACATGCGGCAAGCATCACCGCAACGCACAATCCGGCCAGCAGCGCCAAGTGGAATGCGCCAAATTGCTGCGTGCGTCGCACGAGTTCTGAAATCGCGCAGATCAGCATCGTGGTTGGGCGACTCGTCTTCATGCGCCGAACCTAGAACGCACGCGCTGTGCCACTGCGGAGCAGTGTCTAAGTGATGCGACTCGCGCCGACACAACGCGCCACGTGCTCCCCGAGCAGCGCTCGCAGTCTTTTGAAAATCAGGCGGTTACGATCAATGGTGAGGCCGCGGATGTAGTTGTGGACGCGGTTCCGTGTCGGGGACAATCGGAAGCAACCGGCATCGTGGGCACGTTTTGTGTTTCACGTCGGAACGCGAGGATTCCCGTTTTGGAATTGCTCGACGAGGCCACGCTAACGTCCGAACCGGTTGACACTCGAACGCTGCCACGAGTACACATTGGACTGGGAAGTCTCTCGCGCTCCCTCACAAGGCCGAAATCAGTGAACCGAACCATTGCGACCGGCGTCTGGCTAAGTGGGGCCCCGCTTCGAACGCGCGCAGGATCAGCCGCGCTTCAAGCGCGCACAGGACAGGTCGCGCTTCGAGCGCGCGCGGGACAAGGGATGATGGATGCTCTTGCGCCGAACCTTTCAGGAATCGCGGTGACCGCGGACGAGTCCTATCTGCCCGCCCGCGACGCGACTTCACCCGTCGATGACGCGGCGCTCGCCCAGGAATTCGAACAGCGGCTGGCCGATTGTCCCAAGCTCGCATACCGCGTGGCGCTCGGAGTGTTGCGCAATACAGCGGAAGCGGAAGACGTGGCGCAGGAAGCCATCCTTCGCGCCTATCGCAATTTCCACCGCCTGCGCGACCGCGACCGTTTTCGCGCGTGGCTCGTGCGCACGGCGTGGCGGCTTGCGCTCGACCGCATCCGCTCAGCCGGACGCCGCGAACGCCGGGAAAGGGTCGTCGTCGAACAAAGTGCCAGCGAGGCTGGCGTCGAGGGCGTCATTGCGACGCGCGAGTTCGAGCGCAAACTGGCTGCTGCGCTGGACGAATTGCCCGAGAAGCTTCGGATGGTGATTGTGCTCGCAGCAATCGAAGGTTACGACACGCGCGAAGTCGCCAAGCTGGTCGGCGTCCCCGAGGGCACGGTAAAGTCGCGCCTGCACCTCGCGCGCAAACGCCTCGCTACGTCTCTGTGTAGCGCCGGCGCCTGCCCGTCATTGGGGCGGGGCTCGCCGACGATTTTGTCCCACCGGGAAACGAAATGACGCATCGCGAAGAATACGAACGCTGGATCGACGACGCCGCTGTTGGCGCTCTCGATCCGCGCCGCGAACGCGAACTGCTCGCGCACGCGGGCGAGTGCGACTCCTGCCGCGAAGCGTACCAGCACGCGCGTGAATTGGCGGCCATGGTCGATCGTGGCGTCGAATCTCTGGTCGCCGGTGAACCTTCGCCGCATTTCACCACGCGTCTCCGCGCCCGCATCGCGGAAGAGCAGCCAGCATCGCGGTCCATCTGGCCGACATGGAAACCTGCCGCCGCGGGACTCGTCAGTGCTGTGGCGCTGGCCGTGTTGATCGCCGTGCTGCTTCCGAAGCATCGGCCTTTCGGACCGAACGCGGTGCGGCCCAATCCAAACATGACGTCGGCTGCCCGCATTCAAGCGCCCGTCGCTGCGGAAAGTCCTACGGCGAAGCCGCCACGGCGGGTAGGCCAAAGTCGGGTTCGTGGTGGCTACCCACCCGCGCCCGAGGTCGCGCGTCGGACCATGCCATCGCGGACCCAGCTCGCATCGCGATCTGGTAGCCACGACAAACGCGCCGTTCGTTTGCCGTGGGCCTCTCGCGACCTAGCCTCTCGTGCCTTAGACCGTCGCGCGGCTGGCCTCCCGTCGGCCGACGGCCGTCGCAATTCGCCAGCAGAACCCGAACTGCCCGATGTGATCGTCCCGCCAGGACAACTCGCCGCCGTGATGCAGCTCGCCGCCGACATCGCCTCCGGCCGCATCGACGGCAAGCAGTTCCTCGCCGAACAAGCCGAAACGCAGAAAAATATGCAGAAGCCCATCGATATTGCACCCATCGAAATCAAACCAATCGAAATCCCTCCACTATCGGTGCGGCCGCCTCAAACACCCTCCGACCCGACTGCGCCGTGAACCGCTCGCGCCGTTGCGGCGTCTCTTATACGTACATCTTGCGGTTTCTCCACGATGAGGGGACATGAACAACATGAAAATGGTTGGGCTCGTGATTTTTGCGACGTTGATGTGTGTCGCGCCAGCGCGCAGCCAGAACGCGAATGATCATCAAAACGAAAAGCAAGAGCCGGCCGCTGAAGTGAAACCCGGCACACCCGTCAAGATTCTTGTCGTGATCAGCGAGTTTGACGGTGCAAAGAAGATCGCGAGCTTGCCTTACACGCTTTATACCGTCACGGAGGGACGGGCCGACCGACACAGCGGCACGAGTCAATCGATGCGCTATCAATTGCGCGTCCCGATCCTGAGCGGCGCTTACCCAGCGGTTGCACCGACCCCGGGAAGCCCACGGGTTAGCTACCAGTTCCAATTTCAGGATATCGGCACCGATATTGATTACGGCGCGTTCACCCTGCCGGGCGACTCTTACGAACTTGCGTTCACAGTTGATCGGTCCTGGGCGTCAACGCCCGGCTCGGCCAGCGACCAGACTGCTTTGGAGCGTGGTTCCGCCTTAACCGGACAACCGATAATTCCGCATTTCCGCAACAACTTCATCGTGGTGCTGAAAGACGGACAAACTGTGGAGGGAGCATCCGCCACCGACCCCGTCTCTGGTCACGTTCTGAAAATCGACGTGACGCTGACCGCGTTGAAATGAATGACCGGCACCGATGTGGCTAAGGGGCCGACTGCAGACAACCGAGGGCGCTCTTCACTTTGTTCAGGATAGGCTGTGTCACACAGGGATAAAACTGACCGAGATAGGCGCGCCCATCCGCGTTTTCCGCCCTCCAAGCAATGAAAAAGGACCAGGAACAACGGATTGTTCCTGGTCCTTTGCGTGTTGGGGGGTGAGCCAGCTGTGTCTCGGAATTACCTGTAATTCGCCGCCTGCAGCTCGAACATTTGCGCATAGCGGCTGTCGCTATTCGCGAGGAGCTGGGCATGGTCGCCCTCCTCTGCGATTCTGCCGTTTTCCAGGACGAAAATCCGATCGGCCATCCGCACCGTCGACAGCCTGTGCGAGATCAGCATCGCCATCTTGCCCTTGGTCAGCTCGGCGAAGCGCTCGAACACTTCGTGCTCGGAGCGCGCGTCCAATGCCGCCGTCGGCTCGTCGAGAACCAGCAGTTGCGCATCGCGCAGGTAAGCCCGGGCAATGGCCAGCTTCTGCCATTCGCCGCCGGATAGGTCCACGCCGCCGTCGAACTTGCAGCCAACCATCTGGTCAAAGCCCTTCGGCAGCCGCCGGATGAACTTCTCCGCATTGCTCTTGTTGGCCGCAGACCGAATGCGGAACGTATTCGCCGCGTCCTCGATCTGGCCGACGCCGATGTTCTCCGCGACGGTCATCTCGTATTTCGTGAAGTCCTGGAAGATCACCGCGATGTTCTTCCACAGGCTTTCCAGGTCATATTCCCGCAGATCGACGCCGTCCAGCAGAATCTGCCCTTCGGTCGGATCGTACAGGCGGGTCAGCAGCTTCACGATCGTCGTCTTGCCCTGCCCGTTTTCGCCGACCAGCGCGATCCGCTGTCCCGGCTCGAGCGTGAAGCTCACATTGTTCAGCACGCGCCGCGACGAGTTCGGGTACGCGAACGACACATTGCGGAACTCGAACCCGCGCTTGATCACGCTCGGCGCGGGAATCGCGTTTGGCTTCGACGCAACCTGCGGCTTCACGTCGAAGAAATGCAGCAGGTCGGTAAGGAACAAGGCCTGGTTGGCGATGCTCGAAAAGCTCGTGAACACGGACTGAATGCTCGTGCTCGCGCCGGCAATTGCCCCGGTCAGCGCCGTCAGGTCGCCCACCGTGAAGCGTCCGTTGATCGTTTCGTAGATCGCCCAGGCGTAGCTGGCGTAATAGCCGATCGTGCCCAGCATGGTAAGAGTTGCGCCGACGAAAAGCTTATTTCGCTGCAGGCCGACCGTTTCGTGGTGCAGCGCGTGCGATATGTTCTTGTACCGGCCAAGCAGAAAGGAGGCCAGCCCGAACAGCTTCAGTTCCTTCGCGCTTTCGCGGCTTCCGCCCAGGACGCGCAGATAATCAAGCTGCCGCTTTCGAGGGGTCTGGCGGAAGCTCAGCCAGTAGGTAAGGAACGCGAAGTGCGTTTCGCCCAGAAATCCCGGCATGATGCAGACGAAAAGCGCAAGCATCAGCAGCCACGAATAACCAAAAATAATGAACCCGAAACCGATGGCAGCAACGAATTGCTGGATCAGTTGTCCCGTCTGCTGAATCATGGCCACGCGGTCGGTGGCCTGCACACGAGCACGCTCCATCTTGTCGTAAAGGGTCGAATCTTCGTAGGTGGTCAGGTCCAGCTTGGCGGCGTGGCCCATGATCCGCAGGCTTGTGTGGTGCATAAAGCTGTCCGCGATCACGGCGTCGCAAAAATCGCTCAACCGAAGCAGAACCGTCAGCAGGCAGGCGAGCCCGAATTCCAGCCCAACCAGCCACCAAAAGTGAGGGGACAATGCCGCGTTGTGTTCCTGGTGCTGGACGATCCCGTCGATGATCCACTTGCTGACGTAGACCATTCCGACGGGCGCCAAGGCGGCCAGGACACGAACTGCCATGCTTGACGCCACCGCCAGGGGGGCGGCATCCCAAACCATCTTCATTACGGGTGGCAAATTGGCGAGAGCCCTTACGCGCTCACGCCACCGGCGAGGTGAGGCGAGGGAGCCTTGATCGGTTCCCGTTTCCTGCGTTTCAGATTTCAGTTCAGTTTGCATGGTTCCGAAACTCTTTCCTTAACTTTCCAATGCATGGAACAGCACGTCGCATGCCAACTCGGGCGCCCCTCAAATCCTTTTCACATAATGGTTTATGCGAGAGAAGACCGGCGGCATCAAGTGATTTTTTCCGGGTCGGCGGCAAGTTCTATACGTGCACTAAACCACCTATTGCTTCAACTGATTACATCGGCCGTGTTCGTAGATCGAGGAGTCTCATCAGAGCATCTAATTTCGGTAAGGAGTGGCGGCGGCCCCTCCGATTCGTGCCAGGCAGGAACCTACCGTTCAGCAAATATCTCAGGGCTAAAAGCTGGCGGGGTCTCGACTGATTTTTTGCAGGACCGATTGGGGCAGGGACCGACGGAGGCTCCGGAAAACACGGGGCAAGAACCTTAGAGGCGAAGGGCGGGTTCAAACACGCAAGCGCAACCGCTAGGCGCCAACGCCGCGGCTCAGTTGCTCGCGATACACCTTTTTCCCGGTTTCGACTGCTTCTTGAATTTTGCCTTTGGCGTCCTCAATCGTGTTTGAGAATTGGTCCCGAGCGCCGGTTACTGCATCGTTCATCTGGGCACGGACGTCCTGAACGGTCTCGGCCAGTGATTCGGCGGTGTCGCCCACAAAATCGCGCACCTCGCGCGCTTTTCTGCCGATCGTTCTTCTGGTTTGCCTGCCCGACTGAGGCGCTACGAGCATGGTTGTCACAAACCCGATCCCCAGACCCCAAGCAAAAGTCTTAAATCCCGACATGGATCCCTCCAGTGCTTCAACGATCAAAGTGACATAGCCACTAAAATCCCGACTGCGAGCGATTCTCTTCCCGGTTCGTAAATCGCTTGTATTTGTCCCATTCAGGCTAACATCCACCTATCGAGCTTGGAATCCCATGAAGCATGTACGCATGATGAGCCGAGGCCGCGCCCCGGCAACCCCGCCAAAGTCTAGGCCGAAGAACAATCCAGGCCACGCCCGCATCGCCTATCAGAACGTTCTCGCCGACTGGAAAGATGCTACCCGGACGTCCCCCTCCTCATCGCCGCCAGGTCCGAATACGCTAAATTACACTAGCTCTCTGGTTTCCGTGTCAGGGTGCGACTGCAGTCGCACCGTACGCGACAGACAATATCCGCGGCTTTAGCCGCTGGCACAGCCGCCCGCAACTGTGTCGCGTTTTTCTTCGGCTACTGCGGCCGGTTCGCTTTCGCGAGGCCGAAGATCGTGCAATTCCCTTCCCGCTGCGCCTTCGCCCCGAAAACGCTCTCGACGTACTTCTCCGCCTCCGCGCTTTCCGGCGAGTCGTAAACCACAATCGCGCTCAGATTCAGCTCCCTGACCGTCGCCACAGCCGTTTTTCGATCGGCGCCAACATCGATCGGCGCGTTAACCATTCCTTCCATCACCATCAACGATCGCAGCACGCGAACGTCCCAGAAATGTTTCCAGACCTCCGGCGGTGTGTACGACAAATATCCGTCGATCAACGCGAAATGACCGCCGTCGGCTGTCTGCATCCACATGCTTTTCAGGCAGTAGGGCGTATCGACGAACGGAAACGTCAGTACGGTGCCGTGTCGAAGATTTTGCGGCAAATCGCAACTCAGTGAACGGCCGCCCGGCGGGTCCACAGCCGCCGCAGACGAGTACACGACTCCCGGATCGCTGATGGAAGACCGCGGAAATGGGATCGTCAGTGAATCGCATACGACGAGAACCGCAATCGCCGCGGCCGTTAAATGTCGCCGGCTTGGATGCGGCAGCCTCTCCAGAAGAAATTTCACGCCCAGCGACGCCAGAATCGAGAGGCACAGCATCACGCCCACATCAAACCTCGCGGGCGCGGACACGAACCTCGCGAACGGAAACATGTAGAACAAACGCCCCGGTCCGGGAATATGCGACGGATGCCCGAGGAAACGCAGTTCCGGGCCAAGTGAAAGCAGGTAAAAGATCGCCGCCAGCAGGGCGGCTCGCACAGCCCACGGCTCGCCCGACGCGCGTCCCTTCCAGAACCCGCCCTTCCACAATCCCCCGTTGCAAAATCCAAAGACGGCCAGCGCCAGCACAATGATGCCGGCGTAAACCGTCCCTTCGTATCCGGCCGAGAAAACGCGAGCATCCAGAGCGTGCTGCGCAAAACGGCCAAACAAAATATGGTTCCAGCTCGGGATCAGGAATCCGAGAACATCCGCGGAAAAGATATCGAGGTGGTTCGTCGTTCGCGATAGCGGGATCTGCGCGGGATGGCGCAACATCATCCACAGGAATGGGGCAAATCCTGCGAGGAACGTTGCGGCGCCCGCAGCCAGCGGCTTCCACACGCGCGCAATCAAACGCCTGCCGCCTTCCCGAAAATCGCGCGCTACATCAATGACCAGCCAGAAGAACGCGAACACGATGCACACAACCACGTAGTTGTAGTGCGCCAGCGCCGCCAATAGCAAAGCCAGCCCCAGAAGGATTCCCAACTTCCACGAGGGATGCTTCGCCCTCCAAATACTGTCGAGCGCGAGCACAAACAGCGGAATCGCAAACGCCGTCACCAGGCTTAAGTGGCCCAGCGCCTGCGCCAGCAGAAGCGAACTGAATCCGAATACCATTCCACCGATAAACGCAGCCGGCTCGTTCCGCGTAATCCGCAAGCACAGCAGCCGTCCAAAGAACGCCGCAAGCGCCAATTGCAAAACCAGCGACAGGTTGTATGCGACAACCGGACCCGCCGTCAGGCTGAGCGGCAACGCCATCAGCGCTGCGATCGGGTCGCTCGTGCTCCACGCCAGCGTTACGCGGCTCGGATAGAACAGCAGGTGCGTATAAAAAGGATTCTGCCCGTGCGCAACCGCTCTTGCGAAATGCCACAGGAACCACGCGTGCTGAAAATTGTCCCCCGGATACCCAAGCAGCGCCGAAGATGGCGCGAGCGATCCGGGGAGCAGAAACACCACGCCAAGAAGAAGAAATAGAGCAAATGTAACGGCGTGATTCCGCCAGCGCGGGGCCTCATGCATAACCGATGACGGCGCGGTGTCACTCACCGCTTCGACTGACGCATTACGAGGAACGCTGGTTCCCATCTACCTCAGCTTACAACGAGCGATTGCCGGCGCGGCAACCCCATCAGCGGCGGTCCTTGCGAAGCGTACGTAGCCTTGTAGCGCTAGCCCTTGCCCGCCGATCCTCGCCTGCCCTTCCTTTCGCTCGCCTCTCGTCACTGGCCACTCGTTTACCCTGAAGGCCCTCCAAGGGGCTGAAGGGCTACTAGCCACTGCCCTCGTCTTCGTCTTTAGTCTGTAGTCTTTAGTCTTTTAGTCTTTGTCTTCATCTCATCACTTGTCGCTTGTCACTGACGTTTTGTCTTTGCCTTTCCTCGTCACTCGTCACTTGTCACTCGCCACTGATCTATTGCCTTCCCATAGAACTTATGCCATTCTCTATGGCGTTCCAATAGGACTCCACATGACCGCTGACAAGAAATCCGATGTTTGGCAGGGAACGCTCGCTCTGATGGTTTTGAAAACGCTCGAATCGATGGGGCCGCTTCACGGCTACGGGATCGCCCGGCGCATCGAGCAGATCAGCGGCGACCGCCTCGCCATCAATTATGGGACGCTCTACCCCGCGCTCTTGAAACTGGAGCAGGAAGGCTACATCGCCTCGGAATGGGGCTCCTCCGAAAACAATCGTAAGGCGAAGTATTACAAGCTCACGCGCGCCGGCCGCAAGCAAGTCGAGAAGGAAACGAACGAGTGGGAGCAAACGACAGCGATCCTCTCCCGCTTCTTGTCTCCTGAAGGGGAAAGTCAATGAGAACGCTTCGCTCCTGGCTTCTCCGTTTCGCTGCCCTGTTCGCGAAACAACGCCACGACCGCGAACTCGACGCCGAGATCGAGAGCAACCTGCAATCCCATATTGACGACAATCTTCGCGCCGGCATGCCTCCCGCTGAAGCCCGCCGCCACGCTCTCCTTAAATTCGGCGGTGTTGAATCCGCCAAAGAAAGCTACCGCGACCGCCGCGGCATACCCTTCCTCGAAACCACCTGGCAGGACGTTCGCTTCGCCCTGCGCATGCTTCGCAAATCTCCCGGCTTCACCGCCGTCGCCGTTCTAACACTCGCCCTCGGTATCGGCGCAAATACGGCGATATTTTCCCTGACGGATCAGGTTCTGTTGCGAACGCTGCCCGTCCCAAATCCTCAGGAACTCGTCCGCCTTCGCTCACCGGGACCCAGCCCCGGCCGGGTTCGCACAGACTACGATGGCGACGCGGGCGTTTTTTCTTACCCGGTGTACAAAGATCTGCGCGAGCGCACGTCCGTCTTCGCCGGCATCCTCGCATGGTATGACCTCGACCTGAACGTCTCGGGCCGCGGCACAACGCAAACGGCCCACGGCGAACTCGTAAGCGGAAATTATTTCAACACGCTCCAAGTTACGTCCGCGTTCGGCCGCGTTTTCAGCATGAGCGATGAAACCGCGCCCGGCGCGAACCCTGTCGCAGTGCTCAGCTACGGCTACTGGTCGCGTCAATTCGGAAGCGATCCTTCGATACTGAACAAGTCGCTCATCGTAAATGGAGTCTCACTCACCGTCGTTGGCGTCGCGCGCAAGGGCTTCGACGGCGTGCAAGTGGGAACGTCGCCCGACATTTTCATTCCGCTCACAATGAAAGCGCAGATGATGCCGGCCGATGTTCTCAACGTCGATTCCCGCATGGATCATTGGCTGCCGCTCATTGCTCGACTGAAGCCGGGAATGACGCGCCAACAGGCGCAAGCGGCTCTCCAGCCGCTTTACGCCGCTCTCCTCCAACAGGACGCGAAACTCTTCAAGTTCTCTGCCCGCAACCGGAGACAGTTCCTGGCCAAGTCGCTGCAGTTAACCGACGGCTCCCACGGGCTGCCGATCTTGCAACATGACGCCCGCGCGCCTCTGCTCGTGTTGATGGGCATGGTCGGCCTCGTGCTCCTCATCGCATGCGCCAATCTCGCCAGCTTGTTGATCGCACGCGGCGAAGCCCGACAGCGCGAAATTGCCGTTCGTCTTGCGATGGGCGCGGGACGCTGGAGACTTACGCGCCAACTGCTCACCGAAAGCTTGCTGATCGCCGTCGCAGGCGGCGCAGCGGGGCTCGCACTCGGCTCCTGGTGCCTGAAGACCTTGATCGCC
>DASUJR010000132.1:0-7259 GCA_036279175.1 Candidatus Acidiferrales bacterium | reverse complement strand
TTCTCGTTGCGGGCGAACGCGGCGGTTCGTTTGCGGGACGCGTGTTCTGGGGACTGGGCCTCGGCGGCGTGTACACGTTCTGCATGAACACGCTGCAATTGTGGACCGGCCAACCGGATTATCAGCCGAATTGGCTGCCCGGCGCGTCGTTTCGAGCCGCAATCACAGCGGAGTATCTGGGGGTCGGGTACATCATCGGACCGCGCGTGGCGGGGACGCTATTTGCCGGCGGCGTGATTTCGTGGCTCGTGCTGATGCCGGCGATCAAATTTTTTGGGTCGCTGACGCCGCACACAGCGCTGTATCCCTCGACCGTTCCGATCCCACAGATGTCGCCCGACGATTTGTGGGGCGCGTACATCCGTCCGATGGGCGCGGGGGCCGTAGCGGCCTCGGGTTTGATCACGCTGTTTAAAACGTTGCCAACGATTTTCTCGGCGCTGACCGCGGGGTTGAAAGACGTGCGCGCGAAGCAAGCGGAGATGAGCGAGTCGCAACGCACCGAGCGCGATATTTCAATGAAATGGGTGCTGGTCGGGTCGGCCATCATCATCATAATGATATGGGCGTTCCTGAAATTCAAGCCGATCCCGGGCGCGCAAACCGGAATGCTGTCGAACCTGATCGCCGCGATTTTCGTGGTGGTCTTCGGATTCCTGTTCGTTACGGTGGCGTCGCGCATCAGCGGATTGATCGGAAACTCGTCGAACCCGGTGAGCGGGATGACGATCGCGACGCTGATGGCCACGTGCGCGATGTTTTTGGTGATGCGCTGGACGGCGAATCCGTACGCGGTGCTGGCATTGACGATTGGCGGGGTGGTTTGTGTTGCTTCAGCGATTGCAGGAGCCACTTCGCAGGATTTGAAGACAGGATTTCTGGTGGGCGCGACGCCTCGCCAGCAGCAGCTTGGCTTATTGGTCGGAGTCGCAGTTTCATCGCTCGCGGTGGGCGGAACGCTGCTGCTGATGAATATCGGGCTGGCGCAATACAAACCCGTTGAGATGGCGCTCAATATCAATCAATTGCCGTCGGGCGTCACGATCCAGCAGAAAAGCTACGCATACGAAGGAAAAACCTACGAACTGGTGAACGCGCTCGGATCGCACACCGTTCCCGATGGGAAATATCTGTACGATCCGGGAACGAAGCAGATCGAAGTGGAGTGGATCCAGGGAATCGGCAGCGAACAGGCCGCAGCGCCACAAGCGCGGTTGATGGCCACGGTGATCAGTGGAATTTTGAACCAGCGGCTACCGTGGAAGCTCGTCTTTCTCGGAGTGTTTCTGGTGATCGCAGTGGAACTGCTGGGAATTCGCTCGCTGCCATTTGCGGTGGGATCGTATCTTTCGATTGCAACAACGATGGCGATGTTTGCGGGAGGAGTAGTACGTTGGGCCGCCGAACGCGGCATCAAGAAAACCGAGATTGAAGGCGCGATGAGTGGAGAATCGAGTGAAGTGAGCCCTGGATCGCTCTACGCCAGCGGATTGATCGCGGCCGGCGGCGTCTTCGGCTTGCTGGCGATTGTTCTGAATCTCGCCCAAGACCCTGAACTCAGTAAGCATGTGCCGCACTGGCTGATCGTCATTTTCAGGCTGCCATGGCGCGAAAACCTTTTTAGCGGCTGGGGCGAGCATCACATGGCGCACTTGCGCGAGGCGCCGTGGCTCGCAGTGGTGCTGTTTGTCGTGCTTGCCGCGAGCCTGTTCGTTTCAGCCAGGAAGAAACTGGACAACTAGACGGCGGAAATCTGAGAGACGGCGAGTTCGCTTTAGGGGTTGCTTCGAGTTCTGCCTTGTCTAAAGCTTCCAACCGCAGTTCTCGCATTTGAATTGATCAGCGGGCTTCGGCTTTGTTGCCGTGTTGCCACACTTTGGGCACTTCATCGTGCAGACCTGGGTCGTCATTGTGATGCTCCTACGTGGGCCGGATTGGCTTGGCTCCGCCCCTCCGTACCACGCCGTAAGCCAAGTGGAGCATTTTGCGTTCCACCGAAGCGATTTCTCGTTTTCCTCAACACGATCAGCAACTTACCATCTGAACCGCCATTCCACGGCCTAGAAAACGTTTACATCCAGTGACGCTTTTTGCAGCTTATGGCGAATATTTTTTACCAGAGGCTCGGGTCTTCCCGATCGATCTGTCGCTATGAACGCGTGCTGGAGGTACACTCGCAGCTCTGAAGTCCGAGGGAAAAATATGAGAAGCAGAATCTTGCCGGCCCTGATTTCGGCTCTCGTGATTGCGTGTTTCGCAGGAACGGCGCTGGCGAGGAGGCCAGGACAAACCGCGGCCGCCGAGAACAGCGCATCTGTGTATCCCGTGCAGCAGGGATTCGTGGATGCACACGACGTGCTGATCTACTACGAAACGATCGGCCGTGGCGCGCCGCTGATGATCGTTCACGGCGGACCGGGCGCGGACCACACGTATTTTCTGCCCTATCTGCTGCCGCTCGCGCGCCACAACAAACTGGTGTTCATCGACGAGCGTGGTTCCGGTCAATCGCAGAAGCTACAGAATGCAGCGTTGTACACGGTCGAAAACATGGTGGAAGACGTTGAAGCTGTGCGTCAGGCGTTGGGACTAGGGCGTATGACCCTGCTTGGGCATTCCTACGGCGGCGTTCTGGCGCAGGCATACGCGCTGAAGTATCAGCACAATCTGACGCACTTGATTCTGTGCGACACATTCCCCAGCACCAAACAGATGAACCAAGTGCTTGTAAAAGAGCTGGCCGACGCGCCGGCGGATCTTCGCGCGGAAATCGAGAAGCTGCAGAAAGCGGGCCTGTTCGGCAAGGGAATGCCGTACCAGAGAAATCGCTATCCCGACGAGTACATGATCGCGGCGTGGGGCGAGGTCTATTTTCCTTATCTGTATCAGAACCGTCCCGATCCGAACTACGACCCGATCGCAAATGGGATTATGGCATGGGACTTGTACCGCGAGATGTGGGGATCAGACGGCGAATTCGTGATCGATGGCAACTTGAGATCTGTCGAATATCTGGACAAGCTGCCCACGATTCACGTTCCCACCCTGATCATTGCAGGCGATCACGACGAATGCGCACCGTGGCTCTCGCAGGAAATGCACCAGAAAATTGCCGGATCCAAACTGGTAATTCTGCCGAAGAGCGGTCACATGACTTTTGTCGACCAGCCGGACATGTTTATCGGCGACGTAGAGGCGTTTCTCCATTCTGGAATCAAATGATTCACGAGGGCTGAAACTTACCTGACCCCGGCGTACTCGGCCTTGGCCTGCACCCGCAGCGGATTAGAGGGATCGGCATTCTTCCACGCGGCGAAGAAATCGCGATAAGCGGCGCGGGCTTTCGCCGTGTGGTGCTCAAGGGCGTAAGCGCGAGCCAGCAGGGATTGGGACTTCGGCATCGCGGGCCATATTAGATTTGGTGTTTGAAGTAAGTCAACGGTGGCGAAAGACGGAATCGTTGAATCAGCAATAGGGGTCGCTCAGATCCCACAGCTCATGAGGCATTTAGGGGGGAGTGCGCGCGCGAGCGCAGGTCGCTTTTAGTGCGTCCGCCACGATTGTTGACAATGATTCTGGCGGGCGCGTATCATCAACCCGATGTAGCGTCGAGCGCGGGCGCTACGTCCCCTTCATGCTCTAACCCCCGGTTGGGTGGAGTAACGAGGTCGTAATCTCGGCAAACAGGGCACGAATCCGTATGGAGGCCGCTGCGAATGTCACCCGAACGCGACGAAACCCTACAACCTTCCGCTGTTGAACGAGCGGTAGCTGAATCCAGCCAGGACACTCCAGTGGTCGACCCCGCACAAAGAAAATCCGATATGCAAATGTCGGCTGCCGCCGCAACCGCTGTCGCGCGCGCACCCGAAAGCCGGCCTGTGGACACGCAACGTGACCGCAGCGAGTCCCCGGAACAACAGCCTGGTGCACAAGATTCTGAGAAACAGGCATCGGCGAACGGCGAATCCGCTCCCGTGGATGCGCCAAACGCTGCCGCTGCGCCCGCCGGAACCGCTGCTCCGGGGGCCCAGAACAGCGAGACATCATCGGCTGATAACGCTCTGGTAGTTGATATTGAAGCAACGGAAACGATGGATCAGCTGCTCGATCAGTTTTCGGTGCCTGAACAGGTGGTGGCGGAAGGCGAGATTTTCGAAGGCCGCGTCCTGGCCGTGACTGACGCGGGCGTGGTGGTCGACGTTGGCGGAAAGTTCGAAGGGTTGGTTCCGGCGCAGGAATTTGTGGACGCGGGAACTCCGATCGAGTTTGGCGAAGGGCAAACGATCGAGGTCGAGCGGCTGCACGAGCAGCGGGATGGCTACGTGCTGCTCTCGCACGGCCGCGCGCACCGGCGGCGCGTTTGGGAACGGATCGAGAAATCGTATCGCGAGCACACCAACGTCACAGCCAAAGTGACCGAGCGGATCAAAGGCGGACTGGTGGTGGATATCGGTGTCCGCGCGTTTTTGCCGGCGTCGCAGCTGGAACTGCGGCCAGTCCACGATCTGGAGGCTTATAAAGATCGCGAAATCGAAGTCCGCGTGCTGAAGCTGAATCGCAAGCGCGGCAATGTGGTGGTGAGCCACCGCGCGATTCTCGAAGAAGAGTTGCACGCGAAGCGCGATGCCTTGGCGGCGGTTTTGACCGAAGGGACCATCGTCAACGGCAAGGTGAAGAACATCACCGACTACGGCGTCTTCGTCGATTTGGGCGGCATGGATGGACTGTTGCACGTCAGCGACCTGGTGTGGGGCCGGGTGCCGCACCCGTCGACAATTGTTAAGGCAGGCGACGATATCGAAGTGCAGGTATTGAAATTCGATAAGGACAAGCAGCGCATTTCGCTCGGGCGCAAGCAACTGCTACCCGACCCGTGGAGCACGGTGCCGGAGCGGTTTCCGGCGGGCATGCACGTGACCGGCAAGGTGGTCGGCGTGACGGACTACGGCGCGTTCGTGCAGATCGAACCGGGCGTGGAAGGACTGGTTCACGTCAGCGAAATGAGCTGGTCGAAGCGCGTAAAGCATCCGTCGAAGATCGTAAAGGTGGGCGACGACGTCGAGGTGGTTGTGCTTGACGTGAAGACGGACCAGCGGCGGATTTCGCTCGGCCTGCGCCAGACGCTTCCCGATCCGTGGGAAGCAGCGGCCGAGAAATATGCGGTGGGATCGATCATCAAGGGGCGCATCCGGAACCTCGCGGATTTCGGCGCGTTTGTCGAAGTGGAAGATGGCCTGGAAGGCCTGATTCATATCAGCGACGTGAGCTGGACCGAGCGGATCAAGCATCCAAGTGAAAAGTTCAAAAAGGGCGAGACGGTGGAGGCGCGCGTTTTGAAAGTGGACGCGCAGAACCGCCGGCTGTCGCTCGGAATCAAACAGGTGAACGACATCTGGGCCAACTGGTTCGCCGAACATCAGGCGGGCACAGTCGTGAAAGGCACCGTTTCCCGCGCCACCGATTTCGGAGCATTCGTCACACTGGCGGACGGCGTTGAGGGTCTGTGCCACATCTCGGAGATCCAGGAAAAGCGGGTCAAAGGTGAACGCGAGAAAGAAAAGGGACCGCGATCCGCCCGCGTTGCATCCGTGCTGACGGTTGGTCAGGAGTACGAATTCAAGGTGATTCGCGTCGAGCCGGAGCAGCACAAGATCAGCCTGAGTTATCGCGCCGCGCAGAAACAGGCCGAACGGCAGGATTTGGAGTCGTTCCGCTCATCGAAATCGTCGCCCACTGCGACTATCGGCGACGCAATCCTTGCCAAACGTCAGCTCTCGTAGCTGAGTTTTACGACGGCAGCGGGGCCCAGCGGGCATATCAAAGCCCGCGAGGAAATTGATTTACCCTGCGCCAATTTAGTGATATGCACACAGGAGCGGCACACGTTCAGGCCGCCCGCGGGCCATGTAGAGGCACATACTGAGAGGAGGCTCTTGTCCCATGGCAGAGGGTCCGGCAGCGTTGGAACATAAGGATCACACCATAACGAAGGCGGACCTCGTCGAGGAAGTGGCTCGGACCACCGAGCTGCCGCGGAAAGAGTCCGAAGCGGCCGTTGAGACGATCTTCGACAGCATCATTTCCGCCCTACAGGCCGATGACAAGATCGAGATTCGCGGTTTTGGAAGTTTTCGGACACGTGAGCGTCGCGGCCGCACGGGGCGCAATCCCAAAACCGGCGCAAAAGTGGAAGTGCCCGCGAAGAAAATCCCATTCTTCAAACCAAGCAAAGAACTGAAGGATTACGTCAATAATCCGCGCACGGCGGGCCAGGGTGGGCCTGGCACACAAAGCTGAGCAGGATGGATTACCTGTGGACTCCGTGGCGCTACCAGTACATCTCCGACGCAACAAAATCCTCCTCTGCCGCCTGTATTTTCTGTGACGCCATCGCGGCAAACGACGACGCGAAGATGCTGGTCGTTTTCCGCGGCAAAAAGAACTACATCATTCTGAACCGGTATCCATACACCAGCGGTCACGTAATGATCGTTCCCTACCAGCATGTGTCCGATTTCGCGGGCGCGGACGGCGACACCATGTGCGAGATGATCCAGGTCGCACAGCGCGTGCAGGCGGCGCTCGAAAAGGCGTATCACCCGGAAGGCTACAATCTGGGCATGAACCTGGGACGCGCGGCAGGAGCCGGTGTCCAGGGGCATTTGCACTTGCATGTTCTGCCGCGGTGGTGCGGCGATTCGAATTTCATGACGGTCACGGGCGAGGCGCGCGTCGAGCCTGAGAACCTTTCAACGACCTACGACAAGTTGCGCAAAGCGCTTTCGTAAGGCGCTCCGCCATCCGTACTTGACCCAAGTGTCATCCCTTGCCACAATGCGCGCAAGTTTCGATGTCCAACGCACCATCCATGTTCGAAACGTCTCGTCCCGCACCTGTTCCAGCGATGTCAGAAGGGTATATACAGCCTAACCTCTCACATGGTTTGCGGATTTGGTGGGCGTTTTTCTGGCGAACGACTCTGGCGGCGACCGTTCTCACGATTGCAACAACGGTTGCGTTGCGTCGAATCTACGAGGATGCGGAAGGCCCGACCTACGTTTCGGCTCACATCATCGTACCGCTGATGAAATACGACCAGTACCTATTCACGTATGGCATCGGACTTCTTGTGATGGCGTACATCCTGCGTAAGAACTTCCATCATTTTCGCATCGGACTGCTTTCACATTTTGGTACCGAAGCGCCTCATATTCTTCGTCCCACAGCATGGCGCACAATTCGGGTCTGGTGGACGT
>DASUJR010000131.1:0-19495 GCA_036279175.1 Candidatus Acidiferrales bacterium | reverse complement strand
TGTGGTTCCCGTTCCTATTTCGCTATACACGCGAACAAACCCGCCGTGTTGCCTGACGATCCCGTACACTGTGGCGAGCCCAAGACCGGTCCCCTTGCCCAATTCTTTAGTCGTGAAGAAAGGCTCGAAGATTCGGTCCAGCGTGGCAGAATCCATACCGGTTCCGGAATCGCTGACTGACAACATCACGTACTCGCCAGGCTGCGCGAGCGGCTGGAGCTTGCAAGCTTCCGCGTCCAGTGACACTTCCGATGTTTCCACCACCAGCAATCCGCCTTCGGGCATCGCGTCCCTTGCGTTGATGCACAGATTCATCAACACCTGCTCGAGCTGCGTGGGATCGGCGTGCACTAGAGGAAGACCGGGCACCAGCTTGGTCCGGATCACGATATTGCTGCCGATGACTTTTTCCAGCAGGCTGAGCGCTTCGGTAACACCCTGGTTGAAGTCGATGTCTCGCGGCTCCAATATCTGGCGCCGAGCAAACGCCAAAAGTTGGCGTGTTAACGACGCCGCTCGTTTCCCCTGCTGATGCACCTTGTCGAAGTAGCGCCGCAGCTTCGAGTCCGATTCGGTTTCCTCGATGCCCATGTCCGCCCAGCCGAGGATTGCGCCGATCATATTGTTGAAGTCATGGGCGATTCCGCCTGCGAGCTGGCCGATGGCCTCGAATTTCTGAGCTTGCTGCAGCTGCGTTTCCAGCGCGATGCGCTCGGTAACGTCTTCCACCATCACTTCAATCCACTCGTCGTTTCCGCTGGGATCCGTCGCGCGGCGACCCTGTATGCGAACGGTAATCACGCGGTTATCCTTGCGTTTCCATTCCGCAACCGCATCGATGCGCTGCCGGTCTTTATAGTCGGCAAATACCGAATTCCGCTTCGAGGGGTCGCGATACATAGCCTCCGCGCCTCCTATTGAAAGGAGTTCGTCGGCATCGCGATAGCCGAGCATTTTGGCCAGCGCCGGATTGGCATAGATCAGGCTGCCGTCCGGCTTTTCCCAATACACTCCGTACGTCGCGTTATTGACCAAGCCGCGGTAACGCGCTTCGCTCCTCCGCAACGCGCCCTCTGCCTCTTTGCGCGTCGTGATGTCCACAACGCTCGCCCGGACCAGCCGCCTGCCGGCGGAAGGCAGCCTGACAAGGTGAACTTCGCATGAAACGTTGCGGCCATCCGCGCGGGCAATCACGTATTCGAAGCAAGGTGTTCCGCCCGCGAGTGCTTGCCGAACGGCCTCATCCTTGACACCTTTTGAAACCCGCTGATCCCCTTGATATGGCGGTGCAAAATCCGCTAATCCGTGTGAAAGCAGCGTTTCTCGGGAAACCCCGTAGAGAAGGACCGCCTTCTCGTTACAGTCGATGAATCGACTTTCGTCGACGTCGAACACCAAAATTGCTTCCGGCGCATTCTCGACCAGAATGCGATAGTGCTCTTCGCGCTCTCGAAGAGCCTCAACAGCGCGCTTTTCCGCCTGTCGAAGCACCGTTTCCTGCCTCGCTCGCCGCAGGGCCAGCGGCAACCGGCTCAGCTGATGCTTCAGCACGTAGTCGGTAGCGCCGTTCTTGATGCATTCGACGGCAAGCTCGTCGCCTAACGAACCTGTGACAAGAATGAACGGAACGTCCGGACGCGATTCCCGCACGATCTTGAGTGCGTCCATTGCCGTCCAATCGCCGAGCCGGTAATCGGAAATGACGATGTCAACGGGTTGCGTTTGAAGCTTCGACGCGAAAACCTCTCGTGTGGAGGCCATGTCTACGCGAAGGGCCAAGCCAGACTTCTTGAGCGCGCGCATGCACAGTTCGGCATCGTCGGCGTTGTCTTCCGCCACAAGAATTTGCCAGGGTGCTTCTGAATCGCGATCCGTCATGTTCAGCTCAAGCCTGTTCGAGGGATTCCTGTTTGGCGGCTTAGCCAAGGCATCTCGAAACAACTGGTGCTCGGCCATTCCACACTGGCCACGAGAGGCAGTCGTTGCCAAGCGCCCTCGCAGAGGAATCACATTTGTTTGCGGATGAAGGAGAGGACTTCTTCCGTAGAAACTCAGAACTTCAATTTACTAAAGGGCGCTCGAACGATACGCGCGCCTGAAAGGGGAACTCTATGTTTCGCCTGCATTGAGATGATGTCAACGAAGAACAACGGCTGGTGCTGTTCAAGTCAATCTGTCCCAATTCGGAACACACCTACCCGTTTAATGGCGTGTCGAAAGTTCAGACTCGCTCGCCTCGGAGGCGCCCAGACCCAACTCGTATAGCGGCAACGTACTGTACGGAAAGAAATTAACGCAGATTTAAGCGGCGTGATTTACCCGTTTTTCGAGATCTAACTGCGGCGGTCGAGAGGAATATATGTCCGCAGATCGTGACCGAGATAAACTTGGCGAGGACGCCAAATCTTCTGTTCAGCATCGAGCAGCATTTCTTCCCACTGTGCGACCCAGCCTGCGGTGCGCGGAATTGCGAACAACACAGGAAACATTGTGACTGGAAAGCCCATCGACTGGTAAATCAGTCCCGTGTAGAAGTCCACGTTCGGATATAACTTGCGCGAAACGAAATACTCGTCTTCAAGCGCGATGCGCTCGCATTCAAGCGCGATGTCGATCAGCGGATTTCGCCCCATCACGTCGAAAACTTCGTACGCGATGCGCTTGACAATCTTCGCGCGAGGATCGTAGTTCTTGTAAACGCGATGGCCGAAGCCCATCAGCTTCTTCTCTCCGGCTTTCACGTGCTTGATATAGGTTGGGACGTTGTTAACCGACCCGATCTCCAGGAGCATGCGCAGCACAGCTTCATTCGCGCCGCCGTGAAGCGGGCCGTACAGCGCGGCGGTAGCCGCCGCCGTCGCGGAATATGGATCGACGTGCGAGCTTCCTACTCCGCGCATCGCCGACGACGAGCAGTTCTGTTCGTGGTCTGCGTGCAGAATAAACAGGACGTCCAGCGCGCGTTCGAGCGAGGGATTCGGGCGGTATTTCAGCTCCGTCGTGCGGAAAAGCATGTTCAGGAAATTGCCGGTGTAGCTCAGGTCGTTGTCCGGGTAAGCGAACGGCATGCCCAGGCTATGCCTGTAGGCAAACGCCGCAAGCGTCGGCATCTTCCCAATCAGCCGGTAGGTCTGTTTTCGCCGCGATTCGGCATTGAAGATGTCTTTCGCGTCCGGATAAAACGTCGAAAGAGCGGCTACCGTTGAAATAAGCATCCCCATCGGGTGCGCGTCGTAGTGGAAGCCGTCGAGAAACGTCTTGATGCTTTCGTGTATGAATGTGTGATGCGTGACGTGGTAAGTCCAATTCGTTAGTTCCGTTTGAGACGGAAGCTCGCCATGCAAAATCAGGTAAGCCGTTTCCAGATAGCTGCTCTTCTCCGAAAGTTCCTCGATCGAATAGCCGCGATACCGGAGAATCCCGTTATCTCCATCGATGTATGTAATCCGGCTGGTGCAAGAAGCGGTGTTGGTAAATGCCGGATCGTAACTCATCATCCCGAAATCGGAGTCCTCGACCTTGATCTGCCTGAGATCGAGCGCGCGGATTGTGTCGTGAGTGATCGGCAGTTCGTACTGTCGCCCAGTGCGGTTGTCGATGACCGTTAAAGTGTCGCGCCCGGTTCGGGAGGGCGCTTCACTATTCAGAATCGAGCTTGATTTCGTGGGATTCATCCGACACTCCTCTTCCGAACCGCACAGACAATGCATGGTTACAGTTAAACTGTACACCAATTCCCACCGTGAGCGGAAATGGGTTTGCCTAAAACGCTGCTGCGAGTGAACCCATGCCTGTATGGGCATCTGGGAACTACTTCAGGTGGTGGGGAGAGCTGGAAACTCGCCCCCCCATGCGAACCCGGAGATGAGACTACGTTTTTCCCAAGTCCCGAGGAGGGATCAGACCCGCATGCGCCGAAACCAAGCCGCCGGCGACCTCGGAGCGATCGCGCCCGTTCCTTTTGGCACGGTAGAGCGCCTCGTCTGCAGCGTGCAGCAACGCATTGGGAATCATCGGTTCCACCTCGGTGCTCGCGGCGATGCCAAAACTTGCAGTAACGTGTAATGAATACCCGGGTATCGAAACTACTCGCGAAGCGATCGCTCTCCTGATTCGATCGGCAATCCGCAGACTACTCTCCGCATCCGCATTTGGCACAACGGCAAGGAATTCCTCGCCTCCATAGCGCCCCACTGTATCGTATGGCCGTAACGACTCCTTCGTTGCTATCGCTATCTCCCGCAGCACGCTATCGCCACAAAGGTGGCCGTGTTTATCGTTGATCTGCTTGAAATGATCGATGTCCAGCAAAATGACCCCGAAAGCGCCTCCTTCTCGCTGTTGTCGTGAGTATTCCCGGGCGAGGCTTTCCAGAACGACGGCGCGCGTTCCCAGCCCCGTCAGCGCGTCATGGGTGGCGCGGAAGCGCAGTTCCTCGCGGGCAGCAATCAAGTTGTCCTGGAGCTCCAGAATGCGCTGGCCCGTCCGAAGACGCGCTTCTAGTTCGGCTGGGTCGAATGGTTTTCGGACATAGTCGTCCGCACCGGACTGCAGTCCCTGTACCAAGTCTGCCCGTTCGGTGCGCGCCGTCAACAACAAAACGTAGATATACGGCCGGTCGCATCCCTGCTGCCGCAGCCTGCCGCACACTTCGGTGCCCTCCATCCCCGGCATCATCCAATCGAGAACGGCGAGTCGAGGCGCATCCTCGCTCGACAGTAGGTCGAGCGCCTCTTGACCATTTCTTGCCGTGATCACCTCGTATCCGCGCTTCTCGGCGAACGCCTCAAGCAACCGGCTCGAGACTGCGTCATCTTCAGCGATCAGGATTTTCTCTTTTTGTTTGTTGATCGTCATCGCAAACTCCCGACATCGTTCATCTCGGAACCGCTGGCGAATAAAACCGTAGTCTCCGTTAGCAACTGCTCCACTGCATTCCTTACGACGTTCCATTCGTCACGTGCCTGCTCATATTCGCCGGCTCGCGCCAGTTTCTCCAGGCGAAATGCCGGTTCTAAAACATCCCTCGCGCCTAGGTTCGCCGCTGCACCCTTTAATCCGTGAGCCAGACGTTCCGTCATCTTCAAGTCATGTTTTTCCAGCGACGCATCGAGTTCAGGTCTCGTAATCGACCATTCCTTGGCGAACAATCGCGCCACTTCCGCAAGCAACTCGCGATCGCCGTCCACGTGTTGCAGTGCGGCGGCCAAATCGATTCCATTGCCGATGGACCGCAGCTCCCGCTTGTCCGTCGAGTGGTCCCCGCAATCTTCCAACGGCACGGCCTCGGCTTTTTGCCTGTGAGCTCGCGCGAGCGCCGCGAGAAGGTCCGGCGTATGCAAGGGCTTGGTTATGTAGTCATCGGCGCCTGCTTCCATGCATTTTTCCCTATCTCCTTTCATCGCGTGCGCGGTCAACGCGATGATCGGGATGTGACCTCTGGTGTCTCTTTCCCTCGCGCGAATTGTGCGAATCGCCGTCAGGCCGTCCATCTCAGGCATCTGAATGTCCATCAGGATCGCGTCGATGTACTGCTGTTCGCGCTCGAAACTCGAAATCGCTTCACGGCCATTCTCGGCGACCAGAACCGCGTGCCCGTGTTTTTCCAGCAGTCGCTTTGCGACCAAGCGGTTCACGGCATTATCTTCGGCGAGAAGCACTGTCAGGCCCTTCTCATGTGTTTGCATCGCGCCCGCGTTCACCGCGTTCACCTCGCTCTCGTCTCGCGCTTCTTCGGTTCCAGGTCGTATGCCGGTTCGCTCCAGGTCGGCTACACCGACGCGGATCGTAAAGTGGGACGTGCTTCCATATCCGGTCTGGCTGTCGACCCAGATTTCCCCGCCCATCATCTTTACCAGGCGCCCGCAGATACTGAGCCCCAGGCCGGTTCCGCCATACTTCCGCGTTGTTGAGCTGTCTGCTTGTGTGAACGGATCGAAAATCAGAACTCGCTTCTCCTCTGGGATCCCTATGCCCGTGTCTCGGACTCGAAAATGCAGTAGGGTGCCGTTCCGTGTGAACTCTTGCTGTTCGACTTCAATGCTCACCTCGCCTGTGTCGGTGAATTTCAGTGCGTTGCCAACCAGATTGATCAGTACCTGCCTCATGCGACCCACATCCCCCTCAAGGCCGTCCGGCACATCGTCCTCGACGTGCCACCTCAGGCCGAGCCCCTTCTGGTGAGCGCGGAATTCGAACGTCTTCAGCGTTTCCCTTAGGCTCTGTCGCAAAGAAAAGACGGTGAGTTCCAGATCGAGCTTGCCTGCTTCGATTTTCGAGAAATCTAAAATGTCGTTTAGGACTCCGAGCAACGAATGCGCTGACGACTTCACCATGGTCAAGTACTCGCGCTGTTCGGAATTCAAGTCGGTATCGAGCGCGAGGTCAGTCATCCCGATGATGCCGTTCATGGGGGTGCGTATTTCATGGCTCATATTTGCCAGGAAGTCGCTCTTGGCCCGGCTCGCCGCTTCGGCCGCATCCCTGGCGCGCACGAGCGCTTCTTCGGCCCGCACGCGTTCTGTAATGTCCTGGTACATGCCGAGCGCTCTTCCGATCCGTTCCTTCCCGTGAAGAGGGACGGCGTAGAGTTCGACATCAATCATCGAACCATCGCTGCGCTTCCGCCGGGTGGCGAAATGAACCTGCTCTCCGCGAACCATCGTTTCGATGATTTGCTCGATCTCTTCGTGCGGAGAGCCGAGACCTTCTTCGATCGTCTGCCCGAGAACCTCGGCTTGGCGCCAGCCAAAAAGCGACTCGAAGGCTGGGTTGCACATCTGCAGCCGGTGGTCGGGGTCGGTCACGATAATTGCCAGCGGGCTGTTCTGAATCAGGGAATTCAGAAATTCGGTCCGCTCGGCCAATTCATGCTGCGCCTGCTTGCGTTCAGCGACCTCCTTCTGCAACTCCTTTGTCCGCTCGTCCACGCTTAGCTCGAGGTTGGCATGGGCCCGGTGGAGTTCCTGCTCCCGTCGTTGAACTGGCTCATCATTTCGTTGAAGCGGTCATATAAGAAGCCGATCTCGTCTTTACTTTCTCGTATCGCCCGGATGGAATAATCCTTGTGCAATGAAACCGCAAATGCGGCACGCGCGAGTTCGAGTATCGGTTCGGAAATGCTTCGCTGCAGATTCGACGAAAGCACGTAAGCGGTAGAAAGCGACAAAAAAATCACGATTGCGAAAATTTCGGCGAACCGCATCACGCGGGAATGGAGCTGCTGCAGATCTGACTTGATGTAAATAGTCCCGATTCGTTCGCCGTTCAGTCGAATTGCCCGGAACGCCACGATGGAGTTGTCGCGGATCTCCGTGCGGTCCGATTCAGGTATTGGAAAAACCCTGGCTTGATTGGATACGTCCCGGGTATAACGGGCGAGAACCGATCCGTTTGGCTCGTACAAGCACGCCTCAACAATGTGCGTCTGCGCGCGGAGCGAGTTCAGAATCTCTCTTGCGCCGTTGGCGTCCCCGAAGGCCAGCGCGGCGCTGGTGTTCGACCCCGTAATTTCAGCAACGGTGGCTAGTTCCTTCTTCAGCGAAGTCTGGAATGTCACAATGTCGTACACGGCGAATATTGCGCACGCGAGCAAAATTGCCGCACCGCACGTAATGAACACAATGGAGGTCAGCTTCGTGCGAATCGAACGCTCGGTGGATCCCAGTAACTCAGCCATTTCCACCATTCCGTCCTTCGCGAACGATCTTGGCTAATGCGAGCAACTGCGAGCTGACTTGCAGCCCCGCTTTCTGAATTGCGTCCGGATTGATGGCGAAGCGGACGTGGTTATCCTCAATCGTGAACTCGATCGCGCCGCCGGCAGCCGCGAAACCCGGCAATTCACCCACCAGCAAGGCGTTCGAGCCCCCCAGAACCCGGAGCACAGCCGGCAGGTGCGGCCTTTCCGACGCACTCACAAACACAATCTGGCATTGGCGCGCCAGCGCTGGATCCGTCGTTCGCACAATCCGTACGGGGCGATTCGACACCTGCTTTCCCTCGAGCGTGTGGTCCAGCGTCGCGCCGAACGGGTCGTTACCCAGCACACAAACAGAGAACGGCGAGTTTTTTTCAGCAAAACTGGTTTCGGGCCATTCGACAAACTTTCCGAAATTGAAGAGGAATGCGGCCTTCACCTGGTACTCGCCAGCTTGTTGCTGGCTACGAACGCCTGCCGGACACAGCAATGTGGCTAGCACCGCAACTGTTGCACACAACACTAAGGCGCTTCGAGATCCGCCTATCCCCCTCCGCCTTGGACCAAGAACGTTTGCTCCACGACCACGCATCTGACGACAGACCTTCAAATCACCCTCGTCCTCGCTAGAACTTCCATTCCCATTCACCGTATGCGCTGCGTTTGATCAGAGTGGTTGCAGCACTCCCGGTCGGTTCCACAAATTCTTTGTGATGGCTCTTTAGCAGGTTCTCTCCAACCACACGCAGCGATAGTTTCTTGTTCCAGCGCAGTGTTAATCCCGTATCGAGCCTCGTGTACGATGCAATCGCCGGGTCCGTCAGCCGGCCGACGAAATATGCGGACGTATCCCATGTAACCTTTTTTGCCACATCGACATGCGATCGCAACTCCGCCGAGTTGGCCGGCGTGCTTCCCTCCGCTTCACCGACGGAATCCGTGTCCTGACTCGCTGGCGACAGGTGCATGTGGATCTGCTCGAATGCGTATCCCGAACTGAGCGTCCATCGGGGCGTCGGTTGCCAGTTGAGTGCCGCTTCAAAACCGTGCGTTTCGCCATTCATCAGATTCTCGAACATCAGGGGAATTACTACGTGTGGCTGCGACGGCGTAGCTTCGAAGAACGGCGGTCCGGGTTCCGTGGTCTCTTGGCGCGTGTACCGGTTGTAATATGCTGAAAAATCCAGCGACATTTGTTCTGTGACTGACCTCCTGTATCCGGCTTCGTATCCAACCATAGCTTCAGTCCTTACATTTGGATTGCCGGTCAACACCAGTTCAGTCGGCCCGCTCGGCCCTGCAAAACCACCCAGACTCGCTCGCAGAAATTCATCGACGGACGCAGGAGCCCGGTCGGCTTTTGTAACAGCAGCCCACAATGTCTGCCTCGTGCTGGAAGTCCACGCTAGTCGCGCGGTCGGCAGCGCATCGAAGCCCGTATAGTTGTCGCGCTCCAGTTTGGTGCCAACCGTCAAATGCAGGCGATTTGGAATGATAGCGATCTCGTCTTGTGCAAAACCGCTGAACAGGCTCGTTCTCAGATCTGCGGGCTCAAGCGCAACAAATAGGCTTCCGACTGTCGATGATTGCGAGTATCGGTATTCGACTCCCCACACCAGGTCTTGCCGGTCGCCCCAGCCGAAATGATGCTGGAGTGTTAAATCCGAAGTGCCTCGCGTTTCTCCGAGCAAATCATTCCGCTCGTATTCGTCGTAAGAGGCCTGAACACTGATACCCGCACGCTCCGAGTACGTGTGGTTCCACACGGCTTGCAGAAAGCCGCCTCCAAGGTTGACCTCGTATTGAGTTTGCACGGCCGGCGAACCAACCGAAGTGATGTCCAGTGATGGATTGCCCTCGCGGCTTCTGTACAAATCACCTTCGAATGTCAGCGTGTCGGTTGGAGAAATGTTTGTATCCGTGCGAAATCCCATTCGCGAATCGCGCCAGCCATCGCCTCCGTCCGGTCCAGCCGAACTCGGAAGATGGTTCACGTTCAGGTATTTCGCGAACGCCCGAAAAGAAGTCCGTTTTCCGACGCTGCCGCCGTACTGAAGGGTCGCGAACCCCTGGTCGACATTGCCTGCCAGAGCCTCAACAAACCTTTGAGGCGTTTCTGAGGCCTTTTTCGTGATGATGTTGATCACGCCGTTCACCGCACTCGTTGCCCAAGCAGATGCTCCGGGCCCTCGGATCACCTCGATTCTGTCGATATCCTCCAGAGGCACATCAAGGACATCCCAGAACACACCATCGAACGTCGGCGTGTAGAGGCTCCGGCCATCCAGCAGGACAAGCAGTTCGTTGCTGAACCGGCTGTTGAACCCGCGAGCTGTTATGGCCCAGGTGTTCGCGTTGACCTGAGCGACGTCCAGCCCCGGCACCATGCGCAGAAGGTCAGGAATATTCGTGGCACCAGACCGTTGAATATCCTGTTGGGTGAGCACAAACACGGCGGAAGCCGTCTGCGAGAGTCTTTGCTCCCGCTTCGACACCGAAGTGATTTCGATGTTCAACAGGTCCTGCATGCTTTCTTTCGTTAAATCGACCTGATGGTCTTGTGCAGCAGCCTGGACGGCGAGAATGCCGACGGTAGCCACCGTTACGAGCGCCCGCCAAAGCCTCGTACTGACTTTGGTCCATTGGTTCCGGCGATGTGCGAGCCGTCGAATGAATCCGCGACTTGGCCTTCCGCGATATCTGCTCAAGTTGGGCATTAAATGGGTCACTCTCGTCTTCACCGCGGCGAGTTCGAGTGCCCTGGGTTCGACAGAGATACCACCAGGACCGCTCCGTGGAGTGCCGTTTCCCTCAAACTTCGACACCCCCGCGCCGTCGGTCGCAATCCGGGTTCGAGCTAGGACATTGCACAAGCAACACTTAGGCCAAGGGCCAGTGTTTCAGGATGGACTCAGGGCGAGCGTTTTCAGCAGCTTAGGTGATTTATCCGTATGCAGACGACTGCGAAGTTGTACGGCCGAAGCCGAATGGCGGTGACAGCCACGTCCGAAGTTTCTCAATCAATGGACTTCTACTCGTCATCAAGGGCGACGAAAGCACGAATCTGAGTTGGTGAGATTTAAACTGGAAGAAAAGCGCCCAGTAAAGCGTCATACGCAGATTAGACCGGGGGCTTTCCTATCACAGCCAAACCGGGCTTCGGGTGAGCCACGCGGGAGCTGCACGCTCAGGAGCGCGCTAGGGCAGGTCGCGGAATGACAGGACGAACCGCGAACGCTACGAGATTGAACGTGGCGAGGTATGGCGTCCGCGTTCACGCGATAGTTCCGTGCGAATGCGGACGCCGCCTCGTCACTGGATTAGAAGCTCCCCTTGGACTGGCCGAAATGGAAAACGACTGCGGCGGAAATGCGCGCACAGTTTTCCGTCGAGCCATTCGAACGCAAGCCGATGTAGTCGACCTGCGGCCTGAAGGAGATGTTCTCGCTCACGTTTAAGTCGGCACCCCCGCCAAAGGCGTATGCGAAGGGGCTGCTGCTTACACTGACACCCCCTGCGCTGGCCTTCAGGTGCCCGGCCCCAAAAAGGACCTCAGCGAACGGGTTCACTTTGCTGTTGGTCCGGTACGTGAGCCGCGGGCCGAACATGTAAGTGAAGGTGGTCAGCCCGACGCCCTGCGGGCTCGAATGGTAGCCGCCAAAATCGGCAGCTACGCCCAGCCAGCTGTTGAGATTGTAAGCCATTGAACCGCTTACGCCGTTCTGGTTCGAACCGCCGGAGCCGCCAAGGCGCAAAAACGAGTAGCCGATTGAAGCGTCGGCAGCCGGGGCCTGCTGGGCGGCGGCAGCCAAAGGCATTGCCGCCATAAGGACCGCGATACACGCTAGTTTTCTCATTTCTTCTCCTCCTCTAAGTCCTTGATTCTGTGACACAACCACACATCTGGGCGTGGTTGGCAGAACATTTTCAGATCTTGCGTTTAGAAGATTATACGGGCAGAAGATTCCGGTGTGGCGAAGTGCTTTGGCCTAGGGCGCGTAAGCGTAAAGATCATTCAACCGACTGATAACAAAATGTTTACAGCGTTTGGCCGGGAGCGCTGTATGGAACTAGGTCTTTCTGGAAATTCAGGCCTGAGGACGGTGGCGAGCACCCGCCGGATGGAGCAACCGAAGGTTTATAGACGGCGCTAGCGCCAAAATCGAAACCTCTTTGGGTGCATTACTTTGGATGCACTACTTGGTTATCTCCGACCGCGCCGGATCCCTCCCTTTAAAGGGTTGAGCAGGCGCCACCGCTACATCAGCCTCTCCGCGGGAGCCGCGCGGGAGGCCGTGCATGCGTCGCTGCGTATCCTACTTGCTTGCCGTTTGCCCGTATCTCCTTGCCTCTCTTCGAAGCCGTGCTATCCTTCCGCCGCTGAAACCCCGCAGACTGGAGAGCTCGATGAAGCGACACACCTTCGCAATTGCCGCCGGATCGATCTTGGCAGGCTGTTATTTGCTCGCCATGCTGTTTCCATCTGCGCGGGAAGGCGGAGTCTCGAGGGCGCAAGAGGGCAGCTCACAGGCGACCAGTTACAGCGCTACGTTCACGAAGCAGGACGTGATGATCCCAATGCGCGATGGCGTGAAGCTGCACACAGAGATTTATGTCCCAAAGAACGCCCCGGAAGCGCTGCCCTTTTTTCTGACGCGCACGCCATACGGGTTGAATGATGACAAAGAGGGCGACTCGCAGTTGCTAAACCTATACCGCGATATGATTCCCGACGACTACATCTTCGTTTTTCAGGATATTCGCGGGCGTTACGGTTCCGAAGGTACGTTCGTGATGCAGCGCGATCCGCGAGATCAGTCCGATTCGCATTCGATCGACGAAGGCACGGACACATATGACACGATCGACTGGCTGCTGAAAAATGTCCCGAACAACAACGGCCGCGTGGGTGAGGCCGGCATTTCCTACGGCGGCTGGCTGACGGCAATGTCGCTGATCGAGCCGCATCCGGCCCTGAAGGCCGTGTCGGAGCAGGCGTCGCCGGCCGACATGTTCCTCGGCGACGATTTCCATCACAACGGCGCATTCCGGCTGAGCTACGGCTTCGAATACGCGGCGATGATGGAAACGGGAAAAACGAATTTTCGTTTCCAGTTCAATCGCTATGACACATACACGTGGTATCTGGAGCTGGGCCCGCTGTCGAATGTGGACGCGGTCTACCTGCATGGGCGGCTCCCAACCTGGGAGAACTTCGTCGCGCATCCGAATTACGACGAGTTCTGGAAGAAGCAAGCTTTCACACGTTATTTCCAGAACCTGACCCTGAAGGTGCCGGACCTGAACGTGGCAGGCTGGTGGGATCAGGAAGACTTCTACGGTCCGGTGCGAATTTTCCAGCTGTTGAAGGCCCACGACAGGAATCATGACGACTATCTGGCCGTCGGCCCGTGGAATCATGGAGGATGGGCGCATGGTGCTGGAAGTTCCTTAGGGAACGTCGATTTCGGCAGCGATACTGCCGCGTATTTTCGAGCGAAGATTCAGGCGCCATGGTTCGCATACTGGCTGAAGAGCAAAGGCAAATTGCCGTTGCAAAGAGCGGAAACGTTCCAGACAGGATCGGACGAGTGGAAGCAGTGGAATGCTTGGCCTCCGAAGCAGAATGTTGAAGAGCGCCATCTGTATTTCCACTCGGACGGAAAGCTGTCATTCGACCCACCCGATGCGGGAACAAGCGCCGCCACTGCCTCTTCGAGCGGGAAGGAGGCGTTCGACAGCTACGTTTCCGATCCGGCAAATCCAGTTCCCTACCGGCATCGGCCGATCGAAGAAACGTATTCGCAGGGCAGTCGCTGGTACTGGTGGCTGACGGAGGATCAGCGATTCGTCGAGCACCGTCCGGACACGCTGACCTGGGAAACCGAACCGCTCGGCAGCGATATCACAGTGGCCGGAGACATCGCGGCGCATCTGTTCGCATCGACGACAGGGAGCGATAGCGATTGGATCGTCAAGCTGATTGATGTGTATCCGGAGAAATACACGGCGAAGCCGTCGATGGGCGGATATGAACTGATGATCGCAGATGAAGTTTTCCGCGGCCGGTTCCACACCAGCTTCGAGCATCCCGTCCCGTTGGTGCCGAACAAGATCACGCCATTCAATATTGACCTGCACACGAACGATCACACATTCCTGAAAGGCCATCGGATCATGGTGCAGGTGCAGAGCACGTGGTTTCCGATCATCGACCGCAATCCGCAGAAGTACGTCCCGAATATTTTCCTGGCCAAGGCATCGGACTATCAGAAGGCAACGCAAAGGATTTTCCGGTCGAAGCAGCATCCCTCGAATGTGGAAATTCCGGTGGTAGTGAATTGAAACGGGTTAAGATGCAGGTGTTAAACGCAGAATATCGGGCTGCGAAGCGTCCGGAGGGTAAATGAACAGCTTGACTCGCGACATGGTTACCACGGCTTTCGAATTGCCGGGCCACCGGATAACGAAGACCGTCGCGCTCGTGCGTGGCGTAACGGTGCGGTCGCGTAGCCTGTTCGGCACCTTGGGCGCCTCGCTGCAAACCGTAGTGGGCGGGAACATTACACTGTTCGAAGAGATGTGCGAGAAGACACGCGAACAGGCGCTCGATTTGATGGTTGCGCACGCGGCACAGCTTGGAGCGAATGCTGTGATTGGCGTTCGGTACGACGCGACGGAAGTGATGCAGGGCGTTACCGAAGTGCTGGCGTACGGGACGGCGGTGATGGTTGAGCGGGCGAACGATTAGTTCAGCGTCGCATGTTCTGTGGCCCAACGCCGCGGCAAAAAGACGCATCAAATTGCACGGAATACCTAAGGCCCGAAAAGGCCGGACTGCAGAGTACGCGGAAAGATTCCTACGTGAGTAAAACAACGAAGTTGCACGTTGCTTGCGCGGCGATGGCCGCTGCGGCCATGTTTTTCCTCCTTACGCCACGCGCCGAGTGCGCGAAAACGGAGGTCGTTCACTACCAGGTCGGCAAAGAGACGGTCGACGGCTTCCTGGCCTCTCCCGATAAGCCAGGCCGCTATCCCGGGCTGATCGTCATTCACGATTGGTGGGGGCTGACGGATTGGGTGAAGCAGCAGACCGTTAAGTTTGCCGATGCTGGTTTCGTTGCGCTGGCGGTTGATTTGTACAACGGCAAGGTGGCCACCACTCCCGACGAAGCGCAGCAGCTGAGCAGTTCACTGTCCGATGATCCGGTAGTGCTGCAATTGATGGGAAGCATCGTCTATCTGACGACGCAGAATAACGTGGAGCACGACCGTATTGGCGCCGTGGGTTGGGCAATGGGTGGCTATTACGCTGTCGACCTGGCCATGCACGTGCCGCGGCTAGGCGCGTGCGTCGATAACTACGGCACTTTGCCTACCGATCCGAACGAGATCGAGGGGATCGGCGCTCCATTCCTCGGCAATTTTGGCGCCGACGATCGCGGCGTGGCGCCGACAGATGTCGACGCCTTCAAGAAAACAATGACGAACCTAAACCGAGTCGTCGACATCAAAGTTTATGACGGCGCCGGGCATTCGTTCGCAAATCCGGCGGATGCCAGCGCGTATCGCGCGGATGCCGCGGCTGATGCCTGGAATCGGACCGTCGCTTTCCTGAATAAAAGTCTCAAATAGGAACAGTACGCGCCACTGGCAGAGCTTTTTGAACCATAATGTATTTTTAGAAGATTTCCCAACGTTTACCGATTAACTCCGCCCGCCCTCAAACTGGCCGACTGGACAATTGGCCGAGACGTCTTAGCTACAGTAGGCTCGCTATTCGTATCGTATCCCTATGACCGCACGATCGCATCGTCCATCGCAGAAGCCTGAAGCGACCCCACTCAGCCGGAGCATTCGGCTGCTGATCGTATTCTGCGCGCTCCTGTTTCCGGTGACGTTCTGGACGCTGCTCAATCCAGCCAACGCGCGTGCGGCGTGGGCGGAATTCTCGCGGATCATGCCGTTTACGGCGACAGCGGGAGAGAGCGTTGAGCCGAGCCAGATTTCGGACGTTGCGCTGGTGGGCTTGACGCCGCAGGAACAGGCCGAGTTACTGTTGCGCGCAGCGATTCAGGATTCGGACTCGCAGGATTCCAGCGTGCAGAACGTGGACAGCCAAGTGACAACGCATGCTCGGGGTTGGCGCGGGAGGTTGAACGCAACTCCCCGGCTGAACGGGTTGGTGAATGCGGCGCTGAATTCGCCGGCCTTGGAAGCGCGCGAAGCAGGTATTGAGGTCGAACTTTCGCTCGACAATGTCGCGGAAGATCCAGCCAGCGCAAATGCTCTCATGACACGGATTCGCAAGGATCCCGTAGCGCGGCCTTGGGGATTGTGGATGCTGGGGGCGCTCGGCAATCGGGGCGTCGAGCCCCAACGGATTCTGTCCTTTTTGACGGAATACACGCTGGATTCGAACGAACAGACACGCTACTGGGCGGTGGAAGGCTTATCGTATCTGGGTCAGGAACAGTCCATTGCGCCGTTGCTTAACGCGCTGCGCTGCGATTCATCGTGGTCTGTGCAGGAGCGCGCGGCCGGCGCTCTGGGACGCTCAGGCATGCTGACCAAACAGCAACGGATCAGCGCAGTCCCGGCGTTGATTGCGGATGCGGGCGATCCGTCGCTCAGTGCGAGAACGCAGATGCTGGCCTTTCGCGCGTTGCACGACATAACGGGCGCGCACGTTCAGAACACGCCGACGGCTTGGCGCAAGTATTGGGCCCAAGCCAGCGATTCGACTCAGTGACGCCGATGGCGGTCACGAACTCGCTTTTGGCGCGGTGAGTGGATTCCTAGCGAAGACTGCCACCGTCAATTGCGTGACTGTTCTGCGGGCGAAGTTCCCTTCCCTGAAACTGGAAAATCATGTCCCTTCGCGGGCCGCGGTCTGTCCGCTCGATCCGGTTTCGTCGCCGCGCTGTGCTAAGATAACCGCAGTTTAGGCCCGTAGCTCAGTTGGTTAGAGCGCCACCTTGACACGGTGGAGGTCTGCGGTTCGAGCCCGCACGGGCCTACCATTCCTTGTTCGGACCGATCGTGGCTTTCCTCTATATTTTGCAAAGCCAAACAAAGGGCCGATTTTACGTTGGCTCCACGGACGATCTTCGAAGGCGACTCAGCGAGCATCTGCGGGGGCACAGCCTTGCCACTCGCGGACGAGGTCCTTGGAAGCTGGTTCACAAAGAGGAGTTGCCCTCTCTACGGGATGCGCGAAGGCGCGAATTGGAAATCAAGCGCTGGAAATCCGCAAAGATGATTTCAAAACTCGTCGGATCGTCTGCTGGTTAGAGCGGGCCGACTTGTCGGCCAGGTCTGCGGTTCGAGCTCGCACGGGCCTACCATTCCTGTTCGGACCGAGCGATTCACTCATTTCGTCGCCCGCTTACGGGGCCGCGAGCGGAGAAGTCGAAGGGCGGATCCCTTATGAAGCGCGATGTGGTCGGTCTTGTCGCTTTTGATGAAGTATTGCGGTTCGCTCTTTGTCGCGTGGTGGATGTAGCCCTTGAATTTCACATTCGAAACAGCTTTCTTGATGATGACCCCGCGCACGCGACCCGCTTCCGAGTTCCAGGCAACATGGTCTCCGCGTTTGAAGATTCTTGCCATGGCACTGAGGATATTCTGACTGACCTCCACTTCGCATTCAACGAGCAAGCCAAGGCTTCGCTGATGGCACGGGTTCGCCGCGCGGATATTTCATGGCAGTCGCATGGGCGGACAAACGCATGAATCTCGACAAAATGTCATATTAGATTTATTCTAATTCGCTGGTGGACGGCGCGACGATTAAACGGTCGTTCGAGGGCAGCGGTTTGCGCTGCACGCCACAGCGCTATGCCGTTATGGCTTTCTTGATGGAGTGCAACACCCATCCCACGGCAGCGGAAATTTTCGAAGCTGTGAACCGCATGGATCCCCGCTCGTCGAGGGCCACCACCTACAACAATCTTCGAGATTTGGTGCAGGCGGGACTATTGCGCGAAGTGGCAGTTGAGGGGCGCGCGGCGCGATTTGATGCGAGAGGCATGCGGCACCACCATTTCATCTGTGACCGGTGCGGCAGCGTCGAGGACGTGCAGTGGTTCGACGTGCCCAAACCCGCTCGTGCTTCGCTCGGAAAGCGGGTTCTTCGCGAATGCGAGTTGATTTTCCGAGGACTTTGTACGAGGTGCGCTCAGCAGCGCGCTTCCGGGTAGGTTTCGAGGCGCGTGTGCAGGCGGATTCAGTGTCCTCGTCGTCAGATGCGCGGCGATCCCGCAGTCAGGATAGTCAAACCGCATCCGCCAGTTTCGCCGGAGTTTTTTAAGCAAATTCCTACGATCCGAAGGAGGAAGTAACCAGTGTCAACCGAAAGCAAATGCCCGTTCACGGGCGCGACGCCCACACGCATGAATCGAGATTGGTGGCCGAACCAGTTAAACCTTCAGGTTCTCCATCGTCAGCAACCGAATCTGGCCGATCCCATGGGCGACGAATTCGACTACGCCGAGGAATTCAAGAGTCTCAATCTGGATGCCGTAATCCGGGATCTGAATGCCTTGATGACTGATTCACAGGACTGGTGGCCGGCCGACTTTGGCCACTACGGACCGCTGTTCATTCGCATGGCCTGGCACAGCGCTGGCACCTACCGTATCGGCGACGGCCGCGGCGGCGCCGGAGCCGGTCAGCAGCGTTTCGCGCCTTTGAACAGTTGGCCTGACAATGTAAACCTCGATAAAGCTCGCCGGCTGCTCTGGCCCATCAAGCAGAAGTACGGGCGAAAGATTTCCTGGGCCGACCTGATGATTCTCGCTGGCAACGTTGCGCTCGAGTCGATGGGCTTCAAGACGTTCGGCTTTGGCGGCGGGCGTGAAGACGTCTACGAGCCCCAAGAGGAGGTTTTTTGGGGACCTGAAGGCAAGTGGCTCGCAGACGAGCGCTACTCGGGCGAGCGCGATCTTCAGAATCCGCTTGCCGCGGTGCAAATGGGTCTGATCTATGTCAATCCCGAAGGGCCGAACGGCAAGCCGGACCCGATTGCCGCAGCAAAAGATATCCGCGAAACTTTCCGCCGCATGGCCATGAACGACGAAGAAACTGTGGCGCTGATTGCCGGTGGTCACACGTTTGGCAAAACGCACGGCGCTGGTGAAGCCTCACTGGTGGGCGCCGAGCCGGAAGGTGCCGACATCGTGGAGCAGGGGCTCGGCTGGAGGGGCAAATTCAGGACTGGTAAGGGGAATGACGCTATCGGCAGCGGGCTGGAGGTCATCTGGAGCAACGCACCAACCAAGTGGAGCAACGGCTTCTTTGCCAACCTGTTCGAGTACGAATGGGAGCTGGCTAAGAGCCCGGCCGGTGCGCACCAGTGGCAACCGAAGAATGGCGCAGGAGCAGGCACGGTGCCCGATCCGCACGATTCCTCCAAGCGCCGCGCGCCGGCTATGCTGACCACCGATCTCTCGCTGCGCTTCGATCCTATTTACGGAAAAATTTCGCGGCGCTTCTACGAGCATCCGGACGAATTCGCCGACGCATTCGCGCGCGCCTGGTTCAAGCTGACGCACCGCGACATGGGCCCCGTGGTTCGATACCTGGGATCGCTTGTTCCCAAGGAAACGCTGATTTGGCAAGACCCGATTCCCGCTGTGGATCATCCGCTGATCGGCGAGAAGGACATCGCGGCTCTGAAGGCGAAAATCCTGGCATCGGGGCTGTCCGTTTCCGAACTGGTTTCGACGGCCTGGGCGTCGGCGTCAACCTTCCGCGGTTCCGATAAGCGCGGCGGAGCGAATGGAGCGCGCATTC
>DASUJR010000130.1:0-16421 GCA_036279175.1 Candidatus Acidiferrales bacterium | reverse complement strand
CACGCCTCGTGGGTCCGACACGAATCGAAAAATATTAGCACAGTACATCGGCTGAATCCGGACCAAAGAATCCCGCGCGATTTGATACCATTGGTGCACACAATGAAAAGGACTTGGGTCGACCTGCTGTTAATTCTCGCTGTTGGGACTGTGATGTTCGCTCATGTCTCAACAGCATATTTTTGTGGATATGACGACTTCGGAGAGATGTACCGCGCCGCCTTCGAAGATGCTCAGCAGCCTTCCCTCATCTTCACCACTACTCACTTCGGCACGACAAAGTACCGTCCGCTGAACCGCTTAGCGACTTACCTCTGCTGGAGAATGGGGGATGGAAGCCCGCTTCCCTTTCGACTCCGAAACCTCCTGTTTCACTTGCTTTGCTCCTTGATGGTGTATGGTCTAGCTTTAGTTCTGACTCGCGAACGATCCGTTGCATTAGCCTCGGGACTTCTGTTTTGTCTAGATCCCGTAGCGAACCAGAACGTCGTGGCTGCGATATTTACGAATACGGCCGCCAACGCCTGTCTCCTCGGGGGCCTTCTGCTGTTTGCTGTGTGGATGCGCTCAAAGCGGCGCTATCTGCTCGCGTCCGCTATTCTTTTGATCTTCGTCGGCATGTTTTTTTACGAGCCTGTGATCGTTGCCTTTCCCATCATGGCGGCTCTCTTGCTCCTGGAAAAGCTCAGAGGACGAGTTTTGAACCGCAGTTCTCTATGGCACTGGGCTGCGGGCTCCTCGCTAGCTGTTCTTCTGTTCGCATGGATCCGGCATTCCGTCGTCCGTGGCAAAAGCCCGCTCGTGCCCGTGGGCATGATGCTGCACAATGCTATGGTTTATTCCATAGGATTGCTTTCGCCTGTTGATGCGGTAAGCAGCCACCAATTCTTTGGGACCCCGCTCCCTCCGGTGTTGCACATCAAGTTTGGAACGGGGTTCTTCGTAGCCCTCAGCCTCGCCGCCATGTTCGTCGTACTTTTGGTGCTCTATCTGCGTAGACCAGCAGTCCGCGAGAGCGTTCGAAAAATCGACGCTCCGTTTGTACTACTCTTGGCTGCACTCATTCCGGTTGCTCTAAGCCCCTTCCTCGTCTTCACTCCTCATGCCTCGGAGACGTACTTGTATCTGCCCGCAGCGATCTATGCGATCTTGCTGACCTATTTGCTTTGGCGGCTCATCCCCTGGAGATCAGCCTATTGGGCGGTCGTGTGCGTTCTTTTGGTCTCATTTTCTGTCGGTACATGGATTCGAAACCAGCGAGTATTCGCTTGCGGGCAGGCCGCACATAATATACTCACGAGTCTGCCAATCACTAAATGGCACACTGGCGACTGGTCAATTCACCTCTTCAGTGCTCCTGGCCAGGACCCGCCTCCGCGATACGGGATCTACAACTACCGGGGCATTGCTACCATTGGTCCTGCCGATCCCAATACTGGCCACGGGGCACAGCACGCGCTCCAGCTTGCAACCAGGAATCCTGCGTTGAAAGCTGACGTTGATGTTCGAGAGCCAATGCCATCGTGTATCCTCCCTGAAACCTGTTTCGAAGTTTTCCTTGACGGATCTGTTCGAGCTGTGGCCCGGCCCGATCAGGGCCCCATGAGAGTGAATTAGCTGAATTTCGATGAATAATTCTGCTTGGTCACGAAACTACACGCGCTTGCAGCCTCCGTACAGGTTTGTTTTGTTGCAGTGTCCCAAACATCCTTTTTTCCCGAGCAGCCACGCTACGATGCCCCTCTTGGAAAGCCGACTGAAGCGTAATCCGTTGTCATCGGTTTTCAAATGACCAAGGAGCTTGCCGGCCGTTCTCTTGATCGCTCTATGGCTCACGCAGTGGCCTGGAGCGCTGCTGCCCGCTGGATCGCGCAAATCCTCAGCTGGGCTTCTACCATCATCGTGGCTCGCATCCTTACGCCGTACGATTACGGAATCGTAGGCATGGCCGGCCTATATCTCAATCTCGCCATTCTCGTGAGTCAGGCCGGAGTGGGCGATGCGATTATCGCGCTGCGCGACTTGTCAGACCGCCAAATCGCTGAATTGAACTCGTTCTCTTTGCTGATGAGCGCCGTCTTGGCGGGCGTAACGTGTGTCGTTGCGATCCCTATAGCTCGCTTCTTTTCAGCACCGCCTTTGGTCAACGTGTTGGTCGTTTCCAGCATAATTTATGTATTTGACGGCTTCCAGGTTGTCCCAAGGGCTCTTCTGCAACGAGAGCTTCGATTCAAGCTGTTGGCTTGGATTGAAACCGTAAAAGCCCTATTTCAAATAGCGGTCACAGTCGGCTTCGCTCTGCTGGGGTTCAGATACTGGAGTTTGGTTTTCGGATACATCGTTAGCAGCGCAACGGTTTCTGCGATGACCTTTTATTATCGCCGGCACCCGTTCGCCTGGCCGCGGTTCCGCCGATTGCGTAGGGAAATGACCTTCTCTTACCAGGTCGTACTCGCACGGCTGGCTTACTACGCCTACGATAACTCGGACTTCGGCGTGGCCGGCCGGGTGCTCGGAGAAGTGCCTCTCGGAAACTACACCGTCGCGTGGACCATCTCGTCGGCGCCCGTCGAGAAGATTTCGAATCTCCTGATGGGTGTCACCCCTGCCTATTTTTCCACGCTCCAGACGAATAAGGCCGAATTGCGGCGATATCTTCTTCGGCTTACAGAGCTCCTCTCGTTCGTGACGATCCCCGCCAGTATCGGGCTAGCAGTCTCCGCCCCTTTCCTCGTTCCCGTCCTTCTTGGACCGAAATGGCTGGGCGTCGTCGGCCCACTCCGCTTGCTTGGTTTATTTGTGGCAGTACGGTCGGTTGCCACCATCCTTCCAAATTTGTTGACTGCCATCGGCGACGCTGGTTTCGTAATGTGGGCGTCTGTTGCATCGGCGATCGTCATGCCCATAACCTTTCTCATCGGCAGCCGCTGGGGCACGATCGGTATCGCCGCCGGATGGGCGATTGCCTATCCACCGATGATGCTGCCTTTCTATTTCAGAGTCTTTCGAAAGACTGAAATGCGAATCGGCAGTTACGTCAGCGCTGTGCTTCCGGCTCTGAACGCCTCCGCCATCATGGGTGTGATCGTGCTAATTACCTATCGGCTTCTCCCTGCTTCGAACGGGCCCCTAGCCAATCTGGTGATCATTGTCCTGGTGGGAGCATTCGCCTACGTTGGGGCTGTCGGTCTGTTCCACCGCGAGAGAGCCTTGCGTTTGATCACCGGAATACGAAACACCCTGCGGGCGCGTGAATCGGTCGCGCTCGACGGAGCCGCCAAGTGAAACATCAATTGTTTTCGCTCGGCAGACGCACTCGTTCGATGCTATCGCGCTTCGAAGCCTTGACAGTTTCCCGTCATCGCCTGCTCGGCGAGTTGAAGAATCTTTCGCCGTGCTATCCTTCGTGCTTTCCTGAGCCCCATGCAAAATAGACCAATCCCTGCATTGCCTTGGGCTCCCAAAGCTGCGGCGGCTCGCAATCTTGAACCTAAGTCTGGCCGTTCGTTCCAAAAATGGGGCTTTTACGCCGCGATCGGCCTCGTATTTGTCCGCTGCAGCCTTCTTCAGGAGATGCTCACCTACGAACTGCACTTTGACACTTATCTGGTCTATGCATTGGGCATTGTGGCCGTCGTCGCGATCCTCGCATCGGGCGATCTCAAGCGCCTGTTCCAGGTCCGCGCCGCCTACTATTGGGTTGCTTACGCTGCTTGGATGATTCTCGCGGTTCCCTTCAGCATCTGGAAGACCAATTCCTTCATGCTCATCATGAACTACTGGCGCACCAACATGGTGATGCTGTTCGCGCTTGGGATGTTCATCACCACTTGGAAACAGTTCAAAATTCTTCTCCGCACCCTCGCGTTGTCCTGCGTCGCCATGCTGTTGGTGATCCATTTCTTCAGCCAGATGGATTCCGGCGGGCGAATGGATCTGAAGTTCAGTCTCGTGGCAAATTCGAACGACTACCCCGCCCATTTGCTGGTGCTCATGCCGGCGCTTTTGTGGGTTGGGTTCGCGACCAAGTCCTTCGTGATTCGTCTCTGTTCGTTCGGCATATTCGGCTACGCCTGCTACGTAGTCTTCGCCAGCGCTTCCCGAGGAGCGTTGATCGCCGTGGCCGTCGGGATCCTCTATTACCTTATTTCGGCGACGAACAAGCAACGCGTTGCTGCGCTGGCTGTTGGAGCCGTCATTGCGCTCCTTATGCTGAAGGTTCTGCCCCCGGAAACGCTACAACGACTCACCAATTTCTCGACAACAGATGCGTCAAGCTTCAGCGGAGCAGGCTCTCCGAATGGCGCAGTTGAGTCGGCGGACACACGCAAAAAATTGCTTACCGATAGCATCTGGCTCACACTCAAGAATCCCGTGTTCGGGGTGGGCCCGGGCCAATTCAGCGTAGCCGAGGGTACCAGTCAAAAGCGACTTTGGCTCCAGACGCATAATTCCTATACCGAGGCGTCCAGCGAATGTGGTCTCCCTGCGCTGATATTCCTCGTGGGAGGGATCGTGTGCTCTTTTGGAATTTTCCGCGGTGCTGGCCGTGAGTGGCGTAGCGATCCGCAGGCGAGGGAGATTACACAGGCAGCGTTCTGCATGAAGCTAATGATCGTTGGATTTGGTACCGCGATTATGTTCTTGAATTTCGCATACCTTTTCCACTTGCCCATGATCGGAGGGACATCCATCGCCATGACACATTCCCTCCACGACTGGCGCCGCAGCGCTAAACAGAACCCCTCCCGCACCCCGCAACGGGTCGGCGAGGTCAAGTCATGGGCCCGGCACAGATCATCGACGCGCTGGGTTTCCCCTTTCCGCCGCCTGGGATTACAAGGATAGACCGCCAGCCCTTGCGAGCCCACGGTTCGAGGCTCGCGGCCGTTGCGCACTGAGCCACTCTAATGAGAATCCGAAATTTTCGGGTTCGATACAGATTGGCAGTTTGCGAGTGGCGCGTCGGCCGTCCGGAGACTTTCATCGACAGCCAAAACGTCCCGGGGGGCGGGAATGGGGGCCGGATTCAGAAGGCTGTAGTTCGGATCGGTTCTGGCAAACTCGATCCGCATCAGGTCCGCAATTGTGTCAAAGATAGCGTCCAGTGAGGTTTCCAGGTGTTGATTCCTCGCTGCAGCTTCGATAACTGACGGATATTCCCGGGCATAGGCGGCTGCTGCCCAAAGCAACACTGGAATGGCCAGTTCATCTGCGGCCGGCACGGTAAATCCATGTGAAAACGATTCAACTGGTGAGTTCTCGCAAAACATTCGTTCACCGTGGTCGGAGAAGTAGATCAGCGCCGCAGGGTATTTTAACGACGCGAGCAGATCGATCATCTTTCCCACCACGTAGTCGGTATAGAGGATCGAGTCGTCGTAGGCGCTAATCCTTTCTTGCGTCTCCCGCAGGACGTCGCCCTTCTGCAACGACAACCGGCTGAACGACTGACGTCCGGCGGGGACCCGCGCACGGTAGTTTTCGTGGCTTCCCATCGTGTGAATAAAAATCGCCTCTTGGCAGCCGTGACAGTCTTCAGACAAAATGTTCGCCAATGGTCCTATAAGGTCCTCATCGTAAGCCCCCGTTCCCATGCCATCGAACATTCCACGATGGCCGCGATTTCCGATGAAGGAGACGTGCTTCGCCTCCATAGCGATTGCCGTTACAGGGTCGGCAAATCCTCCGAACTCTTCCTGCGTCGAAATCCAGTAGGTCTCGAAACCCGCCTGCGCCGCTAGACTAACAATCGACTTCTCCTCACGTAGCGGTCGCGTATCACGAGGCGTTGCTCGGGTCAGCGCAAGCGGGAGACTCAGGATGGTGATATTCGCATTTGACCGTACGCGATCGAATGTGTATAGCCCTTTTGCCTCTTCGGCAGGCAACGAAGTAAGCAGTGGGTTCGTGTTGCGACCGTAACCGAACAGAGACCAACTCGCGCGGCGGGAACTCTCGCCTATGACCACGACGTAAACTTCCGGCCCGTTATAGTGACTTTCTCGGCTTACGCCATCGAATCGAAATCGGCGCCGCTGTGCTTCGGCTGCTCGCACTTCCCTGCGTCCCTTGATCAGCCCGTATTGCGAATAGGCAATATCCAGTGGAAAACACCGCGCCAGAACGGTGTACTTGGCTGCAATCCAAGCGGATTTGAGACGATGACCTGGCACGTCTTTGTCGAACCAGACCCCACACGCTACCGGCAGACAGACCAGGCACACAGCGAGAGCGATCAGCAGGCGGCGGGTCGTGAAAGGATTCGGAAGCCGGTGTGCCTTGATCGCTCCCAAAATGCAAAGGAGGACGTAAATCACGGTTAACGTTGCGAAATCGAGGTGCAAATGAATCAATTCATACGCTTCTCGCACGTTCGTCGCTTCAACAGATGCCAGGATCCCCGGCGTGACAGCCGAATTCAGAAAAATCTCACAGAACATACTTACCGGAAGCAGCATGGCCGCCAACCAATATAATGGCCGAACCAGAATCCATCGGTATGCGAACAGCGCGATGCAAAGTCCTATCCCCTGCAATACAAGGATCATCCAATCGGCTGCGGAAGAAGGGTGAGTAAGTGAATTGACCAGCACGGGAAGAATGAATGCAATAGCCAGTGCCGTAGGTATGCCGACTCGAACGTCGGACCTAAAGTTGTCGGAAATAAGCATTTAGATGGATCGGGGGACGCCGTCTGGTCGGACGATATCACATTGTGCGGCCAGATTAAAGGCTGATCCGTAGCGCGAACAAGTATTTCTTGTGTAAAGATAAAATATGGTACTATCCGCTCACCGAAGAGAGTAATCGGAGTACGCCTAAGCGGCTCGACCCAGAGTAAAAACTATCGGTAGTTTTCGTTACGGTCGACGCGTCGCACTGTCGCCTGACGAAGACTCGAAATCTGAGGTTTGCTGGAAGTCGCTCAGCCCAGGGTTCGTTAACGACGTTCTACCAGGGCGACTCCAAAATGGCGGAGCCGTTAGTTCAGGGGGCAAGTGCGCATGAACCTCAAACTGTGGTTCTCACTCGTATTTCAGCGGGTCCGCGAGAATCCTGTATTTGTGCATTCGGGACTCTTCGCCTTGCTCGTCCTTGGATTTGTCAGCGCCCTGATGGGGAATCGTACGAAGGCCACGCGTCTTCTATCGCAGGCACACAGGACAGCGCGCTTACGATGGATGAAGCGGCTTGTCGAGCCATACGTTTCCTCCGGCCTTGACACGCTGCACGTCGCCGCTTCCCCGCTCGGCCAATCTGCCATGTCCCCTCTGTTCGGTAAGCGGCTCCTGGTACTGAAGCCGCCCATTTCCATGGAAGAGAAAGGTGTGCTGCTCGTAGCCTTCACAGAAACAATCCGGCTGCTCCATAGCTGCGTTGATCTACAAAAGCTCATGAATGACTACACGCTTCTTTTGGAGCCTTCGTGGTCTGGATATTGCTACCCGGAACTGCTCGATTTCGCGCGCCGGAATCAGGAGACATTCGTATTCGCTGCCGAACAACAAGATTTCGATTTTCTTAAACGGATGGGGCGCAAACTGGTACCCGTTCCTTTAGGGCCGTGCGACTGGGTTGACCCGCGCCTAGCTGAGCCCTACCTGGGAACTCCTAAAAACTATGACATCATAGTGAACTCCACTTGGGCGGCGTGGAAACGGCACTACGTGCTCTTTCGCATGCTGGCGAGAGCAGAGCAGAAGTATAAAGTTGCACTGATCGGCGTCGAGTGGGATGGTAGAACGAGGTCGGATATCGAGCGCATGGCCGACTTCTACCGAGTTCGCGACCAGATCACTTTGCTGGAGCACGTCCCGTACGCCCAGGTAATGGACATCATGTGCAGATGCAAAGTTTCCTTGCTCTTAAGTTTGAAAGAGGGGAGTAATCGTGCGCTCGCTGAAAGTATGTTTTGCAACGTGCCGGTAGTCGCCCTTAGTACACACGTGGGAGGCATAAGAAAAAACATCGTGCCCGAGACTGGCATGTTCGCCAGCGAACGCACCCTGGAGTCTTCAATCAACTACCTGTCCCGTTCCGCTCTCGCTCCCAGGACATGGGCAGTCGAGCACATCTCGTGCTTTGTATCTTCAGGACTGCTCAATACCTTCTTGCGGAATTACTCTGTCAGTGCAGGAAAGCAGTGGACGAGAGACTTGGTCGAGCGATCCAACAGTCCCGAACCGAATTACGTTTCCGAAACGGACAAAGAACAGTTGGCGTCCTGGAACGACGATCTTCTGAAGTACCTCAAAGCTCATCCGGACCGGAATCTGGAAACAGTCACGGCGTGACCCGCTGGGGAAAGTCTCGCCCCAGCGGATTCGTCACCGGTTCTTCAACGGACTTTAGGCTCTTTCGAGGCTCTCATTGCCCCTGCAGCGACCCCGTCAGCGACGGCGGGGGCAAAACGCTTGGCGAGTACGTAAGTTGGTGGATGTACTCCCCAAGGTTGTACCGCGCGGTGCTCAAGTCGCCTGAGTAGGTGCCCGACGAGTTGCTTGCAGGCTTGAGCGGATCAACGTTATAGCTTTCGTCATTCGATACCCACGACGTAGCCTGCGTTTTCGCGTATGACGCGGGCCCGCCTCCTAAACTGTTTAAGTAATACAAGTATTGGTAGTCTTGCATCCCGTCACGCATCATCTTGATGCGCATGGAGGGCAGGTAAATCGGAGTCGACACCGCCGAACCGACGTAACACGGGTCGCCTGCCTTGCCGACGCCTGGATACAGCAGGTCGCCGTCACCCCAGTGGCCGTATTCTTCAATCGAAACGCAGGCGTTCTTCGTGCTGCCGGGATAGCCGCAACTCTCGTAGAAGCAGAGATCTCCGTCGTAATAGATCTCCATGTTCAGATTGTTTCCCTGCATTGCCCCTTCTTCGAACGACAGCCATTCCATCACACGGTTGTTCACCGGATAAGCGTCGATGTCCACCGTCGGGTAGTCGAAAGAATACCCAGTACCGCAACTCGGGTAGCAGGAAATGTACTTGCCGATGGACCGCTTCGGACTTCCACTGCCGCAGCAGTTTCCGGCAAGCCAGCTCGTATAGCTCGATAGCTGACTCGGGCCTCCATGGGGGTACATCTCTCCATTGTTCACCACAATCGTATCGATGCAATTCTGGGCGCCTCCGGAGTTAACGGCGGAAATGTACGTTGTTGCCCAGATCGGCACGATAAAAGACGAATTCGCCCCGTGCACGAGGGATGCCTCGGTGCACACGCTCGACCAGTTGGACGGTTCGTCGTAGGCCCCGCTTGTATAATAGAGGATCGACTGCCAGCTGTTCGTCTTGAAGTTACTGGCCCAATTGTTGATGATCGCAGACGAAAGACTGGCCGAATTTTCCGCGATCTGCTGCGTGGATTTTGCCCCAGGCAGGAAAGCCGGGACATGGCCGGACGTCCCGTTGATGATCGGGGCGTAATAGCTGTTATAACTTGAAAAGCTGCCCGCATCCGGATACATCGGCGGCCAGCCGACGTTCAGCTTGTTGTCCTGCATCTGGATCGCAAGGTCGGCAGCAACGCCGTTGCCGCCTCCCGGATATCCAGTGCATGTATAACCGCCCGTTCCCGCGTACTGGCAGAGCGCCCCGCCGGCGTCGTAGTCCATACCCAAGTTGTATTGAAGAGGCGGGGTCGAAGGAAGATAGCCTCCCGCGTTGGTCGGCCACTGCCAAATTGCGTAGAGCACAGGCAGGGTCGCGATCGTCGCCCCGCCATTCGAGACTGTTACGGAACCCAGATAGTAGCCAGAGGGCGCGTTGGATGGCACGTGCACGTCGATCCAGAAGCTCTGGTTCTGTCCGGCTGCCACGTTTACCGGCACAGCGTTTGTCGTCTGATTGTAGTAGGGATCGACGAACGGCACCAGCATGTCAGGGTAGTATCCGGTAGCGTTGTAATTGATATATCCATGCTGCGTCACTTGGCTGATGTTCATGTACCGTTCTGCGTACGGAATCATGTAATACGGAGAGGTAGAGCTGTGGGAGATTGTATAGTTCCCTCCCGGACCGGTGGACTTTACTAGATCTGACAACGCAATCGTCAGCGAGGAGTAGCCACCGGACGGCGCTTGTACGTGAACCTGGTAGCTCTGGATCTCATTCGCAAACGCATACACGGTGACGCATGGTGCAGATCCCTCGACGGTTGCTGGCGATCCGGAATCCTGCCGCAATTTTATCAGCGGCCCAGACAGAGCCACGTTCGACGCGTAATCTGCCGCGCTGCAGTCCATCGTCGGCTTATACGAGTTATTAAGTGGATCGCTCTGCGCCTTTGCGACGCCTGCGTGATAACACGCCAGCATCGGCAGTACTGCAACGAAGACAAGCGCCAGAACGACTCGGTTCAAAGCCCGCAACACTGAGAGACAATTCCGCCCGAGGCTGAGACGAGCGGCGCCTTGTTGATTTCGTTCGAGATCCATTGATTTAGCCATAGTGATCTTCGTCCCTTTGGTCACTGGAATCACGGAATAGCCAGCGAAAATTCCGGTGAATAGGCGCTCTCGTTCCCGCTACCGTCCACTGCCGTCACGACCCAGTAATACGTCGTGCTGTCAAGCACAGTGCCGTCTGTGTATGTTAACGAGGTGACGAGGCTGGTGTTGATCTGAACAAACCCGCTTCCGTCCACCGTACTTCGATAGACGTTGTACCCCGCGACCCCGGAAGTTGGGCTCGCGGTCCACGTCAATGCGACAGAGTGGCTTGTTCCTTGAGCCACCGTCATGCTGAAGTTCGCGGTGGCCGTTTGCTTCGTAGAGCTGGAATCTGTGACCTCTGCAGTGAATGAGAATGTGCCCGTAGCCGTAGGCACGCCCGTGATGTCGCCGGTACTGCTCAGTGTCAAGCCAGCCGGCAGGGATCCGGAGGAAATGCTCCACGTGTAAGGTGTCTTTCCACCGGCCGCATAGAGAAAGGCCGAGTACGCGGTATTGGTCGATCCGTCCGGAACGGACGTTGTCGTGATCGCCAGTGCCTGAGCCGCCGCGCTAACTGAGATGCTCAGCGATTTTGTCGCCGTCGCACTGTTTGCGTCTTTCACCTGAACAGTAAAGTTCGAGCTGCCGGACGCCGTGGGCGTCCCCGAAATTGCTCCAGACGACGCATTCAGCGTCAGTCCTGCCGGCAGAGAACCGCTGCTCACACCCCACGAGTACGGGGTCGTTCCTCCGCTCGCTTGCAACGTCGCCGAATACGCCGTTCCGACCGTACCGGCGGCCAAACTGGTAGTCGAGACCGAAAGCGTTTGCCCTGCCGCCGCGACCGCGATGCTCAGCGATTTTGTTGCCGTCCCGCTGTTCGCATCCGCCACCTGAATCGTAAACGTAGAAGTTCCCGACGAAGTCGGCGTCCCCGAAATCGCGCCAGACGTAGCGTTCAGGCTTAGTCCGGCCGGGAGTGTGCCGCTGCTCACGCTCCACGCGTATGGGGTCGTTCCTCCGCTCGCCTGTAGGGTGGCCGAATACGCCGTTCCGACCGTACCGCCCGGTAGCGTGGCAGTGGACACAGCTAAAGATCCGCTGCCGCCGGAGCCGGAGCCCGAGCCGCCGCCGTCTTTTGCATTGGAGGTAACGCCCGCGCACCCGCCCAGCATGGCAATCGAGGTCACCAGAAGCGCGGCACCGAAATAATGAAGACCTTTTGTGGCGAATAGCTTGTGCAGCCGAGCTGGCATGTTCGCAATCCCTTTCAGCACTTGCGCAAAGAACTGAAGAGCATGAAACCTTGGCCGGTTTGCCAGTAACGCCGTTCGTCAAATCTTTTGTGAGTCTAGAGGCACAAGCTATCTCCGCCTACTGTCCGGAAGGACGGATGAGGTACAGTAACACTTCAGGGGTGCGCATCCGCCCAACGAAACTGTTAAATCCCTTTGTGCCTTGGGGATACTTCTGACTTCTAAGGACGTCGCCGCGAGAGCAAGATTCTGACCAGACCGAAAGATAGCAGCTATGCCGTGCATTTTGAATATATTTCTATCGTTCGCCTCGATGGCTCGCGCAAGCTTCCCTGCGCAAAATCTGCTCGAAGCCGGTAATTCCAACCCTCGTCGCAACCGCACGCGCCCTTAATTATTTCGGCGGCCGGTTCCCACATCCGCCGGAAATCACGGGCCGCTCTCGAAACAAATGTGCCGGAAGCAGCACTAGATCGCAACCATTCACGGCATCAACTAGAAATGTAGGAGGTGGGAAATTCGCTTCAACCGCTCGGTGGCTTTAGCTTTTCGCGAATGCTAGATCCGGATCATCCAGTCCGGCCGTCTTGGACGCCGTCGCCGCGTCAGTCAGATCGCGCTTATTGCGCGTCAGTCGGGTCGCGCTTCTAGCGCGCTAGTCCGTATGTTCCGTGCGGATCTGCCCGGCGAGGTTGCGCGCTTTATCCCGCGCTATATTGATGATCTGATCGTTCTTGGCGATCGCGTCCAGCGTGGGGAGCAGCTGACTTGGTTCGGGCAGCAGCTTCTGCTTATAGTCGACCTGTACCCGCATGAGGACGTCGTTCACGCCCAGGGGATCGTAGCGCATCGTCCGCTTCAAATCCGAAATGTCGCCTTCTTCGCGCGACAGCCCTTCGAAAATATTCAGCAGCTCATTTGCCGGCTCGTTCTCCGTGTAATTGAACGCCACTTCATACGATTCGCTGCCTTTGTCGTACCGGAAGGTCTTCTGCCCCAGGTTCGCGATGCGCCGGTGCGCCTCCAGCTTGACCCCCTGAAAGTCGTGCAGCTGTGCCGCCAGGCGAAACAGCTTCTGCGCCAGCTCCGGACCAACATTCAGCGGCTGCGGATTCGCGCTCTCGTCCAGCTGGCGAATGTCGAATGTCCCCGCGCCGCTCTCGTTCACCTTCACCTGCACGTATTCCGGATAGCTCGACTTGAACACCTTCGTAAACGTGATCGTCGCGGCTTGCGACCCAGCCGACGCGTCGTCCTGTGCCGAAACCCCCGAAGCCCCCGAAGCTGCCGTTTCCTGCGAAGCGACACACGCCAGCGGCGTCAGCGCAAGCCCCAGTGCCAGAACGGTCAGCAGGGAAAGCCTTCTTCGGATGCTCATAAGTTAGCTTGTCACGCGAATTGCCCGCCCGGAGTTTCGTCGAACGCCTGTTGAGGTTCCCGGCCCGGTACCCAGCGCCGCGGCCATTCGTTCGCGCGCTTGCGAGAGATACGCGTGGCACAGCGCCACCGCCAACGCGTCAGCCGCATCGGCCGGCTCCGGAATCGACGACAGCCTCAGCAGCGAGCCCACCATCTGCTGCATCTGCTGCTTCGACGCGCCGCCATATCCCGCCACGCTCGCCTTCACCTCGCGCGGCGAATAACTGAACGCCGGCACCGACGCTTGCGCCGCCGCCAGCAGAATCACGCCGCGCACTTCCGCCAGGCGCAGCGCCGTCTTCATATTCAGTGCGGTGAACACCGCCTCCACCGCAATAGCATTCGGGGAAAACTCTTCCACCAGCTCCGCGATCGCGCGGTGTATTTCCCGCAACCGCGATCCAAACGCCACACGCGCCGGAAACTTCAGCGCGCCGAATCGCAGCAGCGTCATCGACGTTCCCGCGCATTCCACCACGCCGTAGCCGGTCGCGCCGGCCAGCGCCGGATCGACGCCCAGCACCCGCAGCGTTCGCCGTTCACTCTGCGAACCGCCGCCATTCTTCGTAGGGACACGGCTTGCCGTGTCCGCGCCTCCCGGCTCAGCGCCCATCGCGCCATCAGTTTACGTGCGGGGACACCGCGCCGAAAGCCCTTTTTCGAATTAGGCACGCTGACTACGGCGAGCTGTCATCCTGAGCGGAATCCCGCGCGTTTTTGTAGTTCCGCGCGAAGCGCGGCGCGGGATGCAGTCGAAGGATCTGCTTTTGCTTTTTCGAGCCGCGGAGCGACGGCCGCCTAGAACTTTCTGCGATTCGATTCGACCTGACCGCCTTGAAGTGTGATAACCGAAGTGGGCAGCTGTTTTCTCGCTTTCCTCAGTATTTTGTCCGCGTGAGCGGACATCAACTTGCCGAGCGTCGTCTTCGCATCGACAAGTTCCTTGCGGATTGCCTTGCGATCGTCGCCCGTGTCCCCCGCCGGCAGGTGTGGTTTCATAGCGCCAGGTGGCTCTCTGTGTCTCTGGGTCTCTGTGGCAAATCCGCAGTCGTCAACTGGCGACGGCCGCCTGCAGTTCCTTCTCGTCGATATCGAAGTTCGCGTACACGTGCTGCACGTCGTCGTGCTCTTCCAGCGACTCCGCCAACCGCAGCATCTGCTGCGCCTGCGCGCCCGTCAACTTCACATAATTCTGCGGCAGCCACGCCACTTCCGCCGACTCCGGCTTGATACCGGCAGCCTGCAACGCCTCGCGCACCTTTTCCATCGCCTCGGGCGGCGTCACCACTTCCCACGACGACCCATCGTCCTTCAAATCCTCCGCGCCCGCGTCCAGGACGATCCCCATCATCTTCTCTTCGTCCGCCGCTTCCTTTGGCACCGTAATGTCGCCCTTGCGATGGAACATCCAGCCCACCGCGCCCGTTTCCGCCATGTTTCCGCCGTGTTTCGAGAACATGTGACGCAGCTCGCCGGCCGCCCGGTTGCGATTCCCGGTCACCGCCTGCACCAGCACCCCGACGCCTCCCGGCCCGTATCCTTCATACGTCACTTCTTCCAGCGTCTCGCCTTCCAGCTGACCCGTGCCGCGCTGAATGGCGCGCTCGATGTTGTCGTTCGGCATGTTTTCGTTCTTCGCCGCCGATATCGCCGTCCGCAGACGCGGGTTCGTGGTCGGATCGCCGCCGCCGCTCCGCGCCGCAATCGTCAACTCGCGAATGATTTTCGTGAATGCTGCGCCACGCTTGGCGTCCGTTGCCGCCTTCTTATGCTTGATCGTGGCCCATTTTGAGTGTCCAGACATGGTTAACCTTCTCTAAGTGATATCGGTTCGCGCTGAAGCGCGTAAGCCGTCACGCTTATAGCGTGTAAAACATAGGCAGGAACTGTATTCGCCGTTCTTGCCGGGCCAGTTTAGCACGAAAACGGAGCTTTTTGGCCGCTGCCCAAGGACCTCACGTCTGAAGACGTGAGCTACATGACCGGTCGCGTTGGCCTTGGCGCCTTCGGTCCAGCTCCGTGCGACTTGTGATCTGCTACGCGATAGTGACCTCCGATTTTCTGCTCGCTGCTTGCGTGCCACACAGTGCAAAAGTGTGTCGACCAATTTTTGAACTTTTGTTGATGCCGCTCCACTTACGCGATCCTTTTCTCAGCATGCGTGTCGAGAAAAGGTCTGCGGTGTCGGACCGTCTCTGAGCGGATGTAACGCTGGGATATCGCTGAGTATCGTTAATTGGCGCCCTCGAAACGCCGGAATCTGTGCCCATCAATTTCTGCAGTTTTGTTGATGAGAATAAACTTACGGCGAAATTTGATGGGCCGGCGTGCCCATCAATTCTGTCACTCGCGATTCGTTTGGATTTGCGCGTAGTGAGTGGCGAAAGGCCGTCTGACGTGTCCTCTTTTAGTGACACATCATGGTGACAGCCGCGTAACACCCGTTCGGAGACGTTGCGGGGAGTGGCTTGCATCGCGTTGTCGAGTTGGGTGCGCATAAAAACGAAGGAGCATAGCACGAAACGGCACGATTGTACAGTACCAATCTGCAATAGTACTAGACAGTATTTGGATCAGAGTTTCAAAACGGGAAATTCCCAAAATGGGAAGGCGAGTTCGTACGCAGGTACCGGCGGGACTTCGGCAGGGCGAAAAAGCGTTCCCCCGTTCTCATCATGCGTCCGGTGTCTAAACGCGACCGTCGGTTATCTAGCCGCCGCGACAGCACAGCTCCACCCAAGCGTGCGGTCAGCCTTTGCACGGTTGTTTTGCCATTGCAGCGGCTGCAGATTCGACAGCTGATCTGTGCCGCCGCTCGACACTGGCAAAATGTGATCTATTTCCCAGCCGTTGCCATTTGGGGTCGTGTCTCCGTACTTGTTGCGGTCAATCCACGCTCCACACGAGTCCTTCCGGCGCACCCGTGGATCTACACCCGGCACCATTCTTGCCTTTTGCCATACGAGAGCCACTGTCTGCCAGTCAAACGAGCCGCCGCTTCCGTTTGTGTTGGAATTGCGGGTTCCGAACCTCATACGAAGCCTCCTAGCAACGCATCGAGTTCATGTGTGAGCAGGTGTTTTAGGATCGTTTTGCACCCGCAAATTGCAGCTGCGTCGCGACACGAGGTATACCGTCGCCGCAATGGCGAGGCCGAGCCGGGCAACGCCGTTTTGTCTGTTCATTTGTCACCTTCTTGGTCCAAAGTGACGTCCGCCTTTGCGGGTATTGGGTATGGCTTGCCTTCGACCTGGAACCGAAGATCGTTCGTACTCAAGCTTCGGCTTGTCCAACTGGCAC
>DASUJR010000129.1:0-6226 GCA_036279175.1 Candidatus Acidiferrales bacterium | reverse complement strand
AATGTTGGCCCGTATCTACCAAGCACTTCGACGGGACCTCCCTATCCCGGCGCTTACGGATTCTCGCCGAATCTAGTCCTGCCGCTCTCCTACGAATGGAACGTAGCCCTTGAGAAATCACTAAGTACCGATCAGGCGCTTTCAATCACCTATGTCGGACAGGCAGGACGGAAATTGCTCAGAGACGTTGGGTATTTCCAGCCCAATTCAAATTTCCAATCGTATTTCTATTTGACCGAGAACAACGCTCGTTCAAATTATAGCGCAGCTGAGTTGCAATATCGCCGGACTCTTACAACACGTCTAAAAGCCCTCGCGAGTTACACCTGGTCGCATTCTCTCGACAACTCGTCAAGTGATGTAGTCAGCGGCACGAACACAGTGATTTCCGCCGCAAAGGACTACGCTTCCTCCGATTTCGATGTGCGTCAAAGTTTGTCAGGCTCGCTAATCTATGAAGCTCCGAGCCTCCGGTCAGGTCTACTTGGTTTGGCGACCCGCGGGTGGTCTTTCGACACAGTAGTCGTTGCGCGAAGCGGCTTTCCATTCAACGGATCGATATTCGTCGAATCCCCGGCGCAGGGATATGCATACATCCGCCCAGATATCGTGCCTGGGCAGCCCTTTTGGATTCGCGATCCCCTGGCGCCCGGCGGCAAGATTCTCAATTCCGCAGCCTTTGGTGTTCCGCCAGTCGGGCCCCAAGGCAGCGAAGGACGCAACGATATTCCCGGGTTCTCGCTTGCTCAAGTTGACTTCTCCATCGCGCGCAAGTTTTCCTTGACCGATCGACTCGACCTGCAGCTTCGCTGTGACGCCTTCAACATTTTCAACCATCCCAACTTCGCCAATCCGCAGGCTATCATCCCCTACGGTGTATCACAGCTCCAATCCACGTCCATGTTGAATCAAGGCCTGGGTGGTCTCAATCCACTGTTTCAGGAAGGTGGCCCACGTTCTCTCCAACTTTCACTACGTCTTTCTTTCTGAATGCAAAAAGAATTCGTAACGGCATAGGTGGGGAATGCGATCCGTTTTGTTTTTTGGTCACACTTGTCGAGCATCTGAGAGAACTTTATCAGGTCTCAAACGAGGCTTGTTTCTGACATTCGTTCTTGCCAGCGCCGCGGCTTCGACAACGGATGGAAGAGCCGGGCGTCATACGATAGAAATCAGTCAAGTAGTACTTGTAAGCCGGACCAGCGAATCGCTTAACCACTCCGAAGTAGTACTCGCCGCGGACCCCAGCGATCCGAAACACCTGTTAGCGTGCTCCATGCTAGTGCCCGCGGCTCCATCCGTTCAGCTGTACCGGAACGTCGCCTATTCCTCGCTTGATGGCGGTGAGACTTGGTCCAAAGTTCTCGAATTTGGGGGCGGTCTGTGGTCTTCCGATCCATCGTGTACCTTCGGTGGCGATACCGCTTATTACTCCGCGCTCGTTTTTGACTACACGGCGGAAAAACTGAGCGGAAGGACCGTCTTGTACAAGTCGTTGGATGGTGCGAAAGGCTGGTCCCACATTTTGACACTTCCCCGAGGAGACCGGGAGTTCTTGGTCGCGGACAAATTGGGCAAGAAACTGCTGATGGTTGAAACCGTGGCAAGCAAATCGCTTGCGGGACGAACCATGGAACCGTTGGTGTTGTACGAGTCGACCGATGAGGGAAAATCTTTCAGGACGAGCGCAGTCATTTCAACGGATGGCGAGATCGCTTCGTTTGGCTATCCCGGTGGCCTAGCCCCAAATGGAACGTTCGCGACGGCCTTCGCCAGTGTTACTGCGAACCAGACTCCATTGCAAGACCAAGGCACAGTTCTTGCGGGTAAGCTACGCATTCTGTTGTACAACGACCGCACGAGCCCTCAGTTGACCATGCCTCTTGTGGGTGATCTGTACTCGTGCAACGCCTGGAGAAACAGTGCGCCGATGCCGTCTCTAGCCGTGGATTCCGGCCGCACAGTTTTTCGAGGACGCATGTATTTGGCTTGGCCCGACTCGCGCTTTGGCCCATGCAGAGTTCTATTCTCTTGGTCGGCGGACGAAGGACGATCATGGTCTGCTCCTGCCGTGCTAGATGAAGACCCCGAACGAGTGCGAGCGGACGTTAGCAGCGATGATTTTCATCCGGTGGTTGCTGTGAACCGCAGCGGGGTTGTGGGCGTGCTCTGGTGTGACCGTGGGGATAGTTCGGACGCGCTGTCCTGGCGTCTGCGCTTCACTGCCTCTTTGGATGGCGGGCGCACGTTCTTACACAGCGTACCCCTCCCAGGCCCCGGCATGACATTTCTCGAAGGCGATCAAGTAGATCTTGAAGCGAGGTCTGAGGGCGGAGGTAATCCACCCTTCCGTTCCGGTGGGCGAATTCGTACGTCGTTCGGATATTGGGGCCATGCTCTTACGGGCGGAGAAACGATTGGACTCGCAGCCGATTCAGAAGGCGCTTTTCACGCTCTGTGGATCGACAACCGAACGGGAACTCGGCAGTTATGGACGGCTCGCCTCTGGGTCAACGCGGTCGCGGTCGAGAACGGTTCGACGCGGCTTGCGCAACTTCAGGATGTGTCGGACCGCATCGCCCTTCTTTTCTCGAATATCCAGTATGACCGGCGGACGCAAACCGTGACAGCGAGGGCTTACATTCAGAATGTATCGAACGCGGCCATCTACTGTCCTATTGAAATGCGGGTGTTACGGGTAAGTTCCAAAACAGGAATCGCGAAATTGAGAAATAGCGACAATCTCGTCTCCGGTTCAGGGGCGATCTTTGACTTTGATTCAAGGATTCCTGGCGGCGTGCTTGCGCCAAATCAAAGAACTGGTGGAAAACAGATTTTAGTTCGACTCGAACGAATGCCTCCGCGAATCGCCAAAGGAAACTATGAAGCTCTCTTCCAGATCGTTACGCTTGAGTCCGTCGTTCTCGGTAAGGTTCGACAAGATACGACGGCCGCTCCGCTCGGGGGTTTTGGGGCGCCCGCCGGCGAGCGCCCCTCATTCGGTACTACTCGTCCGCTTCGTACGCGTTGACCGTTGTTGCGATGCCGTCATGCATAGGACTTTCTTTCGTTCCTTGGATTGAACTCATCGCATCGGCCAAGCGATTCAGTTGTGGTTTCTCATACTCCATTCTGTTTCACCTCCTCTCGTTGTGCGATTCTCTCAGCTGAGAAGTGTCTGGACGGTACCTTCGGACGATCCAACCCGGCTCCGTCCGGTGCAGCTCAATCTCTCTCTGCGTCCGCCGTTTGAAATTGTGCGCTCTAGCCAGGCTTCTAGGGCAGTCATGCGCATCAGAGCGACCGTTGAAATCGAATCTCCGCGCTTAAGCCCTTCCAATGCACACATAAGTTTCGTGTGGTCGATGATGCCGATGCGGCTGCCCACCGTGGGCCCGTACATGTCAGTGTGGCTGCTGTCCGCCAATGCCATGATGGGTTTTCGTACGACATATGCCTTTCGCTTTCTGCTGAGCACTTTGCTCGGCACAATCCCAATAAATGCGTGCCGAGCCAGCAGGCGACGCTCACCTGGTCGAACAAGCTGCGCTCGGGGAATAGCACAGAGAAATTCGAGAAGGTCGCGGTCCAAATAGGGATAGCACGTCTCGGCAAGAGCGTCGAATCGCAGACCATGGCATTGGATTTGCCGTCGCAACGCGTCAAGCGTCTTCAGGCTCTCCTGAAAGCTGGGTCGTGGCCCAAATAGCTTCAGCCGGGTTTTGTAACCGGTCAGAGCGAGCCGATATCGCATCGAGAAGTCTCTGTTTAGCCACGATGCGGGTTGCCGGTTCTGCGGCACACCAACGAGAACGACTGGGAGAAAGGTCCGCACGGTCTCAAATAGGAGATGAAGCCATGGCCTTCTCTTGGTCAACGCCCAGGCAGTTAGACCATCGAAGAGGAGTTTGAAGCGACCGGCCCGAAGAAGGTCCGCAAGTTCCGGCACTGGTGTCGGGATGCCGCCCGCGACTTCGTCGCCACCGGTTCCAGATAGGACCACTCGATTCCTTTGCGAGAGTAAGCATTTAGAGAATTCGGCTTGCATCTCGCGTGTCGCGAGACTGATAGTCGGAATGGGCAAGAATGTTTCTGAACTGAGGTTTAATCGAAGGCCGTTCAAGTAAGCTACGGCAATGTGACACCCCTTTTTGCGGCGCTTTTCTTCGACCTGGCTGAAGTACGGGCGTTCATTCCAGTTAGGTTCGGAGTCGTCATAATACGAGATCGTGTCGAGTCGCGGTGTTTCCGCCATTCCTCGTGCAATGATTTCATCCGCCATGCATACGATGGATGAAGAATCCATCCCTCCGCTCAGTTCTGCAAGAACCGGGCTGTCGGAACGAAGTCTCCGGCGGACAGCTTCGCCAAAAACGATACGGAAGTGTTCTTCGTAATCGGCGTCTGTCCGGTAGCGGATCCGCTTGTGCGGGTCGAAATCCCAGTACTTCTGGATCTCGCATTTTCCCGGCTGAAGTCGTACAAACGAGGACGGCGGAACGGAGTCGATGCCGATATAGGGCGTCAGATGCGCTGCGGGGAAAAATCCCAGCCAGCCGGCGATGTATTCCTCACACAGCTGGAACTTGCGCCCGGCGAGCAGGACCAGCGGATCGAGTATCGTGCTCCATGTGATCCGTGATTCTTCAACGGCGTAATAAAGGTGACGTGCGCCAATTACGTCTTTGGCCAGGATCAGAGACCGCGTCACTGGACTCCAAATTGCGATCGCCCAGTCTCCGATCAGCTTCGCAAACGACTTCTCTCCCCATTCTTCGTAGGCTGCTGCCACGATCTCGACGTCTGTCGAATTGGTCGTGAGCACATCGGCGAGTTCTCGGATGAGCTCGTTTCGGTTGTCCAGTCTCCCGTCCCAGGTAATCACGGCGCCCGAGTTTGAGATGTGCGGCTGCTTCTCCCTTCGCGACTCCCTGGCTGTATGGAAGGCGTGATAAAGGATGGTGGCCCCTGGGGCAGAATGCGAGCTGTAGCCGTCCGGCCCGTACGGCGCGAGAAGCGCGTTGACCTTACCAACGTATTCCCGGTCAACCGGCCCGCCGTCGAAATTCCATCTTCCGAACTGAACGCTCACGACTTGCTTGCCTCCCACTCGAAAAAAAGTGAATCCCGTCAGCAGCGGTCGAGGACTGCGTACATCTCGTGCATGTACGGCTTGTCGTTCACCACGCGACCGTCGACCTCGACCCAGGCGTGCGCCTTGAATGGAAGTTGCTGCGCCCCGATGACGAGTTGTGCCGCCACACCGTGCCGCCGCAAAAGGCAGGTGGTCGCGGCCGAACGTTGCAGGCAGAGCGCCTCTTTCCAGTACCAGATGCAGGCCATATCCATCGCCGAGCAGATCCGCTCGGTCACATTCTCTGGAGACGCCACCCTCCGCACCGGGCAGCGGCGCACTCGTTCGTACAGCGGCTCGAAGTTCCCGCGCGCGAGGTACAGGTCGAAGTAGATGAGCAGCAGATACGCTTTCAAGCCGAGAAACGACACGTTTTCTCCTCCTGCATCACGCTTGGCAGGCCCAATTGGTCGCACAGAAAGGCCATCCGGTCGGTCAACGCTTCGATTCGCTGGCTCAGCGGCAGTACCGGCGAGTGTCCGCGAAACTCGCTGTAATCGAGAAATATCCGCCGCCCGGAAACGTTTGCGGCTTGGAGTCGCGCAGTCATCTTTCTTGCGTGCAGCGGGTTGCAGTTCCGGTCGGCATCCCCGGAAACGATCATGGTGGCCGGGTAGGCTGTTTTGTCTTGCACTTGGTGGTACGGCGAGTAGCGAGCAAGGATGGCGAAATCTTCCGGGTCGTCTGCTGTGCCGAATTCCTCTCGCCAGACCTGCGCATTGTCGAACAGGTGATAGCGCAGCATGTCGAGCATGGGAACCATGCACACGACCGCGCGGAAGAGTTCGGGCCGCTGGGTCAGCGCGGCGCCCACCAGCAACCCTGAATTCGACCCGCCAAAAATCGCGAGCTTGTGGGGCGCCGTGCGTCGCGTCTCGATCAGCCACTCGGCAGCTGCGAGGAAATCGTCGTAGGCCCTTTGCCGGTTGCGCCGCTTGGCGGCTTCGTGCCATTGCTTCCCGAGTTCCGCGCCGCCCCTGATGTTAGGCAGCGCGAACAGGCATCCGCGCTCCATCAGAAAGGCGACAAACACGCTGAACTGCGGCGTCATCGATACGCCGTAGCCGCCATAGGAGGTCATAATCGCGGGAT
>DASUJR010000128.1:0-20372 GCA_036279175.1 Candidatus Acidiferrales bacterium | reverse complement strand
GGCGCGAAACGCCACCTTCGGATTGTTCTTCGACAGCACTTTCGTGATCGCCGCCGTCAGCGTCGTCTTCCCGTGGTCAATGTGACCGATCGTCCCCACGTTTACGTGCGGCTTGCTTCGTTCGAATTTCTCCTTCGCCATTGCTCGCTTATCCTCGGGTTAGTTACGGCTCGCGGTTTCAGCCGCAGCCAAAAATCTTTATGACGACGGCATGATGGAGCGGGGGACGGGATTCGAACCCGCGACCATCTGCTTGGAAGGCAGAGACTCTACCCCTGAGTTACCCCCGCTCATTCCGCATGCCCTGCTATCCAAATTCAGCCGCTCGCCACGATTCTGGAGCCTGGGACCGGGATTGAACCGGTGACATCGTCCTTACCAAGGACGCGCTCTACCAACTGAGCTACCCAGGCCCAACCGGTCCACCACGGGATTTCGCTTCGCGCGCCTTCTTAACATGTCCACCGCGTTGCGTTCAGTTCCGATGATTCGCTCTTGAGTGAGTGAATCGCTCCGCGAATTCGTTCCGCAAAATCTGGTGGACGGGGGAGGATTCGAACCTCCGTAGCCCGCAAGGAGCGGCAGATTTACAGTCTGCTGGTTTTAGCCACTCACCCACCCGTCCCGCGGAACCGCTGCGGACAAACGTCCCTGGCTGCAGGCAGGCCTGCCTACTGCGGGCAGGCTCATCGTTTATCCACTCCCGCTTCAAACAGCATCCTTTTCGTTCATGCCCTGAAGGGGCCACTCAGAACTGAAACGAACTGCTCTGTGTTGAGGCACTCCGCGATGCAGAAAGGGCTCGTGTCCGGAGACACCAGCCCTGACGCCTTTTGTCGCGAGGAATCCGCAAACGCGCAAAAATCCGATCCCTCAATTTTCAGCTGGCGGAGGGAATTGAACCCCCGACCCTCTGATTACAAATCAGATGCTCTACCAGCTGAGCTACGCCAGCACTGGCAAACCGAGTAAAAGTATCACAGCGGCAATCCGATTGCAAGCGATCGCCACAACCACGCAAACGTCATGCCGCCAAGGGCTTCCGCAGGCTTCAGATTACCTGTCAGGTGCCCTACTGTGCAACCGGCTTTAAAAATCGAGTATCGTCCAGCGGGACGTTCTGGCGCACACTTTTAATAAGAATCGTGAAATCCACCTGCGCGCCCGTTTGATGGATTTTGAACGGAATCTTCACGCCGTCGACCGCGCGATAATCGCTGAAATCCTCTTCGAACGGCTCCACTGTTCCGTCATCATTATGATGCTGGGTAACGATTCGAACGAGAAAACCGGTTTGCGCGTCGAAGTACGCGCGGTCGGGCTTTTCACTGCCGGGCGGAATCGCATCAATCACGTACACGGAGCGGTTGTCCAACGTCGTGGCAGTGGGCGCGGCGATTCTGGGATAAAGTTTTCGAAAATCCAGGGGAAATCGAAAATCCGACGCGCGCCGTGTTTCGGCAACTTGCGCGCCAGTTTGCTCGCGCACTCCCTGCTTGGGATCGCTGGACCAGGCAATTTTTCCGTCAAAGCCTTCGAGAAAGGTCGAATCGGAAACGGTGATTTTGACGAGGGCGCGGTCGGGCGCACCTTCGAACATCTCCGCCGTACCGATGAGGTTCATCGACGGAATAATGACGTTGCCCTGCGAGACGCGCGAATAAATCTTCTTCCAGGCTTCGCTGCCGCCCGTCGCGTCGAGATATTTGTTCAGAATTTCGTCTGCATCGGGAATCGCCGCTGCGACGGATCGATGCGCATGCGCGTGGGCGGAAAGGCTCGCGGTCACCGGCCAGCCGAACGAGTCAACGGACAGGGCAATCGACAGTAAAGCAACAGCACTGAAAATTCGCGTCGTGTATGTTGCTCTGGAGGTCAAGGCAAGTTCCGTGTCAGCGGCTGGACGCCCTGTTTTACTTAGGACGCGGCATCCGGGGGCGCCGTTGCCTGCTCGCATGGATTTGCTTTTTTCCGCGGGACGGCCAATGATGGGCGATTGCGGCTGGCCGTTGGCTCCGGATTATCCGTACCACCGAAGTGCGGCTTCTGAAACAGCTGTCTTATGGCGCTGTCGTCGACAAAACGGGCCTTGATTGCGGTTGCTGTTCTGGTGTGCGTTGTCGCTGCGGGCATCGGAATCTACCTTTATCATTCGAGCCGCCCATTGCCAGCGCCCTCGGTAAGCAAGGGGCCTGCTCCAACGCTATTGGATCTGCTGCCGGCGAACGCTCCTGCCATTGCATATATAGATGTCGCGGCACTGCGAAAGCTGCCGAACTCGCCTTTGACTGGGCTTCTTGGACTTACGGAAACTACTACTCCGGAGCGCCATAGCGAGGGAATTGACCGGGACTACGCACAATTCGTGCGTGATACGGGGTTTGATTACAGTCGAGACCTCAATAAGGCAGCTATCGCGTTTTGGCCGCACGAGTTAACTCCTGCGGCGAACGATGCGGGTGCCAACCCTTCGCTCGCGATTGCGGATGGAAGATTCGACCAGCAAAAGATTGTTGCGTATGCATTGCGAGTCGGTGGTCGATCCGAAACGATCGGCACCGAGAAACATTACATCGTCCCCGGAAAACCGGACGTCGCCTTCGAGTTTCTCTCGCCTACCCGGATCGCTATCGCGAGTGGGAATCGTGCGGAGGATTTGCTGGATATGCCGGGAGCAACCAAGCCGGCATCCTCCGATCCTTCCATACAGGCACGCATCCAGCGCGTGGCCGGGGCGCCGATGTTCGGCGTCGCAAACACGAGTCAACTGCCGTCGGATTTTTACGCGAGCTTCAAGAATTCGCCGCAACTGGAAAGTATCGTCCGCAGCATTCAGTCGCTCTCCCTTTCCGGCCAGCCGGGGGGCGACACGATTCACCTCGCTCTCGACGCCGAGTGTAGCTCGATGACGAAAGCAATCGAGCTTTCAGCACTTCTCGACACGTTCCGCGTGCTCGGTTCGATGAGTCTCTCCGACCCCAAAACGCAGCAGCAAATGCAGCTGACCCGCGAACAAGCCGCATTTATTCAGGCGTTGATCCAGCAGGCCAAGTTGTCGCACCAGGAGCGCTGGGTTCGCATCAGCCTGAACGTCACACCTGCGATGCTGGGTGAGCCGTCGCACCAGCGTCGGACGAAAAGAAGCAGGCGTGGTTCCTCCGAACGACCCCACTAGCGCTTGATTGCAGGCCAGTAAGGCGACCCTCCCATTTCCTGTTGACAATCAACAGAAGTAGGTGCACTGTCCTGTTGACGCTCAACAGGGGGTTAGCACAAAACATGATTACCGCAAGCAAAGCGGAAGTTTTGCAGGGCACGCTGGACCTGCTTGTGCTGAAAACGCTCGATTCGCTGGGGCCGCTGCACGGTTTCGGAATCGCGCGGCGCATCCAGCAAGTCTCCGAAGATATGCTGCGGCTCAATCAAGGGACGCTTTATCCGGCGCTCGTGCGGCTCGAACAGCGCGGCTGGATCCGATCGAAGTGGGGCGTTTCGGAGAACAACCGGCGGGCGCGCTTCTATTCGCTGACCAAATCGGGAAAAAGACAGCTCGAAGTCGAGGCGGAAAATTGGGAGCGCATGGCGTCGTTGATCGGGCGCATGCTGCGAGGCGCGGAAAACATCGGGTAGATCGGCTGACCTGTCCCGGCCGGGAAAAGCAAGTGGCGATCGCGAGCGGCTGATCCGCGAACCCGAAAGACGAAGCTGCTCCTTGCACAACGGTGAATGAGATGAACTGGGTGAAAAGCATAGCGATGCGAGTGTTCGGCATGTTTGCGTCACGCCGCAGCGGGCATGAGATGGATGACGAACTACAGACGCATTTCGAGATGTTGGTCGAGCAGAACGTCCGGCGCGGAATGGCGCTCGACGAGGCGCGTCGCGCAGCGCGGTTGGAGCTTGGCGGAGAGCAACAGATTAAAGAAGCGGTTCACGATCAGCGCGGACTTCCCTTCCTCGAATCACTGTTTTCCGATGTTCGGTATGCGGGCAGGATGCTGCGCAAGTCGCCGGGATTCACAATCGTCGCCTTGCTGACACTGGCGCTCGGCATCGGGGCAAACACGGCGATCTTCTCGGTTGTTAACGGCGTGCTTTTGAATCCCCTGCCCTATCCCGATCCGGGCCGCTTAGTGACTGTTTATGCAAGCAAACGGCTGTACCCGCATGGCTCGATTTCCTATCCGAATTTTCTCGATTGGCATCGCCTGAACCAATGTTTTTCATTTTTCGCCGTTTCGCGGGCGACAGGATATCTGCTGACCGGGGTGGGGAAACCGGAGGAGTTGAATGCTGCGGCGATCACGTCGGATTTTTTCCCGGTACTTGGGATCAAGCCGGTGCTTGGGGGTAATTTCCCACAGCGAGACGATCAAATCGGCGTTTCGCACGACGTGGTGATCAGCACGGACCTGTGGCAGCGAAAATTCGGTGGTTCGCCGACAGTGGTTGGCAGAGAGATTTCGCTGGACGGCAAGGGCTACACCATCGTCGGCGTGTTCCCAGGCCATCTCAATTTGCCGATGACGTACTTCGATGCGGTAGATGTTTACACGCCGCTGGGACAATTTCCGAACCGGCTGGTTGGCAACCGGCTCGCGGGCCTGGGAATTCATGGGATCGCGCGCCTGAAACCGGGTGTGACGCTTGACCAGGCACGAGCGGACATGGCGCGCGTGACCGGGGAGTTGGCGAAAACCTATCCCGAGGCGGACAAGGATATGGGAGCCGGGCTGACTCCAATGAAGGAGACAATGGTCGGTCGGGTGCGAGGCTTTTTGCTGTTGCTGCTCGGCGCCGTGGGGCTCGTCCTGCTGATCGCGTGCGTGAACGTGGCCAACCTGCTGCTGGCTCGCGGGAGAGTACGCGCGCGCGAGGTCGCGGTGCGTTCCGCTCTTGGCGCGGGAGTGGGCAGGCTGGTGCGCCAGATGCTGACCGAAAGCATGCTCCTTGCCGGGATCGGCGGCGCTTTGGGTGTGGCAATAGCCGCGGCGGGTACACGCGCCGCTCTTGCGGCGCTGCCTGCCACGTTGCCGCGAGCGAGCGAAGTGGGAATCGACGCTCGAGTGCTGTGGTTCAGTGCCCTGATAACAGTATGCGCAGGGATCTTTTTTGGGCTGCTTCCGGCAATTCAGATCGCGCGCCGGGGCTCGTACGAAACTCTGAAACAAGGCACTCGCGGCGCGGGCGGCTCGCGAAATCGCACACAAGGAGCGCTGGTGATGGTTCAGATGGCGCTGGCGCTGGTTCTGCTTGCAGGAGCGGGCTTGCTGATCCGAAGTCTGGCGCAACTGTGGAATGTGAACCCGGGATTCGATCCCAATCACCTCATCACGTTCAATCTTGCAATGGCGCCGCAAATGTCGCACGCGCCGCCGGCGGAGATTCGCCAGACGCTTCGTAATTTCGACGCGACCATGGCCGCGGTTCCCGGCGTGCAAGCGGAGTCGCTGAGCTGGGGCGCGCTTCCGATGTACAACGAGGACGACGAAAACTTCTGGATTTGCAGCCAGCCGCGTCCCGCGAGCGAAAGCCAGATGTACGGAATGCTGGATTACATCGTCGGTCCGGACTACCTGAAGGCCATGCGCATCCCGTTGCTTGAGGGCCGATTCCTCACAGCGGAGGACAACGAGCATTCGCGGTATGTCGTCGTGGTCGATGAGGTGCTCGCGCGGAAATATTTCCCGAACGGGAACGCCGTCGGTCAGTCAATCTGTCAGGGAGACGCGACACACACGTTTCCGTTCGAGATTGTCGGCGTGGTGGGTCATGTGAAGCAATGGGGACTCGACACAGACGCGGGGAATTCGCTGCGCGCGCAAGTGTATTTTCCCTTCATGCAATTGTCCGACGCCGTGATGTCGGTCGTGCCATCGAACACAAGCGTTGTGGTGCGCTCCTCGGGAGATGTGATCGGGCTAGTGGAGTCGATTCGCAACGCCAGCGATCACCTGGACAGCAACGAGGTTCTGACCAGCTTCCAAACGATGCATGAAATCATTCAGGGGTCGCTCGCTTCGCGACGCTTTGCGATGATGCTGCTCGGCGCGTTTGCGGCTGTGGCGCTTCTGCTGGCCGTCATCGGACTGTATGGAGTGATCTCGTATGGCGTGGGCCAGCGTACGCATGAGATGGGCGTTCGCCTTGCTTTGGGCGCCCACCCGCGAGACGTGTTCCGGCTGGTAATCGGGCAGGGACTGAAATTCGCTCTCGCCGGCGTTGGCGTTGGCGCGATCGCCGCGTTTACGCTGGTACGCGTGGTGTCGAGCTTCTCAGAATTGCTGTATGGAGTTCGCGCGTGGGATCCGCTGACACTTACGGCAGTTTCGTTCGTGCTTGTCGGCGCCGCACTGCTGGCCTGCTACATGCCCGCGCGGAAGGCGATGCGCGTGGATCCGTTGACCGCACTGAGGTACGAGTAAAAGGCAGAAGCGAGAGGGCAGTTAGGCAGAAAAAAAACCGCTCCGATTTTGTGAACCCTTCGTGATCGGACGCGGCTGCGGTATTTCCCAGCGCACTACGACGACCAGCTCATTCCCCACGAATAGAAGGCGATCACGACAAGAATGTCCAAAGGCAGACCGAAGATGATGTAAAGCACGGGCATGAACAGAATCGATTTCTGCAGAATGACGGCGTGGAGCAGCGCCTGCAGCGGGATGAACAGGCAGAGATGAAGCATCGTCATCAAGGTGAGCAGCACTTTACGGAACAGGCCAAAATCGAAGATGAAGTAGGTGAATCCGAAGAGCGCCGGAACGATCGAGATCAAGACGATGCCATAACCCACGAGACCTTCCAGATAACCGCTGGACGTGTGCGGAAAAGCCGCGGGCGACCAAGCGAAGTAAGCCAGAGCGGAAACCTGGACACACAGCGCTGCGCGAATCAGATAGGCAAAGGGAATATAGTTGTTCTTCAGAAGGAAACTCGCGCCAAGGAGAAGCAAAACGGCGAGTGCGGTAGCCCACCAGAGTCCTGATGTAGGCGCGATGCTTTCCACCCGGGGATAAGGGACGGAAAGATGGAAGTAGGCCGTGAAGCGGCGGTCCGTAATGCCGACCGCTGCGTTCAGCGCGAGCATTCGAGCACCGCGCGCGAATACCACTCGCCAGAACCGGCAAACGAAAGGCAGGAGAACCAGCCAGAGGACCGATAAGAAAGCGACGAGCGCCACAGAGACGACGAGGTCCAATGGATTGAGCACAAATCTGGCCAGGGCCCGATGAGTGGAAATCAGCCCACCGCGATGACCGCGAAAGCGGCCGAGATCGAGCGGTGGCCGCGGGTGGGCTGAGGCACGCGACGCGGCCAGATCAGAAGTCTTTGAAGAAACCAAGGCTTCCTCCGCCTCGGTGGTAATAGGGGCTGTGGTAAACGTCAGCGATGAGGTTGAATCCCCAACTCCGCCCGACCCACTGCCGCCAAGTGAGGGTGGCGGTCTGACTTGGGAATCGCGTGAGCACTGACGTGGCACCGACGACCTGATAGGCCTCCTGTCCCACTTCCGCGTTCAGCGTTACGTAATACTTCTTATCCGTTCCCTGCGTGACCGCAACAAAGGCGGAAGGCGAAAACACGGTGCCGGGATTGCTTACGTTGAACCGAATTCCATCCTCGAGAATCCACGGCGCATTGAAGTAATAGGTGGTGCCGACGAAGTAGCTATGGTCACTGTGAACATCCTTCGCATGATCGTATCCATAGCCGAACGTAGTGATGAATTGTCGGCGGCCGAGCCATTTGCGATTCAGAAACGAATCCAAACGCGAGCGGGGCCAGAAGACTCCTCCAACGCTGGAACCCATTGTGACGGAGCCGTACCACGCGTCGCTGAAATTGAACGTGTCTCCGGCATCGACGTAGGTGCCGGCATCTCCAAATTCGTGTTGGCCGTTTAGTTCGGCGGTTAACGTGTTCTTGCCTGCCGACACTACGGCACGAAAGTACCCGCCACTCCATCGGCCGTAGCCATTCGACAACTGCTCATAGCTGCCTCCCGCTTCGACGAAGTTGGTCAAAAGGCGGATCGGGGATTCGACCGATTCGTGTACAGCGCTCTGCTGGGACGATGACTGCTGTGGATCCGCGAGAGCACCGGCTTGTTGCGCGCTCGACGCTGGCGCGGACACGCAGATCACAAACAACAATCCAACAAGTGTGGTGTACCGCCTCGCGGCGTAACGGCTCATGGTTTTCATTTCGCGACCAATCTCGATTCGAACGTCAGTCGCCTTCCTCCTCCGGCGATGACAAACCATGCGTTGTCATCGGAAGTGACGTGGGCGTTGCCCGAAACAACCCGCGGTTCAGAGTATGAAGTTCTCGGTAAGCACCACGCCTGGTGGGCCAAGGTGAGCGGGTCTGTTGCTTCGAAAATCGCTAAACCGTCGGTGTTGTGGACGGTCCACTTTGTGGTCTTGCGCACGTTGAGGAAGTCGGCGATCTGCGGCATCGTGTACCAGCGAAACCTGGCAGCGGCTTTCAATTGCGCGGTTTTTTGCATCCACCGATCGACGACCGCGTGGTAGCGCACAATCCCGGGCGGGTGAAAATAGATGAGGCGCACTTGGCGGTGGTTCGCTACGAAATCGGTGGCGTCGTCGAGCCACTGCTCGACGATGTCGTCGGTATAACCGTACTTCGGCATTTCCTCGAATGTCGCGGCGCGATCGAGATGCAGGATGGGGAAAGCCCAGATCGAAGTTCCGGCCCGCCTGCCGTGGCGGTATCCGAGAGTCGGTCCCATGCCTGTGTCGCCGGTGAAGTAGTAGGCAACGACGCCGTGCCGCGCGAGCCAGTCGGTCACCCACTGGGGATGGTTGCCGACCGGCGCCGAATACTCGCGCACGGGCTTGCCGGTAACTTTTTCGATCGCTTCCTTGTTGAATGCGAGGTACTGCTGCATTTGCGCGGCGTCCGTGTCGTTGACGTGCGCCGCGAAGTAGTTGTGCAGCCAACCGCCGTGACTGCCGATTTCGTAGCCCAGTTGTTCGTAATGGCGAATGAGATCTTGAACGGCTGCGTTGCGGGGAACGTCTAGTCCTTGTGCGTCACCGATTGCGTTGTCGTCAGGACCAGCCGTGAAATCCACCGAGTAGGGACCCTGCTGCACGATCGTCCAGGTGTTCATTTCTTCGAGTGGCTTGATGGCGCCTGCGTAGTCGACATGCCAATCGAGGACGATGCCGCCGATTCCGTCGGGAACGGTCATCAAGTAAGGAAGCGAAAGAACTTTGGTCGCGAAGAACTTCAGAAATGAATGAAGAGGCAATCCATCTGTGTAACTGGCCAAGAATCCCAGCGGCAGATTCACGAAAAGGACGGAACCCCGGCCATATCGCGCATAGCCCGCGACGAGACCCGCGCGCGAATGAAGCAAGGCTTGTCCCGTGTAGTTGTTCGCCGTGACAAAACTCGAATATTCCAGGCCGCCGTATTCATACCGGCGGAGTTCGGCTGTCTCCGTGTCGACCGCAGCGGGGATCCCGGGCGGCCCGAGTGGATAGTACTTACCGGGTGGCACGCCCAATTCGTCGAGAGCGGCGATTGTTCCGCTCACAGGGCCGGATTCGATCATGCGCGCCGCGAGCGACGAATAGAGCGCGTACTTAACGCCGGCAACGTCTGACAGGGGCGACTGGTCTTTCGCGTAGAACCCATCGAGCGATTCAGTCGCCGCATCGTAGACGAGCATCAGGTTTCCACCACGCGTCACATAGTTGCGGACTGCGTTCGTGAGGAGATCGCCGGCGCGCGCATGAATCGTGTCGGGCAAAATCACACCCGCGCATTGATGGCTGCCGGTCAAAGGACTCAGGGGATTCAAATAAGTGGAATCGTGCATCGGCACGACATGAAGGCCTTGTTCGTCGCCTGCATCCAGCCAGACGGTGACGCGCGGGTCGGAAAAGGTGGTGCCGTCCGGGACCAACAGCAGAAGCCGATCGACACTAAACGCTTGCGCGCGTTTTTTGTGGAGAGCGAAAAACCTTACAGACAGCCCCGCCAACACACACAGCGCGATGGATGCAAACATAGTTCGCCGCGCTTTCATCGACGCGCGATGACCTGGCCTGTTTCCCGGGCCCAGAGCGTCCCATGAAACAAGCTGCCTTCCGTGGCGTTTACGATGGGCGAACTCACCGTTGTTGGCGCATCGGGCGTTCCACAAACGGCTCCCGAAGAGATCTCAATCCGGTGCTCGGCGAGAAGCGGACCGCCAATCCGGCATGCGTGACCGATATGCATCTCGCCGGAACTGATTAAGCTGCCGCTCACGACAACCTTCTCCTCCAGGATGACCGAGCGGTTACCTTTGACCCCTCCGAGCATCCGGGCTCCTGCTCCGATCCGCAGCGTTCCGCGTGCGACAAGGTTTTCCGGTATCACCTCACCCGGGCGAATCTCGAAGTCGCCGTCGATCAGCCGGCGTGACAGCGGGCGCGTTGCTTGTGCGACTGCGCCGGAACTTGTTGCCCGATCGCCGGGCACGTATCCGAGCGCGATGCGCGGCGCGTGCAGCCGCTGGAACGTGCAGCCGTGCGACAGCAGAATTTCGCGATCGGATGAAACTCGGCCGTACAAATTGCAGCCTGCGTCTGCTCGAAATCGGCCGACAGCATGGGCCCAGCGCATTGTTTCGCTGCCTTGACGGAGACGAACGTCCTCGTCGCAAAGGAGCGCGCGAAAGGAATTTCGTTCTCCGCTGAGGAGCGATTTGGCGGCATAGACTTCCTTGACGAAATTGAGTCCGTTGGGGAGCGTAGCGTTGATCCCGGCAGCGATTAGCAACTCGCAGAGGGGGCCGTGAAGACTGGCTGCCCTTACGAACGATTCCCGGTCGTCTCCAAGCAGTAAGTACTCCTCGTTATTCTTCAGACGCCCACGTCCGTTGCTGCGAGTCACCTCGCATTGCCGCAGGCGCTCGAGCAGCGGGCCGAGGTAACTCCGGAAACCGCGGGCGAAATACGTAATGTCACCCGCATGTTTCTGAATTACTTCCAGCGGTTTTGCGTCGCGTTTGCGGAGCAACTCATCGATGGCCGGCAGCAGCGGGAGAGCCAGGAGGACGCTTTCCGAAAGGACGAGTAGTGCAGTTGCCGCAGACGGCTTCACGAGCTCACCCGGAACCGCTCCGTCTTATCCCAATGGAATTTCGCGCCTGTAAGTGGAGCGAAAAGTTGCGACATCGCCGCTCGGGAAACAGCCACGATGCTGACGAGAAATCCCAGCACAAGAAGAGGAAGAATACGAATGCGGATGGGAGTCGCGTCGAGCCGTGCCGCGGCGGCGATTTCGAAAAATGCGGCGAAATTTCCGACAGCCGAATAGGTTGTCAGACAGAGTATCGCGAGGAGACCGTCAAAGAGGTTCTGCCGCTGATAGAACACTGCGAGCGCCAGAACCCATCCTAGGAGAGTGACTGGGGCCATTGCGTAGACGCCGAGCAACAAGAGGCCATCGACCCGTTCGCGCCACACCGCCCGATGTCGACCGAAAAACAGCCTTCGAGCGTACGTCACCATCGCCTGGTTATGGCCTTTGGCCCAACGCATGATTTGCCGGATGCGCACGGACCATATCTCGGGAACCTCTTCGTAGCACTCGGAGCGATTCTGGTAGACCGTTTTCCAGCCGGCGAGCAGGAGTCTATAGGTCAGGTCGGTGTCCTCGGTGAGAGAGCTGTCGTTCCAGCCACCGATTTCATGCAGGGCGGACCGCCGCACGCCGGCAACCGTCCCACCGTGTTGCGGCACTAGCCGAAGATTCATTCGGGCCTGCTGATCCACCTGGTACCCGCCGGCGCGCTCGAGGTCCAGTAAGCGCGTCAGCAGATTTCTTCCGACATTGAGGGGCACAACGCGTCCCATCACTCCGCCGACCTCGGGATCAAAAAAAGGCGCAACGAGCTGCTTGATCAGTCCCGCCCCAGGGATATAGTCCGCGTCGAAAATGAGGATCACTTCGGTTCGTACCAGTTCCATTGCGTCGCGGAGCGCGGCAGCTTTGCCGCCCTTGCCTCCCGTGCGATGGAAAGCGTGAATCCGTCCCGGGTGCTCGGAAGCGAATCGGTCGATGATTTGTTTGGTGCCGTCCGTCGAGCGGTCGTTTACAGGAACGATCAGGAGCCTTTCGGGCGGATAGTTCACCTCCGCAAGCGCCGTCAAGATATGAGTGATTACCTTCTCCTCGTTATGCGCGGCGACGAGTACGGTTACGTTCGGCCAATCCGCGGTATCAATATCAACGTAAGGATGGCGCTGAAATCCGAAGAGGCGGTTCAGGGTAAAAAAGTAATGGCGGACCGTGTAGATGCAGATGACGGCGACGATTAGAAATAGGCAATAGATCATTTCATTCGTTACGCGCGGAAGCGGCTGACCCGTGTGCCGCGCGAATTCTTATTCGAATCTGGGCACAGCAATTCAATGACTTCACGACTTCGTGAGTTCCAAGGCAGGTTCGGTGTCCTGAACCCGGTCTGTTTTCCGCCGCCTGGGACATGGCCTTGGCGGCACCTTGAATTCCCTTTCCGGTTCGAGTAACGGCGTAAGTCCTTGATGCCAGCGCGCGATCGCCTCGACGATCCTCTCGGCCGCCCTGCCGTCGCCGTAGGGATTCTGGCCCTCGGACATGTCCTGGTACGCCGTCGCATCGGTGAGCAGCTCCTCGGTTTCTCCGACGATGCGCTCGCGCGACATGCCGATAATCTTCGACATTCCGAATTGCGACGCCTCCGGACGCTCCGTGACTTTGCGCAGAACAAGGACGGGCTTTGCAAACGAAGGAGCTTCTTCCTGAACTCCGCCAGAGTCCGTGAGCACCAGAAAACACTTGCGCAGCAAACTGACGAATGTGACGTAGTCGAGGGGTTTCGTGAGGTGGATGCGGCTGACACCGCTGAGCAATCCGTTAACGGTTTCCTGCACGTTCGGATTCAAATGCACGGGATAAATGACACGGATATCGGAATGCCGTTCGGCCAGCTCTTTTAGCGCGAGACACATATTCTGCAGGTCGGGGCCGAAAGACTCCCGGCGATGCGAAGTCACAAGGACGAGGCGGGAGCCATCATCCGGAATGCCCGCGAGTGGAGTGCCCTCCCAGGAGTGTGGAAGATCCCTCAATTCGCGCAACGCGTCGACAACCGTATTGCCGGTAACGACGATCTTCGCGGCCGGGATTCCTTCCGCTAGAAGCGCGTCGCGCGAAAGGGCCGTTGGGGCGAAGTGAATCTCGGTGAGAACGGAGACGAGCCTTCGGTTCGCTTCTTCGGGAAAAGGATTGTAGAGATCGTGACTGCGAAGGCCGGCCTCTATGTGTGCTACGGGAATCCGGCAATAGTAAGACGCGAGCGCGGACGCAAATGCAGTCGTCGTATCGCCCTGAACGATCACGATGTTCGGCTCAAAACGATGGCATGCGTTCTCGACCGTGTCGACCACACGCCCGGTCAACGAGCTGAGCGTCTGATTGGGACGCATCACATCGAGGTCGAAGTCCGGCTTGATCTTGAACAATTGCAGGGCGTGGTCCAGCATCGTGCGGTGCTGGCCCGTGTGCACTACGGCCGTTTCAAAGTCGTTCGAGCGGCGCCGAAGCTCGTGAATCACCAGCGCGAGTTTGATGGCCTCGGGCCGGGTGCCCAGAACGGCGACGACTCGGCACTTTCGTGTTTGCATGAATTGCCTCCCGCAAGCGGGATGGATCGCGAGCGGGTTGCGCGATAGCACGGTTTCCGCAATGCCCGCGGGCCGGCAGGCAAACCATCGCGCGGCCGGAACCCACAGAACTGAAAGCACGAGCGAAACCAAATCGAAAGTGGCACCCGGCGCGTTCCGTTAGGGAATTGAAGGGGTTGTGATACGTCGCGTCGGCGACAGTTTCATGCGGGCGTTCAGTTTCGGTCTCGCCGTTCCGAAATGGACTGTGCTGAGGAACTCGTCCGAGGCAAAGCTGACTCTGTGCTGGCGCGGTCGCCATGCAAGAGCTTGACGTGCAAGAGGCGCCGTGAGCAGCACAATCGCTACCGCACCAGCACTCAGCACATGAGGAGGATCGACGTGATCACCCTTCGTGAACGTAGCTAGCGCCACGTCCATATTGGGCGTTGTGCGGGCCACAAGCGATACGCGGACCGACTGAACGATCAGGCGGGAGATGGCATGGGACTGCGGTTTGGTGGCACTTAGTGACTAGCCTAACTGAGCTAAGGCGTGGTGCCGGGTTTGCTGCTCACGCAGTTCCGCCGGCACCGACGGCGGGTGCGGCAGCAATCTGCACGAGACCAATTAGAGGGCCGGCATTTTTCGCCTTCATGCCCGCAGTCACGATCCCGGTCCGGACGAACGATTTCTCGCAATCCGCGGAAGAAGGGCCGCGCATATTGCCCTCCATGTAGGCGAGACCCGGGCATCGCGTGCATGTGCCTCCATGGGCGCAAGTGGAGCACGTGGGAAGATCACGCAATCGAATCGAACGCACTTCGTTCATTGGGGCTGAATTCTTCCAGATGTCGATAAATCTTTCGCGGCGGACATTTCCGCAAGGAAGCGGGAATTGCACACAGGGATAAACATCCCCATAGGGCGAGATATAGCAGGACGTGTGTCCCGCACTGCACGGGACATCGTCCATCGCTGTTTCGTCCTGCGGCGACGGAGGCGCGCAGAACTGATCCACGTCTCCCACAAGATCGGGATTGCGCACGACGTTTGCCAGATCGTCGCGCGCGATGCGCAGACTGAGAACGGAAGTGTCGCCATTCATCATCGGCGTGATCGTTGGATCGAGTGTGTATTTCGCGTCCAACTCCCGCGCGAGTTTCTGCACCTCAGGTCCATCGTGCACGTTGTAGCGCATCAGGACGTTGGCAAGCGTGACGTTCAATCCCTGCGATCTAAGGAAACGGATCGCGCCAATGGTGCGCTTCAGCGATCCCGGCACCCGGGTAATCGCGTCATGCACTTCCGGCCGGTGCGAGTAGACGCTGATCTGGACTTTATTGACGCCAAGCTCTCTCAGGCGCTTCGCCTGGGCTTCACGGATCATCACGGCGTTCGTTTTCAGCTTAACGTTAAACGTCAGCGCGCGCGCGCGTGCAATAATTTCAAATAGGTCGCGCCGCAGGAACGGCTCGCCGCCGCTAAAGGTGAGCATTAGCACGCCAGCATTTGCCAACTGGTCGAGAAGGCCAAAGATCTCGGCTGTAGTCATCTCGCCTTTGTCGTCGTGATCCAGATAACAGTGATCGCAGCGTTCGTTGCAGCGGTAGGTCAGGTCCAAATGGGCGCTAAGCGGTACGCCGAGGTAAAAAGCTTTTTCATTCAAATCCTGAAATAGGCTCATGACTTCTCCCGGACTGGCTGCTCCTGAGAGAGGACCAACAGCCCCCGCGATACAAGTGCCGCTACAAACTCCTCGGCATCGCGGCGCGCCACCTCGGGCGTTACATCGTATTCTTCGCAAATGTCGGCTGCGATCGAATCGAGGGTTCGTCCATCAGCCTTCTGCCATATAAACGACCCGACTTCATCGAGGCTGAAGAGCGTCGAGTCACCGGCCGACATAATGATAGTTTCCCCTCCTAACATTCGGTAAGCGAGTGTCGGCCCGCGCGCAATAAATTGCTCGCTCATCGGATCATGTCCCAAACACGCTCTTCAGGTGTGAAGATCAGCTTTCGGACTGGAATGCGCGAGACAAACTCGAGGGCGGCCTCGAACAGGTGATTCACGAATCCCGCGTCCTTCGTAAAGAACAGCACGTTTCGCAACAGCGACCGGGCCGCCGTGGACTCGTCCACTGCATCAATGCGGTTCTCCGGGCCTTTCTCAAGCAGGTAGACGCCGCCTAATGGGGCCGAGATGTTCTCAGCGCGCGGCTGCAAATCAAAACTCGTGAACGGTGTGCCATGCGCGCAGTATCCATTTTTGCCGGCCCGAACATACGAAATCTCATCGCTCAGCAGAATCGCGCCGCGAGGCGCCAATCGCGAAATCGTCGTTTTGCCGGCGCCCGAAATCCCCGCAAACAGGAACGCTCGGCCGTTCCGCGCCACACTCGACGCGTGCAGCAGAAAGCCCCCCTCCTCCACCAGCAGGAGCGTGTGTACGATCCGCAGCAACGCGTCTGTGGAGTAGGCGCTGAACTCCTGTCTCGCGTGCCCGCGATGTGAACGAACATCCCAGTCGGCCTGAAGGTCCCCGCGTTCGATGCTCCAGATAGACCCGCTCCTCGAAAGCCTCGGCTCCGCGTCCGCCGGCGCAGCCGCGGTTCGAAGCGAAACTTCGAATTCGTATCGCGGCCTCGCCTGATTGTTCAGGAAAGCCGCATACCGCGGCACGATAGCGTCGGCAAAGCCGGTCCGGTCCGGGCAAAACCGGATCGCGGTGCCTCCAATTTCAATCGTTGCACTCGCGGGGGCAGGATGGATTTCGGATGCTTGTACCGCAACCGCGGCCGAACTACTCAAAACTGCCTCCAGACGTCTCGGCCGCTGATCCCTGATACGCGCCAGACCCTTGCACCATTCGGTTCAGCAGCGAGTTCCAGCGAACCAGAAGCGAGGCAAACCGAGGCGATCGCCGGACTCCCCAGCGCAGCGCGGAGTTGAACAAATCTGTGCGCAGTCGTGCATGCAGACGCCGTCCGCGACGGATTATGCATTCCACGCGCCCCAGGTATTCCTCTTCGCTTACAGGGTAGTCCTCGAAAGCCGCGCCGTCGCCACGCGTAATCAGGACGCGCCGACCGGCCCTGCACTCCTCGCGAACCACACGATGCCCTTGCAGCGCGCCGCTCCGGGCCGCAACAATCACGTCACCCATTCGCGCACGTTCGAACGCTGTGCGACGGATCTCCGCAAGGTCGCCCGGAAAAATGGCGGGCAGCATGCTGGTGCCGCGTGCCAACGGGCACAGCATTGAGCCTGATTCCAAAAGCTCGATGGCCAGTTGGCATCGAATATCGGAGTCCATCATGGCGGGTGATCCCAGCACGGCTACGAGTTCTTCGGCGGGCCCTTGAATCCGTGGCACGCAGCCTCATTAAACTTGCCGCAACACAGCAAGCTTTCGAAAACCTGCTCCGCACGGAAGCAAGGCTTACTGTACGGCTTCCTTTGCTTTCGTGACGGCTGTGAAGCCTCCGGCCGCGCCTCCGACTTCATTCGAATGTCGGTCATTGTAAACCTGCCTGAGTCAATTTCACGGCGCAACCTCCCTTAGCTGTGGTCAGGGTTGTATTGTTGCAGGTGGCGTTCTCTCCCATAGCCCCGAAGTAGAAGCTGGAAGCCTGCGCGTCGGGGCTGTCGTTATCCATCACCATGCCGCTTACGCCCATGCCCTCCTGACGCACTGTAATTATGCCGCCGCCCAGAAACCCGGTTGTAATGTCACTCGATGTTACGTTGCCTTGGTCCTGCAAAGTTCCCAGGAAAAGCCAGTCGTGGCCGGTCGTCTCGTTGAAAAACTCCGTGGCTGGGGCCCATTCATACCCGGGCCCGCCTGCCAACGAACCGGTTCCCGTAGTAGGAGTAGCAAACGTTGGTGCGCCTGGCGTCAGCGTTCCCTTTGCCGAAAGCGTGACGCCATAGATCATCATTGTGGGTGGGAAGCCGCCTGCGTTAGACGTAGGTGCGCAGCCGGGAACCGTTCCGAAAACACCTTCGACATAGACCAGCGCGCCTGCCGAGGTGATGCTTGTCAAATACGCATTGTTCGGCACCGGTTCATGGATATCGCACTGGCCGCCCGTACCGATCGGAACCATAACGTTCGAGCTTAGGTCCGTCGTCTTTGCCTGCACCAACACCCCGCTCGCCCCGCCGCTTGCCGCGCCGCTTCCGCTGACGGCGTACACGAACCCGTTCACGCCGTCGGCCGCAGGCCCGTCCACGATGCCGCCACGCGTTGTTCCATCGCCAACCTGCAATGACGTCACCGCGCCTGACTGCGAAATCGCATAGAGCGCCCCGTCCGAACAGCCTACGAAGACATTGCCCGTAAAATAGTCGTAATCCGGGCTGCTCAGCGTGCCGTTGCAAACCTGGACGAATCCGCCCGTTCCCCAGCTCGGATCGATGCTCGGCGCGGGCCCGGACGAAACGCTGCCGCAGTCGGGATTGCCGTTCGTTCCCATGCAGAAGACATCCTTTATCCGGTATAGCTGACCCGCATCGTTCCCGACGTACACCGTATCGTGGCCGTAGTCGGGAAATGGCGAAGATCGCGTATCAGTCGAAGTGCCGAACGCCAGATCGCTTGCCGTTCCGCTCCCGACCACGGGCGTAGTCGCCGAAAATGTAGTGATCGTCGTTGGCGACAGCGCAGTGATATTCAGCGTGAGGCCAGTGCCGCCTCCGTTTGTGGTCGTACCGACCCCGTTTGCCGTGGTATAGCCAAAGCCGCTGGAGATGAGCGCAAGTTGAGCCACAATTCCTGTGATACGGCCCTGGCGGCCAACCCTCCTGACCCGATACGTTGCCGCCGTGCTGCCGCCGGAAACCGTCACCGTATCGTTTCGCGCATACCCCGTGCCGCCATTTGCGATGGTAGGAATGCCCGAGATTTCGCCCAGGCCTACCGACTGGAAGTTGCTCGCTTGCTTTCCATCCCCTGCTTTCCACGCCAGCACGTGAAAATGCGCGTTGCCGCTTCCCGACTCGACGAACGCAATCTTCTTGCCCGTCCCCGTTCCGTTCACGTCGAAGGAATACGCCGGGGATGTGGTCACGGCGCCGCCGCCGGGAATACCTTCCACGTTGTACGACCAATAGACTTCCGCCGCCGTTCCGGTGTCCGAGGTACTCGCTTTTCGATTGCAAGTTCCGTTTCCACCCGCGGTGCCGCTGTAGAGTTCATTGAACGCCACGATGTTCGGCTGCGCCGTGCTTCCCGTCGCATCGATCGGAAATACGACAAAATCGTTGACACAGTCTGGAGCGCCACTCGCATCGGCGTTGAATTCAGCCGGAAACATCGCGGGCGCCGTGCCATTCTGCCCCAGGTAAATGCTCCAATCGCGGTGCGTAGAGTTCGTCGCGGGCCCTTGGCTGTTTCGACGCCAGCGCCACCGCCCAAGCTGGCGCTGCCAGATCATCATCGCGCGTGGATCGCGCTCCGCGGCCATCATCTTATCCATGGGACCTGTCCGCGAGTAGATGGCATGGCGCATCGTCCAGTCGAAAATTCCGGGCACGCGTTTAGCGGCGGGCTGAGAGTTCTCACCAATTCCGGGAAGCACCGCCAAGCTGAGGAGACATACACCTGCAAGAAGGGGACCACGCGAAAGAAGGGGTTTTCGCATCGTATTGAATCCTATACCGCTGAAAGAAAGGACACCACAATCAGCCCCTGGAGGTCATTGGGCCTGATGATCTACCACCTGCCACCACCCCATAACAAAATCTAGCCGAAGCGTCCGTCCATTTCAATCGAAAACAGAGTTCGGCCGTCGAACGGCAGCCTAGGCGCGCGCGTCTGCAGTGATGTCGAGGAGTGTCGGGTAAATTACGGATGAACCCATTACGCGTGACCCTGCGATGCCGTGTTCTGCCAGCACACGAACCGCATCATGCTTTCCGTTAGCGCGTTTCCCTCAGGAGTTAGTATTTTGAGCCATGCTGATTCCTGCTACCGGCAGTGTCGGTGCTGAAGGCTGCGCTGGGAATTCGAATCTCTCAGGCCGCGCCTATCCGGGGCGATGGGTTCTAGCGATCGGTTTCCTGAGGTTCGCGCCAACGGTACGATGATTAGAGGTTGAGATGGTTGTAACGATCGTGGATGGACGATTTGCGGCTGGCAGAGGGCTTGAGCTGCGTTTGGCCCCGCGGGTTGGCCCAGCGGCCCGGAATGGCAAGGCCGCAATTCGGGCAGCATCCGTTCTTCAGCCGATTCTGTTCCACATCGTGCCACGAACGGCGAACCAAGAGCGTGCGGCATGACGGGCAAGAAGTGTGGGCGCCGTCGCTGAATATGTTTCCTTCATAGACGTAATGTAGCCCTGTCTCCAACGCAACTTTTCGCGCGGCGTGCAGAGTTTGGGGTGGCGTGCGCGGCTTATCCTGAAGCTTGAAATCCGGATGAAAAGCCGTGAAATGCAGCGGGACATCCGGCCCCAGATGCTCGAGTATCCACTCGGACAAACGGCGCGTTTCGTCGGCCGCATCGTTGAGCGTGGGAATAATCAAATTCGTAATTTCGAACCAAACGTTCGTTTCCTTCTTCAGCCATTCCAGAGTATCCAGCACAGGCTGCAAATGAGTGAGTGTGAGTTTGCCGTAAAAGTTCTCCGTGAACGCTTTCAGGTCGATATTCGCAGCGTCGATTCCGTCGTAAACGTCGTGGAACGCGTCGTAAGTGATG
>DASUJR010000127.1:0-18962 GCA_036279175.1 Candidatus Acidiferrales bacterium | reverse complement strand
ACCCAGCGCGAGAATCAAAACCGCCACAATCGTGAATCCACGATCTCGCCGCAGTGTTCGCAGAGTAAAACGCAGGTCCTGCATCAGCATGTCCAGCCCCGGCAGTCCGCGTGACTCGCGATGCCGCTCGCGCGCCTGCTGCACGCCGCCAAATCGCACGAGCGCCTGTCGCCTCGCTTCTTCCGCAGACATCCCGCGCCGGATGTTTTCTTCGACAGCCATTTCGAGATGCGCGGCCATTTCTCGGTCGAGTTCCACATCGAGATCTTCTTTGCGAAAGAAAGACTGTAGCCGGCTGAATACTTCCCGGAGCGAGAACGTCATTCTTTATCTCCCTCTTCTTGCGTGGCGAGAACCCGCCCCATGACTCCCGCCAGCCGCTGCCAATAAGCAGTGTCGTGCGCCAGCTGTTTCTGGCCGGCTTTTGTGATCGAGTAGAACTTTGCTTTGCGGTTGTTGTCCGATATGCCCCACTTGGCAGTGATCCAGCTGCGCTGCTGCAACCGAACCAACGAGGCGTAAATCGTCCCCTGATTCAACAGAACTTCATCCCCGCTCACCTGCTCGATGCGTCGCGCAAGGCCGTATCCGTGCAGCGGCCCCATCACCTGCAGCGTTTGCAGCACCATTACGTCAAGCGTCCCCTGCAAAAGGTCCAACTTCGTTTCACCCATCCGTCTCTCCTGCGGCCCTGTGTCTTTTGCCCTGTACCTTTCGTTTCTTGCAGCGGTCAGACGGCCGCTGTGTTCTTTGGCCGCCTATTCCTGGCGCTCCTCCTGTGGTATCGCCACAGAAATATGCCATGCTTTCTGTGGTATCGCCACAGGAATCGTAGGAAATCGACCGCCTCGACCGCGCACGATTCTCTTACGCTATCGCCGACAGCGCTGCGGCGTTCAGGCGCTGCGCGTTATCTGCCGGAATTCGCGAAGTAGGAAAGGTCGTTCATGCGGAGGCCCGTAGTGCCGCGACTACACGAAGCCGCGCCTGCTGGGTGCGGCGTGAATTTTCTTGGTTGTGACACAAGCACTTAAATTCAAACTGACCTGGTACCGAACCGCGGACGCACGTAACCGCGAGACCGGAGTTCTTCGCCCGAGCGAATTAGTTCGCTTTGTTTTCCGAGTCCTTTTTCTCCGATTCCTTCTTTGCCCAGGGCAGGTACGCCAGTTTTACGTCCTTGCCCAGCACCCATTTGTCGTACCAGTTAAACCAATACTGGTACCGGTCCCGAATATAGGTTGGCCGCCTGAATCCGTGGAACTCCTGCGGATAAACGATCAACGCCGAAGGCACATGCAGCGTCTGCAGCGCTTCGTACATCTGCTCGCCGGCCACCAGAGGCACGTTAAAGTCGCTCGTGCCGCCCATGAATAACGTCGGCGTATGGATTCGGTCCGCATGCAGCAGCGGATAGGCGATCTTGATGTACGTCTCCGTATTCTTCCACGGCGGGCCGAGCTCGAAGTTGTACTGGTTGATGTACTCGTCCACCCCATACAGCGCCAGCGGATCGCCAGTGCCCGCGCCCGAACTCGCGGCCTTGAACTCATTCGTGCTCGCGATCATGAAGTCCGTCGTGATCCCGCCGTAGCTCCAGCCGCCAACTCCCATGCGCTTCGGATCGACGATACCTTCCTGAACGACCTTGTTCACGCAGGCTTCGATGTCCTGCACTTCGTCCACGCCCCAATTTGCCCAGATCGCTTGCTGATACCCGATGCCGCGTCCGTTGCTGCCGCGGTAGTTCACGTTCAGCACCGCGTACCCTCGCGCCGCAAACAACTGCCGCATCACGGAAAACTCATGCGCGTCTTGCCCCTGCGGCCCTCCGTGAATCCACAACAGCATCGGATACGGCTTCGTCGCGCCGGCCTCATCCGGCATCGTAATCAGCCCATCGACGCGCGTGCCGTCCTTGCTCGTAGCCTGGATGTTCTCGGATTTGGCCAGCACCAGCTCGCTCAGCAGCTTCGCGTTCTGGTGGGTCAATTGCCGTAAATCCCCGTCGCTCAGCGCATATACTTCGGCCGGCTGCGTGTCGGCGGTCCACAGCAGTGCTTCATGTCCCGTTTTTCCGGAGTGGCTCCGCGAGGCGCCTTCGGTCTGCACCAGCCGCTGCACCGTACCGCTCGCAACATCAATGCTCGCCGGATACTCGTTCGTGTCGTCCGTCACCAGGGCAATAATGTGCTTCCCATCCGGCGTCCACTGAGGGGCGCCAATCGGCCGGTCGAAATTCGCCGTCACCACCGTCGCGTGCGCGCTGCCGTCGGCTGGAATCACCGCCAGCCGGTCCTCCTGGTACTGCCAATACTTCACGGGTCCGCCGCGCAAAAACGCGATTTCCTTGCCATCCGGACTCCACGCCGGTGTTCCCGCGTCCGCGCCGGTGTAGTGGGTCAGTTGCCGCGGTTCCGACCCTGCCTTCGCCGCCACTACAAAGACGTCCGTGTTGATGTTCCGCTCCGACTCCTCCGTGTGATTGCTGATGAACGCAATCTCTTTCCCGTCGGGCGACCACATGCCGTCGCGCTCATCGTACTTATTGCCGGCCGTCAGCTTCTTCATTGTGCCGGTCGCAATATCATATAGATAAAGGAACGTGTGAGATTCCGCCGTGATGTACCCGGTCATGTCCTGTTTGAATAGGTAGCGCGTAATCACGATCGGTGGAACATACTTTTTGTCTTTTGCATCGTTGAACTCGTTCGCGCTCACCGTTCCGCCCGTGTGCACCGTCAGCAGCAGCTGCGTTCCATCCGGAGACCACTGATACGCTGCGATCTTGCCCTGCTCCTTTTTCACGTCCGTTAGCTGCCGAGCCTCGCCGCCGCTCCGGCTCAGCACCCACACTTGCGTGCCTTCAGCGGTGCCCTTTCGCCCCGACGAAAACGAGATGTACTTCCCGTCAGGGCTCCATTCGGGCGAACCCACCGAGCCGTTGTAGTCGTACGTCAGTTGAATGTCCTGCTTCCCGTCCCAGCTCACCATCCATAAATCCGTTGTCGCGTCATCTTTCTTCAAATCCACCGACGACACGGTATACAGCACCCAATTTCCGTCCGGCGACACTTTTACGTTCCCCACGTTCTTCACGCGAAACGCATCGTCCAGAGTCATCGGGTGGGGCTTCGGGGTTTGCGCCATCACGGAAGCAGCGGTCACAAACGTCAACGACAACAGCAGCAATCCAAGGTTTGGTTTTCGCATGCGCGGCAGTATATGCAACTTGGCCGCGACGTCTCCAGAGAGAATTTCTCTTTTTTTTGGATTCCGACGACGCGCCGTAGCCTCGAGCTGTTCCGCAGTGCGGGCGTATGAAATCACAGCGCGGCAAAAAACCAAAACCGTCAAACCTCAGTCGCTGACTTAACCGGACAGGGAAGGATTGTGCCGCCGGTTCAGCTCAAACTCCGATACGTTCGTTGTCCGTTCGAGGGCCAATGGCAGGTTCGCGCCGCCCTGCGTCCATGTGCCCTGAATTTCCGTTCGTGCCGGATTGATTATGCCGTCGAGTTTCCCCCGTATGGATTGCACCTCAATTGTTATGTGCGAGCCTTTTGTCGTCACGGAGCTGGCTGGAATCCCATTCGCGCCTTGGTCGGGACTGTCTATCGTTGCGTGTAGGCCCTCTACGGTATTGAAAATGTGGAACACGATGCGCAGCTTATTCGGTCCCGCCTGGAGCGTGTCCGTCCAAGCGCCGTCGATATCCGATGGTTTCGCCAGTTTTGGCTGTCGTGCGGAGAGCGTGAAGCTCAGCGGAAACGATTGACCCTGGGTCCACGTACCGTGGAGCGACTTGCCGTCGGGACTTAACACACCGTTATAGGAGCCGCGAATTGAGTCAACGGTGAAGTTCAACTTCGATGCTTTGATTTCGATGGATGTCACTGGGATCCCGAGGCCGCCTTGATCGACGCTGTCCAGCGTAGCCTGCAGCGCCCCTTTTGCGCTGCTGCTGATGTGCAGTACCAAGTGCAGCTCAGCCGCACCTACTTTGAGCGTGCCACGCCACTCGCCTCTTACATCCTGCGCGCGCAGCGCCCCGGCGGTAGATGCAACAAGTAACCCGAGAACTAGCGTTTTCCTCATAGTCGCCCTCCTCGGCATACCCGTGCCAATGCAGGCTTGTAGCACAAATCCACTTGCCACCTTATACCTGCATTCTTGGTTCCTTGTTACACCCTCGGCCGCGCTTCTAGCTCTGTCCGCCAGGGCAGATCTCGCCCATCCTTCGCCTTTCCTATTGTTTCCGCCACATGAAACTACACGCAACTTTATATGGGACCGCGTGTTACATACAATGTGGAGGCCATGACCACCTCCGACGTTCAACTGATGCTGGACGTGAAGGCGGGCGACGAAGCGTCTTTCGACCTTCTCCTGCGGCGTTATCGGACGCCTCTGGTCAATTTCTTATTCCGCATGGTTCGAGATTCGGCAACGGCAGAGGATCTGGCGCAGGAAGTTTTTCTGCGGGTCTACCGCGCGAGGAAACAATATTCACCGACCGCGAAGTTCACCACCTGGCTGTTCCGCATCGCGACCAACCTGGCGCTGAACTCGATTCGCGATAACCGCCACCGGCAGATGGAAGATTCGATCGACGCGCAGCCCGAAACTGAAGATGCAGCGCCGAAAGAATTGCCTTCGCACGAATTGCCTGTGGACGAACGCATGATAGAGCGCGACCGCTGCGATTTGATTCGCCGAGCAGTTGAGGCGCTGCCGCAAAAGCAGCGCGCCGCCGTCGTGCTGCACAAGTACGAAGAGATGGATTACAGCGAGATCGCAAAGATTCTGGATTGCTCGGAAAGCGCGCTGAAGTCGCTGCTGTTCCGCGCCTACGAGACCCTGCGCGTGCAACTGGCTCCGCTTGTTTCCGTGCCCGCCGGCACGCAAGCGGCGTCGGCCCGGCCCGGTGCAGGGGAAGGAAGGACGTCATGAAGTGCGAGGAAGTTTGCCGGGAGCTGGTTCCGTATCTCGATCGCCGGTCCAATTCAGCGGACCGCGCCGAAATCGAAAAGCATTTGCTCGCGTGCGAGAACTGCCGGACGCGCGCGGCGGAATTCCGCCAGTTGATGGGGATGCTGGACGAGGTCCCCGTACATGATCCGTCGTTCGCGTTCGATGCACGCCTGCGCGAACGCATTGCGGCCGAGCCCAAGCGGGCCTGGTTCCGCGGACTTGTGCCGCAGCCCAGGCTGGCGTTCGCCGTGGCGTTGCTGCTCGCGCTCAGCATCGTGACTGCCCGTTTCCCTCGGCACAACGCCCCATCGGCGGCATCGATCACGCCCGACGAACAGTTTCAGATGATCGATCACCTCACCGTGCTCGAAAATTACGACCTGCTGACCAAATCCGAAGTTCTCGCGGAAGTGCCGGTCCAACCGCAGCAGCCGGCCGGTCAGAACCCGACTCAGCAGCCGGATAATTCGGGAGGCGGCCTGTAGACATGCTCTTCCGGAGGCTCATCTTCGTGATGGCCTTGGCGCTGATCGCGGTGCTGGCGGCGGAGCCTTGCCTCGCAGCGGGCAGGTCTCGTCTGGCAGCGCAGGGAAGGTTCCGCGCGGTCCGGCAGGAACGCGTTCAATCCATGCCGCGTGCCAGACAAGCGCGGCGGCAGCAGCGCATTCAGGCACGCCGCCAGGCAGCCAAGGCAAACAAAGCGGGGAATCACTCAAAAGCGGACGGCGAGTTCCATCGTTTTCAACCGAACCAGAAGGCAGGCCAATTCAATCGGACGGAAAATGGCGCAGTTGCGCGGCCTCCGAATCAGAAATTGTTTGATCCGAATCCAAAGGTGCTCCGACGCTTGCCGCCTCGCGTGTTGCAGCGCTTCGAGACGATGTCCCCGGAGCAGCAGGAGCGGTTCCTCGAAAACAACCGCCGATTCCAGTCGCTTCCGCCCGGCAAGCAGGCTCAGATTCGCCAGAATCTGCAGCGCTGGAATAGTCTCTCACCCGCCGAGCGGGATCAGATGATCCACAGAAATGCGGTGTGGCAGCGCCTGACCCCCGAGCAGCGCCAGTTTTATCGCAATCAAATTCTTCCCAAGTGGCAGCAACTGTCTCCCGATCGCCGTCAATTGATTATCGGACGCCTGCATACGCTCCAGGGAATGACTCCCGACCAGCAACAGAAGGCCCTGAACGATCCGCGCTTCATGCAGGGGCTTTCTCCCGACGAGCAGGGAGTCCTCCGCAATCTCAGTTCGCTCCGGAACTAGACGCTCGTGGCGCGTCCGGTACATCTCTCTGATAAACAAGCACGCGAAGGCAGGCAGAGCCCGACCACCCCCACGTGCGGTAGTGTTGCCGTTGTCTATCCGGCTGCCAGAACTTCGCTTCATCTGCATCGAAATAACAACCTCTCGTTGAGCGGAACACGATATGCCACTACGCCTTGTGGTACGCGTGCAGATGCACCGTTGTGAAACCCGCATCGCACGATCCTAGCGAGTGATTCTCCGTGTCTCGCTGCGAAAAAATCTTCGCAAATTCCTGAGAATTCCCTTGACACTCCCCAGAACGCGCCTACAATCGGGCATCAAGTGGGAGAAAGTGGCGCAAAGTGGTAAACAGTAGAGGGACGTGGTAAGCGCTGGACGGAAGTGGCGAGGGCGAACAGGCGAGTGATCGGTATCGCAAACACGCCGGCCAATCCAATGACCCGCTGGAAGCGGGACGCAATCAAGAAAATTTATGCTGCGCGGCTCTCATCTGGCGACCGTCGACGAGAAGGGCAGGATGAAAATCCCGGCCGACTTCATGGCGGAGCTGCGCAAGGGCGGAATGAAGTTTTACGTTACGAGCGACTCGGGCGAGTACGCGCAGGTCTACCCGATGAAGGCCTGGGAAGAGATCGAGAGGAAGTTGGCGAAACTCTCGACGCATAACCGGGCCAAAAAGAATTTTCTGGCCAGAGCGAACTATTACGGCCAGGTGGTGGAGATGGACGGGCAAGGGCGCATCCTGATTCCACCGGTACTTCGGGAGTCGGCGGAGATGAAGGGTGAAGTGGATGTGCAGGGCAACCTGACGTACCTGCAGATCTGGAATCACGCTCGATTCCTGGATTATATGAAGCGCAACCCGATTTCGGCGGAGGACGAGAAGGCGCTGGACGAGTTGGGTATTTAGCGGTTGACCGTGCTGCATATGCCGGTTCTGCTGGGCGAGGTCATCGAATCGCTTCGCATCCGGCCCGACGGCACGTATCTGGATGCGACCGCGGGAACGGCCGGCCACTCGCTGGAAATAGCGCGGCGGTTGACGACCGGCAAGCTGGTGGCGATCGATCGCGACCCGCAGGCATTGGAGCTGGCTCGCGAACGTCTGAAGCAGTTCGAAGCGCAGGTGACTCTGGTGCACGGAGAATTTTCGAAGATCGGGGAAGTCGCAAGCGAGCTGAACCTGCCGCCGCTGGACGGCGTCGTGGCCGACCTGGGAGTTTCGAGCCTCGAGCTGGATAGCCCTGAACGCGGATTTTCGTTTCGCGCCGCCGGGCCGCTCGACATGCGCATGAATCCGGAAACGGACGCGACGGAGAGCAGCACGCTCACCGCGGAAGACATTGTGAATCACTGGCCGGAAAAACAACTGGCCGACCTGCTTTATCAGAAAGCGGATGAGACGGATTCACGCAGAATCGCCAGGAGCATCGTACGGGCGCGGCCGATCCGCGACACCGCGCACCTGGCAACGATTGTGGCAGGGGCCCGTAAAGCAAGGGGAAGGCAGAGACTGCAACCCGCGACAAAAACATTTCTGGCGCTGCGGATAGCGGTGAATCGAGAAGAGGAGGAACTCGGGCAGTTTCTTTCACGGACCCCCGCCACTTTGAATTCAGGAGGACGCTGGATCGTCCTCAGCTACCACTCGCTCGAAGATCGTCTGGTAAAACACGAGTTTCAACGGCTCGCGCGCGAAGGCGGTTTCCGGCTGCTGACGAAAAAGCCGGTCCGACCAGGCGAGCCCGAAATCGAGGCGAACCCGCGCGCGCGAAGCGCGAAGATGCGGGTGATCGAAAAGAATTGATCCTGCCCCAGGGCAGGGAAGCCAGCGCCATCCGCGACGGCGGACAGGCGATGGCTGGGAGCGCGGTCATGACGGAATACTACACGGTAAAGCGTATCGACAATTCGCGGTTGGTCCGGCCCGCTGCGCCTGCGCAGTTGCGCGAATTCTGGCGCCGCGTTCTGGTGGGCGCCGCGATCGCGGGCTGCTTGATGGTTTACGTCTGGCAGCACTTTGAGTGCATCCAGTTACGCTACAAAATCGAACAGCTCGACGTGCAGCGCAACCAGGCGTCGCAACTCAATCAGCAGCTTCATCTTGAGGTCGCAACGTTGCGCGCCCCGAGCCGCGTCGACGCGATTGCGCGCAACCGGCTTGGTCTGACTGTTTCCGTGCCGGGACAGGTGATGCCGGCGAGCGTGTCGAACGAGACCGTCTTGGCACAAGCAAGTCCGGCGGTCCAAACGCTTCAGCCGTGATTCGCGCCGCGGCTGGACTTTTTTCCGAGTTTGAAATCATTCGAGGCTGCTGTCCAGGGTTTCAGGATTTGTCTCGTAACCAGCGACCAATCCTGAATTGAAGATGGCCCAGCGCAATCTGCGTATCCGTTGGCTCGTTGTCTGGGTTCTCGCAGTGGTTTGGATGGCGGCTGTCCTAACGCGCCTCAGTTACCTCCAGCTCTTCCGCTACAGTGAATACTTCGGCAAAGCCCAGCGCCAACAAGAGCGAATTTTCGAGATCAGCCCCAAACGCGGCACGATCTACGACCGCAACGGCCGCGAACTCGCCGTCAGCCTGCCCATGGACTCGGTATTCGCGGATCCCGCGGAAATCAGCGATCCCGAAATGGTGGCGCGCCTGCTGTCGCGCGTTCTGAACGCTTCCGCCGACGACCTCGAGACGAAAATTCGCGCGGCACACACGCCTGTGCGACTGGCGCGAAAACTCTCGCCCGAAACAGTTCAGCGCATCGGCAACATGAATCTGAAGGGCGTCTTCTTCCAGAAGGAAAACCGGCGCGTCTATCCGCAACACGATTTGGCGGCATCGGTGATCGGTTACGTTGACGTGGATGAGAAGGGGCTAGGCGGAATTGAATATTCCCTGGACAAGGAAATCCGCGGGCGTCCCGGGAAGATGATGGTCATGGCCGACGGCCGGAGGCGCTGGTACGACCGGCGCGTGTCCGCTGCGGAAACCGGCTCAAACGTCACGCTGACGATCGACGAAACGATCCAGTACATCGCGGAGAAGGAATTGGAGCGGGCTGTTCAGGAGAGTCACGCGATCCATGGCACCATTGTCGTCCAGAATCCCAATAACGGCGAACTTCTCGCGGTCGCCAACTGGCCCACGTTTGACGCAAACAATGCAGGCTCGTATTCTGCCGATTCGCGCATGGACCGTGCTGTCAGCGCTGCGTACGAACCCGGTTCCATCTTCAAGCCGCTTACCATGGTCGGCGCCATCGAAAATGGCGTCGTTACGCCCAATGAACTGATCGATTGCCAGATGGGGGAGATTCTGGTCGCCGGTCGCGTGATTCACGACTGGAAACCTTTCGGCGTGCTGACTGTGCGCCAGGTACTCGACAACTCGAGTGAAGTCGGCACTATAAAGGTGGCATTGCGGCTGGGCGCGCCGAGATTCTACGACGTGATTCGTGGGTTCGGCATCGGGCAGCCCACTGACATCGACCTTCCGGGAGAGAATCGCGGATTATTCAGGCCGCTGGACGATTGGTCGGGAACCTCTCTCGCCTCGATAGCTACGGGACAGGAAGTGAGTGTTACGGCAATTCAGATCATCTCTGCCATTTCAGCGATTGCAAATGGCGGGATTCTGTACAAGCCGAGGGTGATCAAGCAGGTTCGCGGCGGGATCCAGCCGTTTACGCCGCCCGCAAACGACCCGACGCGCGTAACGGATCCCAGAACAGCCGCGACGGTGAGAGAAATGATGGGGGACGTCGTCCTGGACGGGACCGGCAAGTTTGCACAGCTCGATGGGTACACGGCCGCGGGGAAAACCGGCACGGCGCAGAAGATCGATCCCGCAACGGGACGTTACTCACGTACGAACTATATTGCTTCTTTCATCGGTTTTGCGCCCGTGAACAATCCCGCGATCACGATCCTTGTGTCCCTTGATTCACCGGTGGGCCAACATCATGGCGCGGAAGTTGGCGCCCCCGTGTGGAGGCGGATCGCACAGCAGGCGCTTGCATACCTTGACGTGCCGCACGACGTTCCGACTCCGTCGGACCTTCAAATCGCAAAAAATCGCAGACGGCAGCAGAAGCCCTCGCCGCTCGCCGTGGCGAACAGGGAAGCGGCGGAAGCACGATTCCAAGCGGCAGTCGAGAGGAATAGTCAGCACGCGCCGCGGACCGTTGCTTTCGGTACGCCGGACTCGGTCGCAGTCCCGGATATGAGCGGACAAACTGTCCGTCACGTCACGGAAACATGTACGCGTTTGGGCCTGGTTCCAACGCTCATTGGCAACGGCATTGCACTTCAGCAGTTTCCTGCCTCTGGAACATCGGTGCTGCGAGGCAGTCAGGTGACGGTGCGATTCGGCCGCCCTGATGCAGGTGCACTCACGCGCGGGGGCGGCGGAAACTGAATAACTCGATCGAAGGCATTGTTGAAGTGGACGCACAAGAAGCAAACCCGAAGCAGCAAGGTACAGCGCCGAGCCTGCTACAAGTGCTCGAAGGCGTTGAGCTGGTCTGTGTCACGGGACCGAAGGATTCGCGAATTCGCTCCATCGCATGCGACAGCAGAAGAGTTGAATCCGGGGGCTTGTTCTTTGCATTGCGCGGCGAAAAGGCTGATGGACTTCAGTTCGTAAATCGCGCCATAGAGCGCGGTGCCGCCGCCGTTGCCAGCTCACATCCGCGGCCTGCAGACATTGGGCCGCAAGTCACCTGGATCGAGTTGCCTCCTGACAAGGACCGGCGTGGGCTTGCTGTCGCTTCGGCAAATTTCTATGGACGCCCTGCGGGTACTTTGAAACTAGTCGGCGTTACCGGAACGAACGGCAAGACGACAACGACGTTTCTGATCGACTCAATCCTGCGGGCGGCAGGCGCATCCACAGGCCTGATCGGCACGACCGGTTACCGGACGCCGAAAGGTAGCCGCGAAGCCCTGAACACGACACCGGAATCGCTCGACTTGCAACAGATGTTCGCCGAAGTTCGCGACGCAGGCGGCACGCACGTCGTTCTCGAGGCTAGCTCACATGCGCTGGCCATGGACCGCCTGTGGGGCTGTCACTTTGCGGTTGCTGTCTTCACGAACTTAACGCGCGATCATCTCGACTATCACAAGCACTTCGAAGACTACTTCCACGCGAAGCGGCGCTTGTTTGGAGGAACAGGGGCCGGTGCCCCTGACGTCGCGGTGATCAATGCCGACGATCCCTACTCGGACCGGCTGCGGGGGCTGGCTCGCAGGTCGATAACGTACGGGCTGAAAAGTGGAGCGAATTTGGTGGCGCGCGGAATTTCGCTCGGATTCAGCGGAACGGAATTCGTCGTCGAATCGGCCGAAGGAAAATTGCAAATCCGATCGCCCCTCGTCGGAAGAATTAACGCTTATAACAGCCTCGCAGCGATTGGAGCAGGCCTGGGTCTTGGAATTTCGCCGTCAACGATCGAACGGGGAATCGCCGCGCTGGATCTTGTGCCGGGTCGTTTTCAACGCGTCGATGAGGGCCAGCCATTCCTGGTGATCGTCGATTACGCGCACACCGATGACGCTTTGCGCAATTTGATTTCGACGGCGCGCGAACTCAGCCCTTCCGGGCGGATCATCACGGTATTTGGCGCCGGCGGCGAACGCGATCGCACGAAGCGGCCATTGATGGGTGAGGCGGCGGGATCGTTAAGCGACGTCGTCGTGCTGACCAGCGACAATCCGCGCGGCGAAGACCCGCTGCTGATTATCAACGACGTTGCCGTCGGTCTGCAGCGAGTGAATGCGAAATATCGCGCCGAGCCTGATCGCGAGCGAGCGTTGGAAATCGCGCTCGACGACGCGCGAGCGGGCGATATCGTGCTGCTCGCGGGTAAAGGACACGAAACATATCAAGTGCTGCGCGACGGCAAGATCGATTTCGATGATCGTGAAAAAGCCCGGGCGATTTTGCAGCGCAGAGGTTATTCGAAGCCGTAGGCCGGCGAACCCTTAGCCTACTGCGTCGGCACGCAAGCTGCATGATCATTGGCAGGGTGCGGTTCGGCGACAAAGGGATTGAGCGACAAGCTAAAGCTGGCACAGACACGATGCAATGGACAGTTACACAAGCGGCTGACGCGTTGGGTGTGCGGGCTCCGTCGCAGCTCGACCCCATGGCCCGGCTGGCCGGTGTCTCGATTGATTCCCGGACTGTCGCCGCCGGAGAACTGTTTATCGCGATACACGGTCCGCGTCACGACGGACACGTTTTCATCGGGGCCGCTTTCACCGCTGGTGCCGGAGCGGGTTTGGTGGCGCGAGCGCGAGTGGCCGACTGCCCAGCGGAGATCCAGGGAAAATTATTCGCGGTCGATGATCCGTTGGCAGCATTGCAGCGGCTGGCGTCTTACGGCTGCGATCGATGGAGAAACGCGAAGCCGGGCCGTCTCGTCGGGGCCGTGGCCGGTTCCGTCGGCAAAACAACCACGAAAGAAATTCTGGCGGCGCTCGTGGCCTCGCGGTTCCGCGTTTTGAAAACGCAGGGGAACTTGAACAACGAGTACGGGCTGCCGCTCACGCTATTGAAACTGGATGACGAATATGATGCCGCGGTCGTCGAGCTTGGAATGTCGCATCGCGGCGAACTGGCGCATTTGACGGAGATCGCGTCACCTGATGTGGGTGTGATCACGCGCGTAGCCGTCGAGCACCTGGAATTTTTCGCGTCGCTCGATGAAATTGCATTGGCCGAGCGGGAACTGATCGAGAATCTTCCGTGGCCGCGTGCTACGGCCGTGCTTAACGCGGATGACGAACGCGTTGCTCGTTTCGCGGATGTTGCGCGAGGGCCCGTAGTCACATTTGGAACGCAGTCCGGCGCGGATTTTCGTGCAGAGAACATCGAAGATCGCGGGCTCGAAGGATCGTCGTTTGATCTTATTTCGCGCAACGGGCGAACGCGGCTGAGTCTTCCTCTGATTGGCCGTCACAACGTGATGAACGCTCTGGGAGCGCTTGCGAGTGCGAGCGCGTGGGGCATCGGCGCAGCTGACGCGAAAAACGCATTCCCTTCGCTAAAGCCGGCCGACAAGCGCGGCGAAGTGATTCGCTTCGAAGACGGGTTCACCATAATCAATGACTCCTACAATTCGAGCCCGTCTGCCTTGACCGCAATGATCGAACTGCTCGCGGCAACGCCCGGCTACAAACGAAGGATTCTCGCTGCCGGTGAAATGCTCGAGCTGGGCGAATCTTCCGCCGACCTGCATCGCGAATGCGGTCGCGCAGCCGCCAAACGACGAAGCCTCGATTTGATTCTCGGCGTTCGAGGCCATGCGGCGGAGTTCATTCACGCGGCGATTGACGCCGGCCATCCGAAAGATCGCACGCGCTATTTCGAGACCTCGGACGAAGCGGCGCAATTTCTGAAAACTTTCATTTCCCCGGGCGACTTGCTGCTGTTGAAAGGCTCGCGCGGCGTGCGCATGGAGAAAATTCTGGAAGCCGTCGATGCGGAGAATTCCCGAGTAAACCGGCGGGATGCGGCTGCGGCAAAAGATGGAGTCTCCGTCGAGCGCAAGGGGCGCGGCTGAGATGCTCTACTATCTCTTTTACAACCTCCTGCGGCCGCATTTCAACGCCCTGAACGTGTTCCGATACATCACGGTGCGCACCGCAGTCGCGAGCCTGACCGCGCTGATCCTTACCCTGCTGTTGGGTCCATGGGTGATCGATCGCCTGCGCGAACTGCAGGTAAAGCAATACATTCGCGAGGAAGGTCCGAAGAACCATCAGAAGAAAGCCGGCACGCCAACGATGGGCGGAGTGCTGATCGTCGGCGCGATTGTCGTGCCCACGCTTTTGTGGGCCGATTTGCGCAACGTCTACGTGCTGCTTGCATTGGGCGCGACGCTGGCATTCGGCGCAATAGGATTTATCGACGATTACAACAAGGTGGTCCGCAAGCGGAACCTCGGGCTTACCGCGCGCAAGAAATTGGCGCTGCAAATATTGACATGCTTGGGAGTTGCTATTGTCCTGGCGGGACTCGAGAAGAAGACCGGCTATTCAACGGTTTTGACCGTGCCATTCCTGAAGAAGCTCCATCCGGACCTTGTAATCGATTCGCTCCTCAGGCATCGGTTTGTGTGGCCGCTTGCGTTCGTTCCTTTTTTTCTCTTTCTGGTGATTGTGATTGCCGGTCTTTCGAATGGGGTGAATTTGACCGACGGGCTCGACGGCCTTGCCATCGGCTGCGTGCTTGTTTGCGCGGTCGCCTTGACGGTGATCACCTACGTGGCGAGCAACGCACGCTTCGCAAACTACCTCGAAATTCAGAAGATTACAGGTTCCGCCGAATTGACGGTGTTTTGCGGATCGCTGGTCGGCGCCTCGCTCGGATTCCTTTGGTACAACGCGCACCCGGCCGAAGTGTTTATGGGCGATGTTGGCTCGCTGGCCCTCGGAGGCGCGATTGGCGTCGTGGCTGTGATCATGAAACAGGAAATCCTGCTGCTCTCGATCGGCGGGATTTTTGTGATCGAACTGCTATCGGTGATCATCCAGGTAGGTTCGTTCAAGCTCACGGGAAAACGCGTGTTCCGCATGGCTCCGCTGCATCATCATTTTGAGTTGGGCGGTTGGAGCGAGTCGAAAATTATCGTGCGATTCTGGATTGTGGCGCTCGTGCTGGCGCTCTTTTCGCTGACTACTCTGAAATTGAGGTGAACGGACGTGAGGCCTGGGTTCGATCTTGAAGGCAAGCGAGTGCTGGTGATGGGACTGGCGCGCACCGGAGTTGTGGTGTCGCTGTTCAGCGCGGGGTATGGCGCGACGGTCACCGCAGTGGACGAGAAGCCGGAATCGGAGCTGGCTGAAACGGCTGCCAGGCTGCGTGCGGCAGGAGTCCGGTTGGTGCTGGGAGCGCACGATCCGGCGATCTTCCTTCACCAGGATTTAATCGTGCTCAGCCCCGGTGTACCAGCCAACCTGCCCGCGATCGAAGCCGCCCGGTCACACGGCATCCCGGTGTGGAGTGAAGTCGAGCTGGCGTGGCGTTTTTTGCGTGGGAAGCTCGTTGCGATTACCGGCTCGAACGGAAAGACGACCACCACAGCGCTCGCTGCACATATCCTGAAGACCGCGCAGATTCGCACGCTCGTTGGAGGAAACATCGGAGTTCCGTTGCTCGCGCTCGCCGAATCATCCACCGATTCCGCCGTCACCGTCGCCGAGATCAGCAGTTTTCAACTCGAAACGATAGACAAGTTCCGGCCAGAAATCGGCGTCCTGTTGAATCTGACGCCCGACCATCTCGATCGCCATTCTTCGTTCGAAGCCTACGCCGCGGCCAAAATGCGCATGTTTGAGAATCAGCGCGAAGGCGATGCGGCCATCTTGAATGCCGACGACCCCGAGGTCGCGCGGCGGATGCCCTCCAGTCCGCGAATCTTCTGGTTCAGCCGCCAAAAACGGGTCGCTGCCGGTGCATTCGTGCGCGACGGACAGATCATTTTCCGCGCCGAGGGTGACGAGATTCCGCTGTTCCGACGCGACGAGATCCCTCTGCGCGGCGAGCACAACCTCGAAAATGTTCTAGCTGCCAGTGCGGCCGCATATCTTGCCGGAGCTGAGCCGGCGGCAATCGCGGCTGGCGTGAAGACGTTCCGGGCGGTCGAGCACCGCCTGGAATTCATTGCAGAAATTCGCGGCGTCTCGTTCTACAACGATTCCAAGGCAACGAATGTCGACGCCAGCCTCAAGGCCATTGAGGCGTTCCCCGGTCCGCTGATCGTGATTCTGGGAGGTAAGGATAAGGGCGCGCCGTACGCGCCGCTGCGCGAACCGCTCCGGCAGCGCGCACGCCTCGCGATTCTGATCGGAGCTGCTACCGAAAAAATTCGAAGCGAACTGGAGGGATCCGTTCCAATCACAAATGCGGGCACGCTGGACCGTGCCGTCCAAGTCGCCATGGATTCGGCTCAGCGCGGCGACACTGTTTTGCTCGCGCCCGCCTGTGCGAGCTTTGATCAGTTCGAAAATTACGAGCATCGCGGCCGTGCCTTCAAGGACTTGGTCGCACGGCTCGAGCGGCAAAGTAAAATAACCGACTCCCGAATCGACCTTGACCGCCGTGAAAGTGACGATTCGGCCGCGGAAGGAAGTCCCGATTCCATCGCTCAAAAGAATCGCGATCCTATCGCGCCAGAGAGTCACGATCCTATCGTGCAAAAGAGTCACGATTCCATCGTGCACAGAAAGAGCTAATCGATGCCGCGCAGCCTGCAACCCGACCGGCAGCTTTTCGGAGCGACGCTCGCCATGTGTTTATTCGGCGCCGTCATGGTGTTCAGCGCCTCGGCCGTCACGGCACGCGACGTATACCATAACGCTTACGTTTTCCTCATCCGGCAGCTTGTTTACATCGCGCTCGGCATCGCCGGCATGTTCTGGCTGATGAACACGGACTATCGCAAACTCCGGCAGCCTCGTGTAATTTTTACCGGCCTGGGAGTTACTTTCGTCCTCTTGGTCGCCGTTTTCTTCCTCGACCGCAGCCACGCCACGCACCGGTGGATTCGCTTTGGACCGCTTAGCCTACAGCCATCGGAACTCGCGAAGCTGTTCGTCATCCTTTATCTGGCATGGTTCATTGAAATTCGCCGCTCGCCGCGTGGTCTTGGCATGAACCACCTGGTGCAGACGCTCCTGCCCGCGCTCGGCGTGGTTGCCTTGGTCGTCGGCCTCGTGGTGGCCGAACCGGACATGGGCACCGCCTGCATGATCGCGTTCATTGCGGCCGTGATGTTATTTGTCGCCGGTCTTTCGTTGCGCTACATCGTCCCGGTCGCGTTGGCGGCTCTGCCGGCGATTTATCTGCTGATCGTGCGCGTCCCCTATCGCCTTCAACGGGTCCATGCGTTTTTCTCCCCCGGCTCTGATCCGCTGGGCCACGGCTTCCAGCTCTTGCAGTCGTTGATTGCGGTCGGCTCCGGAGGGTTCAGCGGAGTCGGCCTGATGGAAAGTCATCAGAAGTTGTTTTTCCTTCCCGAGGCCCATACGGACTTTATCTTCGCAATCATCTGTGAGGAATTGGGCTTCATCGGCGCCGTCGCCGTGATTTCGCTCTTCGCCGTTTACGGCTGGCGCGGATTCGTAGCCGCGATGAAGGCGCCCGACGACTTCGGCCGCTACCTCGGCTTGGGCATCACAACGATGGTCGTCGGCCAAGCCCTGATCAACCTCAGCGTTGTACTTGGCCTGATGCCGACGAAGGGCATTCCGCTGCCATTCATCAGCTATGGCGGCTCGAGCTTGCTCGGAATGCTATTGGCAACAGGCGTGCTCCTAAACATAAGCCAGCACGCGGATGTGACGTGAGCGCGGATGGCTGGGAGTTGCAATGATGCCGGCGAGCCAGAGAAGAACGCTGCTGATTGCCGGTGGCGGCACGGGCGGGCACGTCTTTCCCGCAATTGCTATCGCGCGTGAATGGTTGAGGCGTGGGACAGATGCAGGACCGGGCTCAGACGAAGGGCGAAGTATCTTGGAACGAACTAGCATCGAACGAAATGTCGTGATTGTTGGGACCGAGCGCGGCCTCGAATCGAAGTTGGTGCCGCAGGCCAACCTGCCTCTCGAAGTGATTCGCGTTGCAGGACTCAAGGGAATCGGCGGAACGAAATTCCTGCGGAATGTCGCGCTGCTGCCGGCCGGCCTCTGGGACTCCGAACGCATTATTCAGCGCCACAAATTCTGCGCTGCTCTCGGCGTCGGCGGCTATGCCGCTGGCCCAATGATTCTCGTCGCCGCGATGCACCGCATTCCTTCCGTCATATTCGAACCGAATGTTGAGCCCGGCTTCACCAATCGTGTTCTCGCGAACATAGCGACGCGCGTCGCCGTAGCACACTCCGAAACAGCCGAAAAGCTGGGACGCAAATCTGCCCTGACCGGCTGCCCGATTCGTCCTGAATTCTTCTCGATCGCGCCCAGACAGCATGGCCGGCCATTTCGCGTTCTGATTACTGGCGGCAGCCGCGGCGCTGCGCCGATCAATCGCGCGGTCGTCGAAGCGCTTGACGCTCTTTCGGCCAGGAAAACCGACCTTTTCGTCGTGCACCAAACAGGTGAGCGCGACTATAATGCGGTCCGTTCGGCTTATGAGCAGCGGCAATTTCCAGCGGAGGTTCTACCCTTCATCGAGACTATGGCGGATCGGTTTGCCCACGCGGACTTGATCGTCTGCCGCTCGGGCGCGATCACCGTAGCGGAAATCTCCGCTGCGGGACGCGCCGCCATCTTCATCCCCTTCGGCGCCTCCACCGACGCGCACCAGATGCGCAACGCCCAGGCAATGCAGAGCGCCGGTGCCGCCCGATTGCTTCCGCAGGACGAACTCACGCCCGCGCGGCTCGCGACCGAAATCTTCTCCCTTCTTGACCAGCCCCAGCGACTTGCGGACATGGAAACTCGCGCCCGCGCCCTCGCACGGCCCCGCGCCGTTGAGGATATTGTGGACTTGCTCGACTCGGTCGCAGCGGAAGCCCCCTCAGGGGCCGGCAAATTGCAAGATCGCGCTGGGCAGCCGTCGACGAACAGAATCTCGGCCGAGCTAACTGAACAGCAAAAGGCCGAACAGACAAAGGGCTCGCAATTATGAACGGCACATTTCGTAATTTCAAACGCATTCATCTGGTGGGCATTGGCGGCAGCGGCATGAGCGGCATCGCCGAAATTCTGCTCTCGATTGGAT
>DASUJR010000126.1:0-3910 GCA_036279175.1 Candidatus Acidiferrales bacterium | reverse complement strand
GCTGTCGCAGCGCTTTCATCGGGATGCTGACGCCCAGAATCTGGTGCCGCTGCTCCAGCTCCGCGCGCAGCCGGCGATTTTCCGTCTCCAGGCGCAGATATTCGATCGCATTCCGCAGCACCAGTGAAATCTTCTCGATCGAAAGCGGCTTCTCAACGAAGTCAAATGCGCCTAGTTTTGTCGCGCGCACGGCCGTCTCGATGCTTCCGTGGCCGGAAATCATCACCACCGTCGGCGGCTCGTCAAGGGACTGAATCCGGTCGAGCGCCTCGAGACCGTCCATCTTCGGCAGCCACACATCCAGCAGGACGATGTCGTAATGGCGCCCGTCGAGCGCGGCGAGGCACTCTTCGGCCGAGCCAAGAGCCGAAACTTCGAAGCCCTCTTCGCGCAGCAGCGCGCTAAGGGATTCCCGTATCCCGCTTTCGTCATCCACGATGAGTATCGACCCGGGCATTTTCAATTGTTCCTATCAAATTTATGTCGCCGGGGCGGTTGCTGGGGGAGTCGCCGGTGCCGCGGGCACTTCCGCCGCCGGGAAACGAATCACGAATTTCGTTCCGGCCACGGCATTGTTCTCCGCGCGAATACTGCCGTTGTGCTCCGCAATGATCCGGCTTGCGATCGCCAATCCCAGCCCCGTTCCGCGCGCTTTCGTCGAGAAGTGCGGAAGAAACAGCCGTTCCTTGTCCTCCGGCGAGATTCCGTACCCGCTATCCGCGATTTCGATCACCACGGCATCATCTTCGCTTTCGCTGCGCGTGGTAACGGTCAGTTGACGCATCGGCGAACCCTCCATCGCTTCCGCAGCGTTGTCGATCAGATTCGCCAAGACTCGCCGCAGCAGCTCGGGATCGGCTTTCACCGGCGGTAAAGACGGAGCAAGCGACGTTCGCACCGTGATCCCCTCCAGCCTTCCCTGAAACAGCTCCAGCGCGCCCGAGACGATGGCGTTCAGATCCGCCGGCGCAAGCCGAGCGGAAGGGAAGCGCGCGAACTGGGAAAATTCATCCACCAACGACTCCAGGGTTCGCACCTCCCGAACGATCAGCCCCGCGCATTCGGCGGCCATCTTCTCAAATCCGGTCCGTTCCCCATCCACTTTCGCTCCGTCCGGTTTTCCCAAATGACGTATCAATCTCTGCGCGGAAAGTTGAATGGGCGTAAGAGGATTTTTGATTTCGTGTGCGATCCGTTGCGCTACTTCCTGCCAGGCTGCGGCCTTCTGCGCGCGCAGCAACTCCGTCAAATCGTCGATGACGATGATGAATCCGGGATTCGAGCGCCGCGGTCCCAGCGAACTCACCGTTACGGCCGCCCGCACAAGCCTGCCGTCCACCGGTACTTCGATTTCACCCGCCGCCGCGCCCATTCGCAGCGAGCGCCTCATAAGGTGCAGCACGGCCCGGGACGCTTCTTCGCCCAGCAAATCCGCTATCGTGCGCGCATCTTTCGCGCGCTCGCCCAGGATCTGGCCGACCGCTGAATTTACGCGCGTGATGTTCCCCGACGCGTCCAGCGACACAACCCCGGTTGGGATGTTTTCGAGGATCGTCTCCATCAACTTGCGCCGGCTCTCGCGCTCCTCGACGGCCTGCTCCAAACTTTGCGTGAATTCGTTGATGCGCCGGCGTCCCTCGCCAAGCTGCTCCGTCATGCGGTTGAATGACCGCACCAGCATTCCCAATTCGTCGCGCGGCTGAAGTCCGATTCGATAATCGAAGTTCCCGCGCGAAATTTCGCGCGTTCCCTCCGCCAGAGCCTGAATCGGCATAGTGACCTGCTTCGAAAGGAACAGCGCCACCCAGGTTGTGGTGAACAGGAGAAGCAGTGTGACCAAAGCCAGCGCTAGCAGTAAATTCCGTTTGTACTCGCGGAGGTGCTGCTTCTGCTGCGTATACGTATTGATCTGCTTCTCGATTTCGTCGTATCGCTGCAGGAATTCCGGCGGAAGCTGCCGGGCCGCATATAGCGTGCCGCTTGCGACGGGCGAGGAACCGGCAAGGTAGAGCTGGTCGCCCGCTCTCCAAACATCCGCTCCGCTGCGAATCTTACGCACCCAAACGGGGTGCAGTGCCGCGGTTGCAGTGGTTGCCGCCTTGGCGTTGTCGCCGTCCGTGAAACGGACAGCGTCAGTCACCGCGCCGCTCGGGCTGGCTATCCACGCCGCGTCTACCGCGTGACTTTGCGCGAGCGACCGAACCTGGTCGCCGCTCCGCGCCGCCGCGTCACCCGCCAGCCTGCTGAGCCGGGCAAACTCGTTCTGTCCGAAACTTGAGACGAGCATTTGGCTTTGCTCGTTCGCAATTTCCAGCGGACGTGGAAACCACATCTCCAGCGAACGGTTCACTAACGCGTAGCTCACAAAAAACAGGAAGACCAGCGGCAGCAGCGACAATCCCATCGCGCCCGCCACCATTTTTACTTTGAATCGCGAACCCATCTTGCCCGCGACCCGGTCCGACGCGATGTGTACGAGATATCGCGAGAACACGAACAGCAGAACGAAGAACGCCAGCGCAAAAATCAGAGAGAGTCCGAAGAAAATGGGGAACGACGCGTTTCGCTCCGGACGAATGGGCGGTCTCAACGATCCCAGCGTGAACACCACGGCCGCCAGAATGGCCACAATCACCGCCGTGACCACCAGACGCACGCGTCGGTCGCGCTTTCGCTGCTCCGCATTCAACGCCCTTCCTCCCGATACCGTCCCAGCGGGCATTCGTCGCATTTAGGATTCGTCGCCAGGCACCAGCGCTTGCCCGCCTGCACGATTAGCGCATGAAATTCGTTGAACAGTTTTGCATTGGCGGGAAACTGCCGCTCGAACATCCATTGAACGTCGCTGTACTTCGGGTTCTCGCTCGTCCAGCCATGCCGCGCCAGCATGCGCTTCGCGTAGGCGTCGACAACGAATACCCCGTGCCCGCCGGCATAGAGCAGAATCGAGTCGGCCGTTTCCGGACCAATGCCGAAAACATCCAGAAGCTGTTCGCGCAACACGATCGTAGGAGTGGCGAACATCCGTTCCAGCGATCCCCCGTACTCCGTTTCAAGGAAAGTGCAGAACGCCTTCAGCTTGCGCGCTTTCTGCCGGAAGTAGCCTGAAGGACGCACCAGCCGTTCGAGCCGCCGCAGATTCGCCTTCTGAATGCCCTCGGCCGACAACAAGCCAGCCTCGCGCAGGTTTGAAATGGCTTGCTCGACGTTCTTCCACGATGTGTTTTGCGTCAGAATGGCGCCGACGATTACTTCGAACGCGGAATTTCCCGGCCACCAATGCTGCGTTCCCAGCACCGTAAAGAGGGAATTGAAGTACTCATCTAGCGGCGGTCGTTCGTCGGTCCCACGCGCCGCAAAAATGGAGAAATCTCGAGGCCGTGGAGACGTTATCGACGAACTTCGCCGCGAACTCTGCACCGCTGTGGCAACGGCTTTTGCCTTTTGGTTGCGTAAAATCGTGCCGCCGAAAGGCACCTGTTTCGTGGCAGAACTCATCGATTACGCGACAATATCCGCTGCGGACACACCCTGTCAACCGAGCTGTGGTGTTTTGACCACACCCGTGCTTTCTATTGTGCCTTTCCCTTCAGAAATGCCTCGGTCGGGCGTTATGCACGCAGTCAGGCAGAACGGCCACCAAGCCGTTCGGCGATCAGTTTCATGACGCTGGGACTAACCCAATCCTGATCGTGAAACTGTTGTCCCCACATGAGCGGCGTAACATCGCGGTATTCATGCATCGTCTCGTTCGCGACGAATCGCAACTGCTTTCGCAGCGACGCGCGAGCATTCGGGTCGGCGCCATGATTCAGCAGCAATCGCGCAAACTCCGCGTCTTCACGGCAATGCGCGCTATACGGTTGCGACACGACGCAGCCAAATAGCGCTGTATGTCCGCCGAACCCAT
>DASUJR010000125.1:0-8539 GCA_036279175.1 Candidatus Acidiferrales bacterium | reverse complement strand
TGCCCAGAGTCAAAAAGGAGCGGAATCGAAAGCGGCCGCCGCAAAGAAAGCGGCCGTTACCGTCGACATCGACTTCAAGGACCTGGGGTCGAGGCTGGAGGAAGTGCCCGCGCCTCCCGGAAACTATACTGCTCTGCAATCCACCGACAAGCGCCTGTGCTGGTTGACCCGCAACGACGACGCACAGCCGAAGGTCGCAATCGAGTGCCTCGATATCGCGAACAAAGGAGACAAGCCGGAAACGGTAATGAGCGGTGTGCGTAGTTTCGAAATTTCGCTAGATCGCAAAAAGATGCTCGTCCGCAAGGGCGACGATTTTTTCATTTTCGATTCGGACGCTAAAGCGGCGGCCATCGCCAATCCCGAGGCCCTCTCGAAAGCCAAGATCGACATGTCGGGCTGGACTTGGGTGACCAACCGCCGGGACGAATTCCGCGGCCTCTTCCTCGATTCCTGGCGAAACGAACGCGACTATTTTTACGATCGTCACATGAACGGCGTAGATTGGACCGCGATGCGCGCCCGTTATCTTCCGCTCGTCGATCGCGTCACGGACCGCGAAGAGCTGAATGACATCATCGCGCAGATGGTGAGCGAATTGTCGGCGCTGCACACTTTCGTGCGTGGCGGCGATTCCCGTAAACCTTCCGACGATGTCGATCTCGGCTCGCTCGGCGCGGTTCTCCGGCGCGACGAGCAGGCGGGCGGTGACGTCGTGCAGCACATCTATCTTCACGACCCCGATTTGCCAAACGAGGCGCCCCCCTTCGCACGGCCTGAGTCGCTGATTCACGAAGGCGAGGTGATCCTCAGCATCGACGGTCAGAACGTGCTCAGCGTTCCCGACACGCGCGAACTGCTGCGCGGAAAGGCAGGCCACCAGGTGCTGCTGCACGTGAAGGGAACGAATGGCCAGACGCGAGACGTGGTTGTCACTGCGATTTCGGCCCGCGACGAACGCGGCCTGCGATACTCCGAATGGGAATACACGCGGCGCATGGCCGTAGACACCTCTTCGCATGGCACAATCGGCTACGTCCATCTGCGCGCGATGGGTCCAAACGACATCGCCCAGTGGGCCCGCGATTTCTATCCCGTTTACAACCGCCAGGGCCTGATCATCGACGTGCGCCACAATAACGGGGGTAACATCGACTCATGGCTGCTTGGCAAACTCCTGCGCAAGGCGTGGTTCTACTTCCAGCCGCGCGTGGGAGATCCCACGTGGAACATGCAGTATGCGTTCCGCGGGCACATCGTCGTGCTCTGCGATCAATTGACGGCGTCGGACGGCGAAGCGTTCACGGAAGGATTCAAACGCCTTGGTCTTGGGAAGGTGATTGGAATGCGCACATGGGGCGGGGAGATATGGCTGTCCTTTGGCGATACCGCCGTTGAAGATAACGGCGTCGCCTCAGCTGCCGAACTCGGGGTCTATGGGCCGGAACGGAAATGGCTGATCGAAGGCCACGGCGTCGATCCAGATATCGTCGTAGACGATCTTCCGCACGCCACGTTCGAAGGCAAAGACGCGCAGCTCGAGGCGGGTATTAAATTGCTTGAGGAGGAGATTCAGAAGGATCCGCGGCCAGTGCCTAAAGCGCCGCCGTATCCGGACAAATCCTTCAAGTACGCGCAGTAGCATGCACGCATTGTTTCCTGTTGTAGCACCGGCTCGGTTTGTAGTGCAGTCGTCTCGCCGGCGTTCTAGTCTTTGACTGAATGTAGCGCTGCCTTCAGGGCAGCGCACGCCCGCAAAGCGGTATCGCGGTCTTTCGCCTTGTAACTGCGAGGCCCGCGCTATGCCTTTGCGGATTGCGGGTAGCCACAACGAATTCGCTTCTAAATTCGTCGTGGGCTGTTCGCTGCTGTGCTCGCCGCGGCTTTTGCGTCATGCCGCTCATCGCCCCGTCCTTAACGGCTCTGTGACCTTCCTCGTTCGCGCCGCACGAAATCGCCGGTGTGTTATCTTAGGAACTCGTCTCCCGACCGGCGAACAAGCGTAGAACCATGCCCAAGAAAGCGGCCGCAACGAAAACCGAAGAGCCAGTAACCGTCGATACGATCTTCGGTGCGGGCGGGCTACTCCAGAAAAGCCATCCCACCTATGAGTTCCGCCGCTCGCAGCTCGAGATGGCGCGCATCGCCGACGATGCCTTCGCCAACAAACGCCAAGTCGTGATCGAGGCCGGCACCGGTACGGGCAAAACTCTCGCTTACCTGATACCGGCAATCCGCAGCGGACGTAAAGTTGTCGTTTCAACGGCCACAAAATCCCTTCAGGAGCAGCTCTTTCACAAGGATGTTCCCTTTCTGCAGAGGCACTTCGCGCCCAACCTGAAGGTCGCGCTGATGAAAGGCCGGTCCAATTTCCTGTGCCGCGCAAAAGTGCACCAGATGGACGGCCAGGCCGTGCTGAAAGGCATCGACGAGGTCGACTGGTTTGGGCAGATTCGCGAGTGGGAGAAGTTGACCGAAACCGGCGACCGGAGCGAACTGACTTTCCTGCCGGACGACTCCGAGCTGTGGGGCCGGGTCGACGCCCGCAGCGATTTGTGCTCCGGCCAGAAATGCCCGGAGTTCAATTCGTGTTTCATCACGGCGATGCATCAACGGGCGCACGAAGCGGACTTGATCATCGTCAACCATCACCTTTTTTTCGCCGATTTGGCCATTCGCGACAACGATTTCGGTTCGATCCTGCCGGAATACTCGGCGGTGGTCTTCGACGAGGCGCACGAAATAGAAGATGTCGCCAGCGACTATTTCGGACGCGGCGTTTCCAGCTACCAATTCGAGGAGCTATCGCGCGACACGGAAGCCATGTTGCGGCTCCTTCAGCTGGAAGCTTCCGTGCTGCGCAAGTATCTGGTGCGCATGCGCGAGCGCAGCCGGCACTTTTTCGAGAATTTCCCCGAGCGCGAGGGGCGATATCCCTTCGACCTTCCGGCACGGCGGTCGTTTCTGGAACGCAGCCGCGAACCGTACGACGACCTCGCTGCCTCAGTCAAACGGGTTGAAGCGGAGCTGGCGGCTCTTTCGCCCAAGCCGGAGGAAGCCGTCACGCTGGCCCGCCGCGCTGCCGAATTGCGGCGCGAACTGGAATTCCTGCTCGAAAGCGAAGAAAAAACCTACGTCTACTGGTACGAAAGGCGGGGACGCGGCGTATTCCTGGCAGCCACGCCCATCGACGTCAGCGAAATTCTACGCGAGCGACTGTTCGAGCAGTTCGATACAGTTGTGATCACTTCGGCCACGCTCGCGGTGGGCGGTCGATTCGACTACCTGAAGCGGCGGCTCGGTGTTTTGCCGTCGAGCGAAACCGTCCTGCCCCAGGAGTTCAATTTCCACGATCAGGCTCTGCTTTATATCCCCTGCAACTTGCCCGACGTCCGAAATCCGAATTTTTCATCGTGCGCCGCGGAGGAAATTGCGAAGCTGCTCGAGATTTCGCAGGGCCGCGCGTTCTGCCTGTTCACCAGCTATGCTCAGATGAAGGATGCCTTCGAACGCGTGTCGGCCTTGGTCAGATTTCCGTTGCTGATTCAAGGTACCGCGCCCCGTTCGACGCTGCTCGAGCGCTTTCGATCCACTCCCAACGCCGTCCTGTTCGCCACAGCGACATTCTGGCAGGGCGTCGATGTGCCCGGTTCGCAGCTTTCGTGCGTGATCATCGACAAGCTGCCGTTCGCCGTGCCCAGCGATCCGATCGTGGCCGCGCGCGTCCGCGCGCTTCAGGAAGACGGCCGCAACCCGTTCGCTGAGTATCAGGTGCCCGAAGCGGTTCTCGCGCTCAAGCAGGGGTTCGGCCGTCTCATTCGCTCCAAAACTGACCGCGGAATTTTAGCGATCCTCGATAACCGCATCCAGCGGATGCAGTATGGTAGAATTTTTCTCGAGTCCTTACCTGACTACTCGACTACGCATGACCTCGCTGAAGTAGCGCGCTTCATGGAAAATTCCGACTAGCAGCGGGGTCGCAGCGAAGCACGGGATTGCTCTCCCGCCGGGAGCGATATGCGACTTCTTCACGCAGTGAGAGGGGTTCTAGGAATCGGTTTTCGTGCAAGGGCGTTACCCCTGAGATCCAAAGGGCGGTCGTACGGTAAGTAACTGAAAACAAGCTTTAGGCGTTGGGATACGGATTGGTCGATCCGCTTCCTATTATGTGATGGTGCCATGTACGAGGTATTCGTCGACGAAACGTTTGCCGCGGCGCACAACTTGCGCAATTACAAGGGGAAGTGCGAGAACCTGCACGGGCACAACTACAAAGTGCGCGTCACGCTCGCCGGCCCGGAGATCGATTCCACCGGCCTGCTTTACGATTTCGTCCATTTAAAGCAGGTGATTCAAAGCGTCATTCGCTCGCTGGATCACCAGTACCTGAACGAACTGAAGCCGTTCGACGTGCTGAATCCTTCCGCCGAAAACGTTGCGAAGTTCATCTACGACGAGGCTTCGAAGGGACTGCATTCCGTCGCGAACGGCGCCGGAATTTCCAGCATCACCGTTTGGGAGACAGACACGTCCGCTGCGACGTATCGGCCGTAAATCGCCGCTCGATTTTTACCTCGCCATGGTCATCACCGAAATTTTCAAGTCGATTCAGGGCGAGGGAACGCGCGCCGGCCTGCCCTGCATTTTTGTCCGGCTGACAGGATGCAATTTGCGCTGCACCTGGTGCGACACCGCCTACGCGTTTCATGGCGGAGACAAGATGACCGTCGACGAAGTTATCGCGCGTGTGCACGAACTCGCGGGTGCCGGTGCGAACCGCCTTCCTTTGGTTGAAATCACCGGCGGCGAACCCCTGCTCCAGCGCGAGACGCCGGAACTTGCATCGAGGCTGCTGGCGGAAGGCTTCACCGTAATGATCGAAACCAGCGGCGAACGCTTCGTCGGAGTGCTGCCGCCCGAAGTGATCAAGATTGTCGACGTAAAGTGCCCTGATTCGGGCGAGCCGGACACGTTCGATATTGCGAATCTCGAAGCGATCGGCAAGAACGACGAAATCAAGTTTGTGCTTTCCACTCGTCGCGACTACGAATTCGCGCGCGATTTCACACGCGATCACCGCTTGCCCGGCCGCGTCGGCCAAGTGCTCTTCTCGCCGGTTTTTCCCGATCCCGCCGGCAAATGGGAGGGATTGAACGCCCGTGAACTCGCCGAATGGATCCTTGCCGACGGCTTAACCGTGCGGCTCGGTCTCCAGTTGCACAAGTTCATTTGGGATCCGGCAACAAAGGGCGTCTGAACGAAATCGCTTCGTAGCCGCCTCAGGCAGGCCTGACTTTCAAGTATTTGCGGGAAGGGACTATATTTTTTCTGGGATGGCAAACGACCACAAAGCCGTCATTCTGCTGAGCGGCGGTATGGATTCCTGCGTAACCGCCGCCATCGCTCACCAGACGCATCAACTAGCATTGATGCACGCGAGCTATGGCCAGCGGACCGAAAGGCGCGAGCGCCAGGCCTTCGACGATATAGCGGATTTCTATCGTGTTCGCCACAGGCTCGTGATCCGACTCGATTCACTCGCGCAAATCGGAGGATCGGCGCTAACGGATTCCGCAATCGCCGTGCCTGGAACCGGTGAAGCGCTTACGCCGAACGCCGGCGTTCCGATTACCTATGTTCCCTTCCGCAACGCACATTTTCTATCGGCGGCCGTAAGCTGGGCAGAAGTCATCGGCGCGACGACAATCTTTATTGGCGCTGTCGAGGAAGACAGCTCGGGGTATCCTGACTGCCGTGTGGCGTACTATCGAGCATTCGAGCAGGTGATCCGCGAAGGGACGCGGCCTGAAACTCAGATCGGGATCGCCACGCCGGTAATCGGAATGCGCAAGAGCGATATCATTCGGCGCGGGATTGAACTCGGCGCGCCGCTCGATCGCACATGGTCGTGCTATCAATCTGAAGACGAAGCCTGCGGAATATGCGATAGTTGCCGGCTGCGCTTGCGGGCCTTTGCCGAGGCTGGCGTGGAGGATCCGGTCACTTATCGGACTCAGGTCGCGCGGTAGGATTGTCTTCGTGATCGGGCAATTCACAGCCGCAGATTGGCATTTCGACCCGGGACAGGCGAGAATCTTGATTGCTGAGTCCTCGTTGCACGATAGTTGCCGGACTCTTTAATATAGGCTGCTTCAGGCGCCTACTGGAGGAGGTGAGTCAACATGAGAAAGTGGACTTATTTTGGGGCAGTGCTTGCCCTGTTTCTCTTGTGCGCGGGTGTGGCAGCAGCCCAAGGGAACAATCGACTCGACGGTCAAGTGCTCGATGACCAGGGAAAGCCGATGCCGAACGCCGCAGTGACGCTGAAGAGTGAAGATAGCGGACAGACGTACTCATTCAAGACGGACAAAGACGGCAAGTTCATCCAGCTCGGGCTGCGCGCGGGCGTCTATGACGTAACCGTCACTCCCAATACCGCAAATCTGCCTCCGTTTACCGAGAAGTTCCAGGTGAAAGAAGGACAGTCCGGAACCCTGGTGATCGATTTTAAAAAACTCATGGAGGAGTACAAGAACTCGCCTGAAGCAAAGGAACGTGCGGCAGCAGAAAACGCGTTTAAGGCCATGAAGACGAACTTCGACGCGGGTCGCCAATCCATGACCGAGGCGGACGCTCTTGCGCCGCAGATCAAGGCTGCAACAGGCGACCAGAAAACCACCCTTGAGGCGCAGCGAAAGACAGATTGCCAGACCGCCGCAACCCATTTTGCGGAAGCCGCCAAGGGTGTACAAGCGAAGGATGTGAAGAACACTGCGATTGTGAATGGCAATCTCGGTTCCGCTTACGAGTGCGCAGGCGACTACGACAACGCCGTAACGGCGTTCCAAAAATCGATCGACGCGCAGCCCAACCCCGGAGAATACACGCGCCTGAGCACAAATCTTGCGAACGTCGCCGTCGAGCAGACGGACCCAGCCACGCTGCAGGCGAAAGTGACGGAAGCCGAGGCGGCGTGCGATAAGGCAGCCGCCCTCGATCCCGCCACCGGCAAGGTATGCTGGAAGAATGTTGCAATCGTCTTGTACAACAAGCAACATCAGAAGGAAGCGGCCGCGGCTTTTCAGAAGGTGTCGCAACTCGATCCCAAGGATGCGCAGAACTGGTTTTTGCTGGGATCGTCGCTCGCCGCTCAGATCGATTCAAAGCAGGAAGGCGGGAAAGAGATTTACGTCATCCCGCCGGGGACGACCGACGCGTATCACAAGTGCATCGATGCGGACCCGAACGGTCCCTATGCCCCGCAATGCAAAGCAGGACTGGATGAATTGGCCCAGTTGAGCGGGGGGCAATCTACGACGGTCAAGGCGAAGAAGAAGAAGGGGCAATAGTGCGGGTTTAGCGCCGTACCGCGCGCTCGGCATTTGCATTCTTTGTGGACCGCAGCGCGCAAGGATGTTATCGTCTCGCACTTTCGGCGGTGTTCTCGTTTAGGGTTGCGAGCATCGGTCGAATGCGTGAATCGCTTGCGCTTTCAGCGCGGCGGCAAATTGGAAAACTGAAGTGGATTTCGACCAAGTCAGGCCTCAGCGTCGCCGCAGTGAGCGAGTCTCGAAATCGCTGCCTATCGTCGTGCGTGGAATCGATTTGCTTGGGCAGCCATTCGAGGAGCGCACTGCCACACTGAATTTCAATCTTCATGGCTGCCGGTATGCCTCGCGCTATCACCTGCCGAAGAACGCTTGGGTGACGCTGGAGGTGCCGCGCGGCTCGGAGTTCGAAAATACGCGCGCGCGTGTGGCCTGGATCCAGCGACCGCACTCCGTCCGTGAGTTTTTTCAAATCAGCGTCGAACTGGAAGCGCCGCAGAACATCTGGCGATTCGAGCCTTCACCGGAGGATTGGGCTGCCGTGGGAGGGGGATCGATCCACCTCGACCTCACGGAGGATGCCGCGCCCGGCTCCGATGAGGCTGAGCTTCCTCAATCAGACATGTCAGTGCGTGTGGGCGAATCGGGGAAACAGAACATGGACGAAATGGAAAGACGATCTGCCGCATCCGAGCCGGCTCTGGAAACTCACGAAACAGCGGAGAACGCAGGAGACGAGCTATCGTCGACGGACAACGTCGCTGCACAAGCCAACGAAGCATCCGGCAACGCTCAGGGTAATGTGGCTCCTGCCCACGCGCCGGCCGCACGCGAGACTTACAACTCGTGGATGTCCCCGGATGTTTTCGAAAGCTGGAAGCGCGAGTTCGAGCAACTCCAAAGTGCTGCGCGCGAGCGGCTGGCCGGCTACGAAACCGAGATCGTCAGCGAGATCAAAGCCGAATTTCGCCAGAATCTGGAGCAGGCAAGATGGTTAATCGGAGAAATCGATAAAAGCCGCGAACGGTTGCACGCGGAAAACGAAGCGGCCGTCGAATCGGCGACCCGTCTGGCTCACGAACGCGCGATTGCTGCCGAATCGTGCGAATCGCACCGCGCAGATTCGTCGCATGCGGAATCCGTTCCTCAAGAAGCCGCGGCCGAATGGCGCGAACATATCCAATCTGAAATGCACGTGGCGCGCCGGCAAT
>DASUJR010000124.1:0-5796 GCA_036279175.1 Candidatus Acidiferrales bacterium | reverse complement strand
GGACTGGCGTGGGCGCTGCGATGCGAAGAATTGCCCGAATTTCTGCTTCTGCTGCGGCGTGGAGGAACGGCGGAAGGCGAAACGGCGCCTGCAGCTCTGGAATCGTGATTGGGACGGCAGCGTGATGAAAGACGCGGCGATCGAAAAGATAAAACAACCGGTCCGTGGACGGCACGAGCTGCCCGGTTCGATGAATCCGCATATCGCCGCGTTCTTGCATTACGCGCGGGCGGAAAAGGGCCTTTCGACGAACACGATGCTGGCGTATCGCCGCGACATGGCGAAATTCGCCGAGTTTCTGGAATCGCACGGCATCTCGTTGCTCGAAGCGACTCGCAGCGACATTGTGGATTTTCTCAGTAGCTTGTATGGCAAGGGCCTCGATAGCCGGTCGGTGGCGAGGCAACTCGTTACGTTGCGAAATTTTTATCGCTTCTGCCTGGGCGACGACCTGATCAAGAACGATCCCGCCGCGAATATCGAGTCGCCGAAAATCTACCGCACGCTGCCTCACTTCCTCAGCGTTGACGACGTGGACAAATTGCTGGCGCAGCCGGATGTGACGACTCCGATCGGCCAGCGCGACAAAGCCATGATCGAGCTGATGTACTCGACGGGCCTGCGCGTGTCCGAGTTATGCGGCCTGCGCGTTTCGGATATCCAGCCTGACGCCGGCACGTTGCGCTGCATTGGAAAAGGGAACAAAGAACGGCTTGTGCCGGTCGGCCGGCGGGCGTTGGACGCGATTGCCGTCTACATGCGGGAATCGCGGCCGAAACTCCTGCGCGACCGGGTTTCGCCGTACCTGTTCCTGGGCAAAATGGGTGGAAAGATCGGTCGCATTCAGTTTTGGATGCTGTTGAAAGAGTATGGGAGCAAGGCGGGGCTGCGCGAATCGCTGAACCCGCATATGCTGCGGCACAGTTTTGCGACGCACCTGCTGGACCGCGGCGCCGACCTTCGCTCCGTGCAGTTGATGCTGGGCCACGCGGACATTTCGACGACGCAGATTTACACGCATGTCGTCGAAGAACGTTTAAAACAGGTTTACAAGGCGCATCACCCGCGCGCCTGAGTCGATCGCGCGGTACTTCGAGGAGGCGCATAGCCGATGCCCGACTACATTTTCTTGCTCGAAAGCAGGCTCTCACCCGAACAGCGTGCCGTACTCGAACGCGTGCAGGAACTGGCACGATCGCAGGAGCTGAACGTCTACCTGACCGGCGGAGCGGTTCGCGATCTGATTTCAGGGCAACCGATTCGCGACCTGGACTTTACCGTGGAAGGGAATCCCTCGCGCATGCTGGCGGAACTGGAGAAAGGAGGCGCGCGAGTCGTTTCCGATAACGAAAGATTCCGGCATTACGAGGTTGTGTTTGCCGGAGACGTGGACGGTTCGGTGTCCGCGGCGCGCGACGAGTACTATGAACGCCCCGGCACGAAGCCGGAGCACCGCTTCGCGAGCATCATGGAAGATTTGCGGCGCCGCGATTTTTCAATCAATGCGATTGCTATTTCGCTGAACGCGCAGTCGCGCGGATTGTTGCTTGACCCGACGAACGGCCTGGCGGACATCGAAAAACAGGAGGTCCGCGCGCTTTCAATTCATTCTTTTACCAATCAGCCGATTCGCTTGATGCGAATCCTGCGCTATTGCGCGCGCATGGGCTTTCGCATGGAACAGCGTACCCAGGAATGGTTCGACCTGGCGTTGGAACGTGGACTGCAAGGGAATTTTGAAGGAGCGGCGGTGGGCGAAGAAGTACGCGGCCTGGGCCGCGAGGACAATCCGGCGGCAACGCTGAAACAGTGGGAAGCACGCGAGTTCCTTGCCGCAGTCCACCCGCAATTACAGAAGCGAAAGCCCGACTACGAGAGCCTCAACAAGCTGGCGAAGATTCGCATGAATTTGTTCATGGCGGGATTCCGGCCCAAGCTCCAGACAGCAATTACCTACTACACGCTGAACCGGCTCAAGCCGCGCGAAGCCGCAGCGGCACTGCGTCACATGGAATTCCGATCGAGCGAAATCGACGTGGTGAACGAATTGGTTCCGAAGGCGCAGGCGATCGTCAAGACACTGAAGAGCCACAAGATGAATTCGCCGAAGGAAGCATATTTTTATCTCACTTCGGTGCCGGCGGACATGCTGGCGTTCATCGAGATAGAAATGCCGAATCCGGCGGCTATGTCGAAGATCCGGGCATACGTGCAGAAATGGCGGCCAATGCGGCTGGCCCTGCCCGTGGCGCAACTGGACGCGCTCGGCGTGCCGCGAGGACCGAAGTTCGATAAGGTGCTCGAAGATTTCTTTGAGCTGCAGCTGAAAGGGCGGGCGCGCGATCCTGAGGCGCGCATTAAAATTCTGCGCAAACTGGCGGGAATCAAGGAAGAGAAGAAAAAGCCGGAGAAGGAAAAGAAGAAACGAAAAGGCCAGGATGCGGGCGTCGCGAAGGGGCCAGCGGGGAAAGGGCAGCCGGGGGCGGAAGACGAGACGGAAGAGCTTGAGGTCGGCGAGGAAGAACAGCCCGAAGCGGCCAAGAAGGAATCTTCCGGCGCAGGCGGGAAGCGCGAGCGCGGCAAGTCGCCCGTTCCTGCAAGGAAGCTCGACGCCAGGGGCGCGGCATCGAAATCGAAGCCGAGGGCCGCGAAGAAAGCGCGTCGGTAAGCCGGGGCAAGATCAGTCCTTTCGTCTTTTCTCTCCGTCCGCTGCGCTGCGAGATTTCTCGCGCGAGCCGGCATGGCGCCGTTCACTTTGCGTACCGGTCCATGAGGACTCCTTCGCCAAGCTATCTGCCGCAGCGGACCAGCCTGCCAGACATAAGCGTTTCTTCGAACGCTACTTCCGCGAAAGCATAATTCGCGTTTAAGGGTCCGCATGAGAGAAAATGGCGGCGAACTGCCATGCCCGCGAAAACCCAAACTCCATCCCGCCTTTCGGGCGGGCAAGCTTCGACGCATAAGCGTGTGGTGATCGTGCTGCTCGACCACACGGCTCTTCGCGGCTACGTCAACCAGGCTGCCCTTGGGGGCGGGGAGTCGATTGACTTGCTCACGCCCGACGGAGAGCATCATCCGATCGCAACGAACGATGTGAAATGCGTTTACTTCGTCCGCGAATTCGATGCAGAGTTCGAGCCGGAACGAAAGGCTTTTCTGAGCAGGCCGAAGCTTGAGGGCTTATGGGTGCGGCTGCAATTCCGCGATGACGACGTGATGGAAGGAATTGTCGGCAACGATTTGCTGGGACTGCTCGACGCCGGCGTTCAGCTCACCCCGCCCGATCTGCATGGAAACACGCTGCGGATGTTTGTGCCACGCTCGGCGCTCGTTGAGATGAAAGTGCTTGGAGTGGTCGGAGTGGCGCGACGAACGACACGTCAACCTGCCGAGCAGCGAACGAGCGAAGGCCAGCCCGCGCAATCCAAACTGTTCGGCGAGTAGCGCCGCGAACGCCATAGCCTCTTCCGAAACAACATGCCTAAGAGCTATCTCCGGCTTCGATTCGCTGACGATCACGACGGAACTGGAGAACTCTTCGCCGCTGCCCGAGCAGGGGGATTTGCTGGTGAAGGCAGCGCGTACTTCAACGTCGATAGGCTCGAAAGCTTTGCTTCCGATATTATCGTGTATCCTCCGGCGGCGCTCACCCACCCCGAGATTTCCAGCGGGTTTGCCGCTGACGGCTGGCTTGAACAAGAGCACTTGGGACTTGCTGTCTATGCGATCGACCCTAAAAGAGGGTACATCGGCGTTCAAGTGAGGATGGCCTCACAAGCTTGGTCTGGTGCAAGACGTGAATCACAGAGCATCGCCAGAATCGAGATTGTCACCAGTTACGAACCCCTTGCCCGGTTCAGCCGGGCATTTATTGGAATCCTCCGCGGACAGGCGAGCGAGGCACTGCTCCAAAATGACAATGAACAATGACGCGGTATAGCGAAACCGGCGTTAGCAAGGAGAGACGAATGAAGCTGGGCGAAATTGCGGAACGACTGGGATGCGACGTGGACGGAGATGCCGCGACTGAGATCAACGGCGTCGCGGGTATCGATGAGGCGCGGCCGGGCGAACTCACGTTTCTCGTAAACCGAAAGTATCGATCCGCGCTGGAGGCGACCAAAGCGTCCGCAATCATTGTCGCGCGCGAGGAACGTGCCGTGCCGATGGCCGCGCTGCGATCGGCGAATCCTTATCTCGATTTCGCGCGAGCCATCGAGCTGTTTCATCCCGCGCCGGAGTACGCGCCGGGCATTCATCCGACTGCCGTTGTAGCGAAATCAGCTGTACTGGGGCCGAACGCGCACATAGGGCCGTACTGCTTCGTCGACGACGGCGTTGTGATCGGGCGGAGTGCGGTGCTGCACAGCTTCGTCAGTATCTATCGGAAGACGCGAATCGGCGACGATTTCTTCGCGCATTCGCACGCGTGTGTACGCGAAGGGTGCACGATAGGGAATCGCGTCGTTTTGCAAAATGGAGTCGTGGTGGGCAGTGACGGATTCGGATTCGGACGCGATGAGAAGGGCCGATGGCGCAAGATGCGACAGGCAGGCGGTTGCGTGATTGAAGATGACGTCGAGATTCAGGCGCACTCTGCCATCGACCGCGCGACGATCGGCGCAACGCACGTTGGCCGCGGAACGAAGATCGATAACCTGGTTCAGGTTGGCCACGCGTGCAAAATCGGCGAAGATACGCTGCTGTGCGGGCAGGTCGGGCTTGCCGGCACCACACGCGTCGGGAATAAGTGCATTCTCGCCGGACAGGTGGGCGCGGCCGGGCATTTGACGATCGGCGACGGCGCCGTTCTGACCGCCCAGAGCGGTGTTCCGACGGACGTTCCGGCAGGCGCAATCTTCTCCGGCTATCCGGCGATGCCGAACCTCGATTGGAGAAAATCAGTCGCCGTCTTCAATCGTTTGCCGGAATTACAACGCGAGTTGCGCGAATTGCGAGCGGAAGTGGAGCGCCTTCACGAAGTCAGGGACGAATAGCCGCATTTCCACCGCGGAAGCGCAGAGAACGGCGAGGAACTCTGCGTTTTGACGAGTGCCTCTGCTGCTCCGATCGACGAAGAGCCCCCGGCGATTTCGCGCCTAAAAGTTGCAACGCAAAATTCCCAACGACAAATGAAGATTGACGATTTATTCGTTTCGATAGAGCATTTCCGCCTTGGCTCTATTCGCAAAGTGAATCATCAAAAGCCAAAAGGGGAGAACGGATGCTTTCAGCGCAAGCTTGGGAAGGTCTCGATACCGAAAAGCTCAGCGAAGTGATTTCACGCAATATGGTCAGTGGGAACGACGGGACGCTCGCGCGCGTCCTGATCAAGAAGGGCGGAATTGTGCCGAGGCACTCGCATCGGAGCGAGCAGTACACGATGATTTTGGCCGGCGCCCTGAAGTTCGTCTTCGATGACGGTGAACTGGTGGTTCACCCCGGCGAGGTGCTGGTGATCCCGGCGCACGTCCCGCACGCAGCGGAAGCTTTGGAAGACACGGTCGATATCGATTTTTTTGCCCCGCGCAGAGAGGACTGGATCAGCAAAACTGATGTTTATTTGCGTCGTGGCGTGAAGGCTTGAGCTCTTGGCGGCAAGCCGTCAGCGGAATAAGGTAGCTGCGGATGAGACGCCGTCCGAAAGTCCAACTCGCTTGCTTGGTGGCGGCGCTCGCGTTGGCGCTCGGTCCTGGTATTGCAGACCCGACCACAAAGTTTCCGCCGGAGTTTAGGCCGCACTCAAAATGGGTGTTGACCTGGAGCGACGAGTTCAACGGAGTGAACGGCGCACCG
>DASUJR010000123.1:0-4792 GCA_036279175.1 Candidatus Acidiferrales bacterium | reverse complement strand
CCTTTGTATCTGGCGCGCCGGATGGTTCGGATGGCGAGCGAGGATATTGGGCTGGCCGATCCGAATGCGCTCGCGGTGACGATCGCCGCGAAAGAGGCGTTCGACTTCATTGGCCCGCCCGAGGGGTACCTGGCGCTCGCGCAGGCTGCTGTCTATCTTTCACTCGCGCCGAAATCCAACGCGCTCTACACCGCCTATGGCGAAGTCCACGACGATTTGCAGCAGACCATCGCGGAACCTGTTCCACTGCATCTAAGGAATGCGGTGACCGGTTTGATGAAGCATGTCGGATACGGGAAGGGGTACCAGTACGCGCACGACGCGGAAGAAAAGATTACGGACATGACGTGCCTGCCCGACAGCCTGCTCGGCCGGACGTACTATCATCCGACGGATCAGGGACTGGAAGAGCGCATTCGGGAAAGGCTCGACGAGATTCGCAACATTCACCAAAAAGGGCAGCTAAAGAAGTAGAGCGGCAAAGGAAAAAGCAACTAGAGAAGCAGGGTCGCCGTTACGCAATCGGCCAGTGGCGGGCTAGAATCGGACAGGCACGAACAAAGTTGATCGTTCTGAAACTGCAAAATCCGTCGAGCGAGACACGGCCGGAAAAAGTCGGCGGCGTCCGCTTTCCTGATATCGATTCGCGGCGCTGGCGGCGGCACACGCGCGTACTGCTGGTTGCTTTCGGAATCGTTTTTGCTCTTGGGAGCGCATTGCTGTGTACGTCTACCCCGGTCCTAGCGCAGGATCGGCTCATCGCAACCGTGCCGGTGGACGTGAGTCAGTTCGCCATTTCGCAGAACGACCAGCTCGTCTATTCGGTCCCTCATCTCAAGGGCGTCCATCGGACCATCATCGAACGGGACGAAATCTGGATCGCCGACTTCCGGGGCAAGGCAAAAGCGATTGTCATCCCTGACAAATTCATGCCTGTGCCCCCGCCGGTCAGCTACGTGGTCAAGAAGCTGCAGTGGTCGCCCGACGGCCGCCACATCGCCATGTCAATGGTGATGTTTACGCCTACCGCAGAGCCGCCTCCGCGAGAAACGGAAAAGCAACTCCAGCGGCGGCAGCACCGCGAACAAAAGGAAGAGGAACGCGCCCCGAAGGTTTCGGTTCCCGCCGATGGTGCGCAAGTAGTCGCCCTATTCGACGATGACGGCCGGGAAATCCGCGTCAGCGGCTCGAACACGCGCTTTCTTGAAAAAGCCACGGATGGCGCGTGGCTGGGGGACGGCCAAACGGTCGTTTATCTAACGGGCATTGGACCCTACAAAATCGCGCGCGTCACACCCGCGACCGGAAAGACGACGATCCTGTTCGCCGGCCAGGCGTTCGACAATGTGGTGTTCGATCCGGTGCGAAACCAGGCTTTCGCCATCGGCAGCAGCCTGAGCGTCTCGGGAAAGCCGCAGCTCGTCCAGCTAGACTTGATCCACGAAACGGTTCAGCCAATCGCGCCAGTTCCCGTGTTTCAGGGTGGGCTGACGGTGTCTGCTAACGGCCAGCAGGTGGGCTATTACATTGATGGGGACACGATTGAAATTCACAATCTTGCGAACCCGCTGGCGCCCATTCGCGTCAAGACCGGGCCGGGCAGGTTCGAGTTTGGCCACGAAGGCGACCGCATTCTTTTCAAGCGCGGCTCGCTGGGTGATTCCGGCGACCTGATCTGGGTGGGTCTGCACGACAACAGTTGGGTTCCCATCCTCCACGATCTGACCTTCCATGAATTCCAGATCGCGCCCGACGGTAGCGCGATCGTCGTGATGGAACCCGGCAAAGGCGAGCTGAAAATCTATCAGTACTGAATTGGCTAGTCGGCGGGGAGCCGGAATCGCTTGATGTGTTCCTTCAGGATACAGGCGTCCATGATGACGAAGAGTCCTGCGCGACGCGCGCGTTCCGCCGCCTCAGAGTGAATTACGCCCTCCTGCATCCATACGCCGCGCGCGCTAATGCGAATCGCCGACTCCACGATGTCGGGCACGAACTCCGACCTGCGGAACACGTTGACGATGTCGATCTTTTCGGGGATGTCTTCCAGCGTGGAGTAACTTTTCTCGCCGAGGACTTCCGTTTCGCCTGGATTCACTGGAATGATGCGGTAGCCAACGGACTGAAGGTATTCGGAAACGCCGTAGCTCGGACGAAATTTTCGGTTTGAGAGCCCGACCACGGCAATCGTACGGCTGCTTTTCAAAATTTGCGTAACTGGATCACCGGCGGCCATTGGTATTTGGCCGCCGTTCGTATGCCCTTCCACCGAATTATTCATTTCGAATGATTCCCGGCCTTTCCCGTGCGTTTCAGTTTTACGCCCAGCATGGCCTGCTTGTTTGATGCTTTGGCAGTGAATAAAGCATACAGGCCTGCCAGCGTAGTGAGAAATTGTTCGTTTTCCGCCCGCGTGCCGACCGAAATGCGAATTGCTTGCGGGAAGCCCATCCAACGCATAGGCCTTACTATGACTTTCCGGCCGCTCAGCTGTTCGCAGATAGGCTCGGTATCATACCCGAATTCCGCCAGAATGAAATTGCCGGCCGACGGTATCGCGCGGATTCCCAACTTCTTCAGCCCCGCCGTTAGTTGCGCCAGACCGGCGTTGTTCGACTTGACCGAGCGCCGCACGTGCTCGCGATCGTCCAGCGCTGCAAGCGCCGCCGCCTGCGCCACGTTCGACGTAGTGAACGGACCGCGAATCTTGGTCATTTCGTCTAAGAGCTTCGGCGGCCCGAGGCCGTATCCGATTCGCATCCCTGCCAACCCATAGACTTTCGAAAACGTGCGCAGCACCAACAGGTTGGCACCGCTCCGGACTAGATCGATGGAACGCGAGTAGCCCGACCGCTCGATGTAGTCGCAATAGGCTTCGTCGACGACGGGCAGCACGTGAGCGGGCACCCGCGCAAGAAATGCGTCGAACTCATCCGCGGTGAACATCGTGCCCGTCGGATTATTTGGATTAGCAAGGAAGACGATTCGAGTTTCGGGCGTTAAGCCGCGAGCAATCGCGTCGAGATCGAACGCGTAGTCGCGAAGCGGTGTTTCCACCAGCCGGGCTCCCGCCGCGCGAATCGCGATGTAGTAGAGCGGAAAGGAACCGAACGACGTGACGCCGGCGCACCCGGAACGGAGCATGTGCCGCGCGCTGAGGTCAATCAGCTCGGTCGAACCAGCGCCCAGGATGACTTGCTCGATAGGAAGATCGTGCTTCTTCGCCAGCGCACGCCGCAATGCAAGACCATCGATATCCGGGTAGCGATTTGTTTCGGCGAGCGCCTTGCGTGCCGCCTGAATCGCCAGCGGAGAAGGGCCGAGCGGATTCTCGTTCGACGAGAGCCTGACAGCTGACGCGGTGTTCAACTTCGCCTCGACTTCCTCGATGCTTCCCTGCCCGACTGCCTTCTCTGCGGTTGCGACTTTTCTCGACGGCCACTATCGCTAAAGCGAGCTAAGGCGCCCTGCGTTCGGCACGGGGCGTGTTCGTATTTTACTAATGGGGAGTTGACGCCTTCTTTAGAACCGGCTTTTTCAGCGCCTTCTTCAATGCGACCAGTTCGCCGCCAGAGAGCGGCCGATGCTGCCCTGGCGGCAACGATCCCAGCTCGACCCCGCCCAATCCAACGCGCTTAGTCTTCTCCACGGAGTGATCAGACTGGAACAGCCTCTTGCGGAGCGCGTTGCGCCGCGCCTCCGAGAGCGTCACTTCATACCACGAGACATCCGTGCGATTCGAGGCCTTCGTTCGGACGCCCTGCAACCGCGAAATCCGCGCGCCCGTCGCGCCCGAAAGCTGATCGATTTCCTCGGTAGTGAGCCGGCCTTTGATTTTGAGGTGATAGGCTTGACGCAGGCCGTGCGATCGCATGATTTCGTTTGCCAGCTCGCCATCGTTCGTCAGAAGCAATAGCCCGGACGCGCTGTATTCCAGCCGGCCGATGGGAAAGACTCGCTCGGAAATTCCATGAAGAAAATCGCGGAGCGAATGCCGGCCTTCGGGATCTTCCATCGTCGACACCACGCCAACTGGTTTGTGCAGCGCGATGTAAACCAGTTCTTTCGACGGACGCAGCAGCTTGCCTGAGACTTTGATGTGATCGCGCGCGACGTCTGCCTTCGAACCCATCTCTGTCACGGTTTTCCCGTTTACCGTGACGAGACCCGAGGCGATCAGCTGCTCCGCGTGCCGGCGCGACGCAATTCCAGCGCGCGCGATAATCTTCTGGAGTCTTTCTTCCATTTTTCCACCTGGAAACAGCTCTATATTACGTTTTCTGAACCGAATTCAAGCAAACCGAATGCGTGCCGAGAGCAAATACAGGAAAACGATCATGCCGAGGGGTTCAAAGTTGAGGTCAACTCGGCGGAAAACTGGTCCAGTTTCGAGGTCAGTTGGGGCGTCGCTTCCAGCTTTTCATTCTTCCAGACGAAGAAATCGCCGTCGCCGTGCCTCACGCGCGCACCCACGTCGTCGCCTACCATGCAGGTTGGCGTGCCGAAAATCGTGAAGCCACCCGAAGGCGCCTGCGCGAGCAGCGCAACGCACTCCCCCTTGCGCACTCCGATGTAGCTTGCGTACATCGGAAACGCGACGATCTGAAATCCCTGTGCGTCGAGATGCTGCAAAATCTCGGCCTGTTGGTGCGTTAGATCCATGCATCTAGCTTATCAACGCGACGCGGCGTGGCAATGCATAAACTTCAGCATGCACAAGTTCCTGGCCGGTATTGACTTGCGGAATCGGGCGTCGGATGACAATGCCCGATCGGAGAATCATCCGCGGATG
>DASUJR010000122.1:0-12655 GCA_036279175.1 Candidatus Acidiferrales bacterium | reverse complement strand
CGCGGCGTACTGCGCAAACTCGCGGAGAGCTGATCATGATCGTATGGCTGGAAAAATCACTGGCGCTTGCCATCCACGACCGTCAGCTCGCCGAATTCGGCGGCAGTGTCGGCGTGCGCGATGAAACCCTACTGGAATCTGTTCTTGCCAGACCCCAGCAGCTTTTCGCCTACGGCGATCCTCCACCCGATCTAGCCGACCTGGCGGCCAGCCTGGCCTTCGGCCTCGCGCGCAACCATCCGTTCGTGGACGGCAACAAGCGCACTGCGCATGTGTCGTATCGAACTTTCCTGTTGCTCAACGGCGCCGATCTCGCAGCCACGGATGAGGATAAATATCTCACCATGCTTACACTTGCCGAAGGTAAACTCAGCGAAAAGGATTTCGCGGCTTTCCTGCGCTCACACATTCAGGTGAAAGCACAAGGCAAGCTGAATGAAAAGAAAGCCACGTACAAAACCAGATCGCCAACCCGCAAACCGGCCGCAAAGCACAAACGCTCTGTGCGTTGAAGCGCGTCGTCGTTTTGATTTTAAAAAAGTGGTTTAAGCGGTTTTCTGAAGTCTTTCGCCGCATGTTCTGCAAATAACTCGGCGGGTCAGGCTGGTCCGACCCCGCTCACCAAAGTCATGGTCTTAAAGTACCAAATTTGCTGCTGAAATAAAGACGGTTTAAGCAATTGTTGTAGGCTTTTTATCGAATTTCTTCAGGCTACTCAATGAGTTAGATCGGCCCGACCCGCGTCATACTATCTAATCGGTTAGTTATTGCCCGCTGCCCCTCACAGGTTTTCCCAAAACATTTATTTAGTCGTTTGACCTGGATCAGCGACGCGCCAAGGGCTTAGGCCGAGCGTATAGTCTTCGCTCGCGGGACCACATCCGGAAGTTTTTGGAGTGTCCGGCAGTAGCACCGATTCCGGTTATGCGTTCAGCTCGCAAAACAACTAAACCAGAGGGATGCAGCCATGAAATTCAGATTGGGGATTCTTGCCTTGGTTGTAGCATTGGTAGGATGCGGCGGCGGGAGCAGCGGTCCCTCAATCGCGTCTATTACCATTTCACCAACAAGCGACACGATTGCGTTTGGCGCCACGCAATCCTATACGGCAACCGCGAAAGACGCCACCGGCAAAACCGTCAGCGGCGTAAGTTTCACCTGGACATCCAGCAATACCAGCGTCGCGACAGTCAGCAGTGCCGGCGTCGCTACTGCTATCGCGGCCGGGAACACTAGTATCACGGCGTCTGCCTCCGGAATCACCAGCAATACGGCGACGTTGACGGTCGCGCAGCCGTTGTCGGTGGCTGCAATTGACAAAACCAGTGCTGCTCCATTCGATCGGCTCACGGTGACCGGCACCGGCTTCGATCAGGCACATTCCGGTATCTCCATTCTCTTCATTCCTGAAAACGGCGATCCGGAAATCACCGTGCCCGTGAGTAACGCAACCACCACCAGCGTGCAAGCGATGGTACCGGCAATGTTCGACCCGAACACCGGTGCCTCGGTGGCCGAAACCGTGGACGTGCAGGTTGTGCAGGTCACCGGCTCCATAGTCAGCACATCGACGCTGATCACCGGTTTGAGTATTTCCGCCTTGCCTGCGGTTGCGTCCACGGTACCCAAAGGTGCAATGACACTTGAATTGATGCAATCAGCCGCAACGCTATCGGCAACAGCCGAAACGAACGCGGGAAGCGGCACTGCGTTGCAGTTGGCACTGAACCAGTATGGCCAGGACCTTGCAACGCTGGAAAGTGCGGTGACGACCATCATCAACGATCCCACACAAACCGTGGCGATCCCGTTGGCCAATGGTTCCACCACCACGCTTGACGCAAACACGCTCGCGATCTCGGACCAGATCGCCCAGGCGCTCATTGCTGCAATCGTGAATCAAGGACAAATTCCGATTGTGGCAGCATCGAGCAAGCTGCACCCGATGTCGGTGGGCACTCACAGTCCTCGCGCGGTGACAACCTGCGTCAGCAATCCAAGCGGTGACACCCTCTTTGATTCGAACATCTGTTCAATACAAACAATCATGCAGAACTTGTCCGGCGCCAATCCGGCAGTGAATCAAGCCGCCAACAAAGTGCTGGCCAATCTCACGCTGGGCATGATCGGTGAAGTCGGTCTCAGTGCGGCATTCGGTCCCGAAGTACCGTTGGCATACTCGCTGATTTGGGGTGGCAGCAGCGCGTACATCTCCTCCTGGGCCGTGACCGGGCAAAGCCCGGACGGTACCGACGTCGCCGGCAACCTCGGCACCAGTTATCTTGATACGCTCGCCAAAGACTCGCATACCGGCACGGTACTCGGCACCGTTAAGGACATGTTCGATGTCCTGAAACTGATCGCCACCACTGCGCCGCCCACCAAAGGCATCGTGCCCTCGTCGGCGATGATCGTACCGAATCCGGGTGGCGGCTCAGCGTTGGTGTTTCCAGATGGAACCACATTAGTACAATTGCCGACGTCCTCAGGTTCTTTTGACAGCACTACGCTTGTTCTGCCACCAGGGCAAACCGTGCAACTCATTGTGAGCACCGCATCCCAATCCGGTGGCACAGGCTCGGTCAGTTCCTTCCCATCCGGAATTGGCTGCGGTAGCACCTGCAATGCATCGTTCCCCGTAGGTTCAACAGTCTCCCTGACTGCAACACCTGACAGCGGCTCCACGTTCCAGGGTTGGGGAGGCGCGTGCTCCGGCACTGGATCGTGTGCCGTCACAATGAATTCCAGCCAGAGCGTAACGGCCACCTTTACGAAATCGTCAACTTTCACCGGCCAGTTCAGCGGCAGCGGAAGTGTCACCAACGTCGATCCATCCTCGGACGGAAGCTACTGCAACTTCACCGTGGATGTTTCCGGCCAAATGACCATTGATCTGGCATCGCAGTCGGGTGGCCAAGTTTCCGGCACCGGCTCCGCTACCGGCAACTACAGTAACTTTGTAAATAGCGGATTTTGTGTGGATGGAAGCGGTGGAATAGACGCAACTGGCACTTTGTCTGGTTCCACATCGAGCCTGAGCTGGTCAGGCGGCGACTTCCCGCTCGTAAGCTTCACCGGGCAGGTGGACGGCACCGGAACGACGGTTACAGGGACAGCGACGTTCACGTATTCGTTGACAACGGGCAGTATCGTTGTGAACGTGACGCTTACCAAACAATAAGAGGGCTTCGTGAATTCGTGTGGGTAAATTCACGGGATTTCACAGCTCCGGCAGCATACAGGCTGCCCGGGGACGGTGTAACTCGCCCTTCGGACCCGACCGTCCCGTTAAGCCTTCCCGGCCAGAAATTCCCGGGTGAGCTTCAGCGCCGCGTTGGGCAAGGGCAGTCCTCTCTAGGTGTCGCCCTTGTTAACAGCATTAATACCGGGCCAAAAATGACGGCTCAAGCCGTTATTTTGCCGCTCTACCAATCCAATGCCCAGGCTACTCAGTGCGTTACGCAGGTCCGACCCCGGTCAGCCGCCCGGTTATCCGGATAGCTTTCCTTAAAAATAATAGCTGTTACGGTGGAATCATGACAAAGGAAAGACCGCGTATAGCCATCCAATGCCCAAGGTAATCACCTATGCAGGATTTGTATTCTTTGGCTATACACACTCTGAGTCTTAGCGGGATTGGTTTATGCGTCAAGTAATCTGGCGGTAGCGGTAAGTCAAGTGACTCCATGGCGCGCTCTACTTGTTTGTCGATACCGTCCGGCCCCCTCATACGAATCAACGTAAAATTGCTCAATTTTCCATCGATATACTCCGCATGAATGTCAACCATCGCCGGGTGGTCGGGATACATACTAGGTTCAAGCCGAGTTTTTGCTGTAATTTTGTCGTAAAGAATCATTCTGAATTGATCAGGATCCGGGATCATTACAAGAGACAATTGAAAGTGGTGTTCAACTTTACGATACGCAGGGTCAATAGGTGGCGGTTCAGTTTTTAGAACACCAGCGATGATTGTCTTGTCTAGAACATCGTATCCCGTCGATTTTACGAGCTTTGGGTTAATCAATTTTCCATCCCGGTAATCAAACTCGACTGTCCCTTCTCCACGAAGGATAAAATACAAGGTTGCCTTATCTGGATAGAGCACGTGGTCATTTATAGACTGTACCAACGATTTCTCCCAGACAGGATCATTCCAGTATGGACCAACAGATACCAATTCTGATTTTGACACACATGCGGTAAGCCCAAAAACAATGCAGGCGCTCAGTAATAAACAAGTTGCTATTTTCATTATTTAATCACACCACTTGCGTTGCGCTTCTCTCTATAAGGCTTTTTGGCCATTCTCAAGATCGACTGTTATTTCCCGAAATTGCTCCAGTGCCGCTTCAAGATCATCCACGATTTCCTGGGCGATGACGTCCGGAGGTGGGAGGTTGTCGGATTCGGAGAGGCTTTCGTCGCGAAGCCAGAAGATGTCGAGGCTGGCTTTGTCGCGGGCGATGAGTTCGTCGTAGGAATAGGCGCGCCAGCGGCCGACGTGCATGGACGCACTAGTGTCGCGGGAGGCAGGATGCCGGGAGCGACCTTCGGGTTCCCTTTCTTCTTTCCAGGTGGCTTTGCGGGCGCGACGATTGGCCGGGTTGTAGAGTTTTACGAATTCATCCAGGTCTTCACGCTTCAGGGGATCGGTCTTGAGGGTGAAGTGCTTGTTGGTGCGGAGGTCGTAAATCCAGAGCTTCTCGGTCCACGCCTTTTCAGAAGCGGGTTTCTTGTCGAAGAAGAGTACGTTTGCCTTGACGCCTTGGGCATAGAACAAGCCCGTCGGTAAACGCAGGAGTGTGTGAACATCGCAGTCATGCAGGAGCTTGCGGCGGATGGTTTCGCCGGCACCGCCTTCGAAGAGCACGTTATCCGGCACAACCACGGCTGCGCGGCCGTTCTGCTTGAGCAGGGTTTTGACGTGCTGGACGAAGTTAAGCTGTTTGTTTGAGGTGGTTGCCCAGAAATCCTCACGCTCAACGCTATCCCGCTCTTTGGAAACTTTGCCCTCCTCGCCCACGATGGTGGTGCTGCTTTTCTTACCGAAAGGCGGATTGGTCAGTACCAGATCGAAACGGTCGCCGGGATCGGCGGCCAGCGAATCAAACACCACTATGGGCTCGAAATCCTGGCTGCCGATGCCGTGTAGCAGCATGTTCATGGCGCAAAGCCGCGCTGTTGCCTGCACGAGTTCCCATCCTTTGAACGTTGATTCCTTGAGTTGCTTCTTTTCTGGCTTGGTGAGATTAGGATTGTTATGGATCACATAATCGTGCGCGGCGAGCAGAAAACCGCCTGTACCGCAGGCTGGATCACAGACAATTTCCCCCGGCTTGGGCGCCATGACATCCACAATCGCCTGAATCAGCGGGCGTGGCGTGAAATACTGGCCCGCGCCGGACTTGGTATCCTGCGCGTTCTTCTCCAACAAGCCTTCGTAAGCATCGCCCTTTACATCTGCGCTCATCGAGACCCATTCTTCCTTGTCGATAAGGTCCACCACCAGCCGCCGCAGTTTGACCGGGTCCTGAAACTTGTTTTGGGCCTTGTTAAATATCAAGCCGAGCAGACCACTCTTATTTCCTAGCGCTTCCAAAGTATGGCGATAGTGCTCAAATAGCTCGTCGCCGTCCTTCTTCAACAATTCTGGCCACGACCACTTCTTGGGGATAGGGCTTTCCTGGCTATAGGGTGGCTTGGTCCGCTCATCGGACATCTTGAGGAAAAGCAAATAGGTGAGCTGCTCAACATAGTCGCCATACGACATGCCGTCATCGCGAAGGACGTTACAATAATTCCATAATTTAATAACGATAGAATTAGAATTCATATTAATTTCGAATATTTTGACAACTTATACATTGTTTATAACAACGACGGTTAATTTGTAATTACCATGCTTCACCCGGAGTCATTTCACGTCCTGATTAATGAATATATGTCGCCTTTGTCTTCCTCAATGTTCTCGCATACTATAATTTCATTTCCATTTTCTGAGAGAATCATTAAGACTCCAATTTCATCAGTTTTGCCCAATATTGTTTTCTTTTCGTTTCGAGCATCACTGACAAGATCGCGATCCGTTTTAACACCTTTTATAGCTCTTCCGTCAATAGTGCCTCTATATCTAATACGTCTATTCTCTGCAGGCGCGTTACGAGAATCCTCCATGCCTCTAAGAAGGGCATTTCCTAGCAATCCCAACTGCGGGGCCGCGTAAACGCCTTCAGCTATAAATAGATCACTTTTTATCTCTATTCTAAGCTCACAGCGAGGACCCACCCATCTTTCAACCCTATCCGCAGTCTTCCTTGCCAGTAATGCGCGCCCATAATTTCTATAAAACTCACTGTATTTTGATGCTTTTTCAACTAATTCTTTACTTTTATTCGCTTCCTTTTCAGGTAATTCTTTGATTCGAGTAATAATCCCACCAATGTTTTTATGATAATTCACAATCTTAAGCGCCTCATCACATATATCACTTGCTTCCTTTAAAAAGCCTGCATTAAGCAACTTGTTAGAAAGATTACTCATTGCGAGAGTCTCTCCCCCCTCTTTTGATTTCTTATATGCATCTATTGATAATCCATCGATACCAAGCACTTCGTACTGAACACCCAAATTATTCCATGTGACAGGGTTTCTATCAATTTCAGGCACTTTTAGATAATGAAATAGCGACAATCTCTCCTTATTTTTCTGCGAGTATTTATAAGCTATATCAAAACGCACGCTTGTATTATCTGGCTGAATCTCCAACAAGAGCTCGGTAAGTCCAAAATAATATTGATCATCATTTTTTTCATCTGCTATACCGCGAAGCGCGGTAACAACAGCAGCATCTGCCTCCATTGTTTTCAATTCTGATGCGATTCTATGAGAATCCGCTTTTTTATTTGCTTTCAAATAGGCGATCGCAGATTTTCCTAGCATCAAAGATTTTGAATCTTGCTTGACAGCCAATTTTGCCGCGCACTCATATACACGAGCTGCCTTTTCAAATTCTCCAAAATCTTCATATCCCTCACCAAGATACCAATGAACTTGAGTATCTTCTCGTGCTGAATTAGCTATATTTTCCAGCTGACTAATCTTTCCACCTTTTCCAAAAGTAAGACGATAATATTCTTTACAAGCTTCCCAGCCTGCTTTAGTGCGACTTGGATGATCTGCAAACGTTTTTAAATATGATTCAGAAATATTGTTTTCACCAGAAATGTCACCGATCGATATCATATGCATAAGCGCAAATTCATAATTTCTCCTGGTCCATTCGGGTTTCGGTATAAGCCAATCGCCATCATTTTCAGTTATATCCTTATCTTTTGCGATTGTCGCTGATATCTCAGACTCTCCTTGTTTCGCTTTCTCAAGGCGAGGCAAAAGAGTACGCAGCATCTCTAACACTCGACCAAATGACTGTTCTGGCGCCTCTCTGTTAAATTCAATATACTCAATATTCCCTTGCAACCCGCCCGGCTGACGTAATCCTTCCTCAACTAAGAGCATCAGATGCATCCCAAGACCTATGGCCAATCCAATTTCCTGAATTATCCAATCTGAAGTTTTTTGGGAAAAGCTAGCTTTGTTCCCCTTCAGGATGTCTCTATTTATCCAAGTAGATTGTAAATTTTCTTCATTAATACAGAATTCTTTCTTAGTACAGATACCTATGAAAAGATTTTTACCTTTCATCATGTCTAAAACTTTTGCAGCTAACTCCCTCGGTTCGGCTGCTCTCGCATGAACCCACTCAAAACTGGCACCAAAATCTTTTATCTGATTAAAATATTCAAGAAACTTTCGAACGATTTCTTCATCATCTTTCGCAAAGCTATGCCCTATAAATGCATTCACATGTGTCATCACGCATTCCTTGAGAATAGTCCACGTAGTTCGGGATCTCCTGAAATTCGATTTGTCGCTGCTAAACCGCCAGTAAATGCCGCCCTTAGAATGGCTCGTCGTAGGCGCTCAGCGCGCTTTAGATTGGCATCTGCCTGACCTCCGATTTCGCGTAGAACGGAAAGTCGACGATCAATTTCGGCGACGATGCGCTGTTGTTCATTTATGGGCGATACGGGAAGCGGTAGTTTCGCAAAATCAGTTATAGACAAATGCCTTATCGCGACACCCCGTGCCTTTTCTCTAACGGGCCGCTGAACAAGTTGTGATTCAATTATTGCTAGAAGATATTGTCGATGAATTGGGCATGCGCGGAGCCAGACCACAGCCACACTCTGATTTATACAGAACCCATCGTGTTCAGGGACCACAGCCGCGCGCCCTATCGTCCCATCTTTGGTTATCAAGATGTCTCCAGGCACTGGGCGGTCCTTATCGGAGAGTTCTACGTAGTTCTGGTGCGGTGTCTTGTGGGTGTCATTAAGCTCAATCTTCCCGTCTATAACATGCTTTGCTGTAACAATTGGCACGCCTTTTTCTACATGCGGCATTGGCCTGGTAAACCCATATGTTACCCAGTTCGATATCTGATCCCACGTCGCCCAAGCCCACCCTTCCGGCAATTCGGGCAAGTCAGTGGTATCGGGCGCGGTAGGTTCTTTGTATTTGCCCCTGCCTTTCCACTGGCTGCGGCGGGCTTCGAGGATGCGTTGCAGGAGCTGTTCGCCGGTTTCGTAGCTGCGGCCTTCGCGGCGGGCGATTGAAGCTTCGGTTTCGACGAGGCGGCCTTCGACGGCAGCTTTGAGGACGGCGGCTTTGTAGCGCTTGAGATTGGCCTTAACGCGCTTGAGATTAGCAACGGCTTCATCAAGGCGGGAGAATTGTTTTTCGATTTCGGCGACGATGCGCTTTTGTTGGTCGAGAGGTGGAACAGGAAGTGCGATCTTCGCCAAATTTCCTCTCGAAATTCTTTTGCGTGTGCTGCCGCTTTGCATTGATGCAACAGCAACGCGAAACGCCGGGGCATTTACGAAATACATAAGCCAACGATGGTCAAATTCTCCATTGGCAGATCGAACTATTGCCACATCCACAACGGTGACCGATGATTTTGGATTGCCTGGAAAAATACAGGCCCGACCCAACGGGTCCGGCATCCGCGCAATCAGAACATCGCCCTTTTTAAGAAAGGTGCAGCCAAGCTCTATAGCTTTCTTACGTGTCAAGAAACGAGCTGATCGATTTCTATATTCACCATCACCGATATCTGCGAGTTGAATTAGGCGAACATCGCCATCTGGGTCTTGGTCTTTGCTTTCAACCCAGTCACCATCTATAAACACTCCTTCAGATCCGACAAGTCCGCCAATAGTTTCCAATGACCACCCCGGAGGAAGGTCACCATCTTCTGTTGCTAAAGCGACTTCAACTCGAGTTCTCATGCGGCCAACGTCTCGTTCAGTTCTTCAATGATGGTGTTCAGATTGTCGCCAAACAGCTGATGCACTTTTCCGAGCCCGCCTTCCTGCACAAAAGGCGCATAGTTGAAGTCGTCCGGCTCGATGCCAAGGTTCGCGGCGATGTGGTCGCGAATCATTTCGAGCCAGTGGAGTTGGTCTGGAGTAAACGCAGCCGTTGTTTTAGACCCTTCGACAGGCTCAGGGCGAACGGCTGCCTGTGATGCAAGCCACGCTTTGAAGTTGGCGTTGACACGCTCGGGAAACGGGACAAGTTCATTTTCCTGATGCATGGCGAAGCGAACCAGGGATACGAGATCTGTCAGGATGCGTTTGCCGCTGCCACCTTTCACTTTGGATTTTTCCAATGCTGCATAGGCCTGCCAGAGCTGGGATTCGGTCCAGAGGTACGGTGGTTTCTGTATGGCGTCTGCCAGTTCCTTGATGGATTCAAAACTCAGGCGCTGTTTATAGGGCTTGGAATAAAGAATCTGCAAGGCGGTGATTTCGTCTTTGTTCTTTTCAATGAATTTTTCAAAGGACTGCGTGACTTCGCGGGCGCGGTCGAGGGCATCCTGCGAGAAGCCGAATTCCAGGACTTTGTCGGCGCTGACGGTGTCGATGACGATTTCATTGTTTCTCTTGATTTCGACGAGAGCTTTGCGAAGTTCTGGATCGAACAGCGGTTTGACGGCTGCTGTTCGCGCTTGTGTCGCCCTCTCAGTCGCTCCCGGCGTCCTGCCTCCCGCGACATTTGTACTTCCCTGTACGTCACCCCCGCCCTCTCCCGAAGGGAATGGGGGATAGAGGTCCGGGTCGAGGGATTCGACGATGCGGTGGGCGAGTTCGCGAACGCCCAAGCCACCGGACAGTGCGCGAATGCGTTTGTCGTCTTCCGGGCTCAGGCGGTGTTCCATGCGAGCGAGGCGCCCGGCGAGTGAGGTGAGCACATCTTCCTCCGTATTGCCGAAGGCGACGGCCTGCAGAAGCTTTTCGAAGCTGACGGTGGGCTTCTGCTCCATGGGGCGGGAATCGGTTTTGTCCTGCTCGCAGACGCCGACGACATCCACGATGACGAAGTGATCCTTGACGGTGGCATCCGGGGTGACGCTTTTGAGATCGTCCGGATTGATGATGCGCACGCCGCGGCCTTTCATCTGCTCGAAGAAGGAGCGGGATTTGACGGCGCGCATGAAGAAGACGATTTCCACCGGCTTGATGTCTGTGCCGGTGGCGATCATGTCCACCGTGACGGCGATGCGCGGGTGGTAGCTGTTGCGGAACGACTTGATGAGGTTCTGCGGTGTATCGCCGGTGGTGCGATAGGTAATCTTTTGGGCGAACTCGTTGCCCTTGCCGAATTCCTCACGCAGGATTTCGACGATGTTCTCGGCGTGGTTGTCGTCCTTGGCGAAGATCAGGGTTTTGGGCACTTCGGTGCGGCCGGGGAAAATTTCCGTGAAGAGCTTTTCCTTGAAGGTTTTGATGATGGTGCGGATCTGGTCTTTGGCGACGACGTCCCGGTCGAGCTGGTTGGGGTCGTAGCTGAAGTCGTCGTCCAGTTCCTGCCAGCGTTTTTTGCGGGTGTCGCGTTCCTGAATCTGCACGGCATAGCCGGACTCGACCTTGGAACCGGCCTGGGTGATCCGGGTGCGGATGCGGTACACGTCGTAATTGACGTTGACGCGATCGGCCACGGCCATTTCGTGGTTGTATTCCATGACCAGATTCCGGTTGAAGAAACCGAAGGTCTGCTTGCTGGGGGTAGCGGTGAGGCCGATCAGATAGGCGTCGAAATATTCCAGCACCTGCGCCCAGAGGTTGTAGATGGAGCGGTGGCATTCATCGGTGATGATGATGTCGAAGGTTTCGATGGGGATGCGCGGGTTGTATTCGATGGGGTCGGGCTTTTTGAACAGTGCGCCGACCTGATCCAGGGATTCTTCTTCCAGGTCTTCCGGGAAGTCCTTGCCCTTGAGCATGGAATACATGCGCTGGATGGTGCAAATGCAAACCTTCGCGGTGGTGTCGAGCGTGTTGCTGGTGGCGCGCTGGACGATGTATTCCTCGGTGAATTTGTAGTTGTTGTAGGGCGAGGTGTATTGCTGGAATTCCTTCAAGGTCTGGTCACCAAGATTACCGCGGTCCACCAGAAACAGGATGCGGCGGGCTTTGGCGAAGCTGATGAGGCGATAGATCAGCGAGATGGCGGTGAAGGTCTTGCCGGAGCCGGTGGCCATTTGCACCAGTGCGCGGGGGCGGTTATCGCGCAGGGATTGTTCGAGGTTCTGAACCGCTTTGATCTGGGCGGGCCAGAGGCCTGCTTCATGCAGCGGCGGCATGTGGCGCATACGTTCGAGGAAGGTGCCGGTGTCGCGGTGATACGAGGGCGATGCGTCGTTTGCTTCCCGCAACGAGGAGTTGAGCCACTTCGCCAAAATTTCCGGTGTGTGAAATGCAAAAACGCTGCGGGCGCGTGGTTCGGGATCGAGACCGTTGGTGAAATGCGTCTCAGTGCCGGTGGATTGATACGAAAACGGTAGCGGGTTATGCCAGCGCGGCAGACCATCCGGCAAACCTTTGGTGTATTTGTCCGACTGGGTTTCAACGCCGGAGAGCGTGACGCCTTCTTTCTTGGCTTCGATGACCCCCGCTGCCTGGCCGTCTACATAGAGAAGGTAATCCGCAAAGCCGTGTCTGGATTTGAGCGGGAACTCACGGATAGCGACGCCTTGCGAGGCATGGATGTTTGCCTCGTTGCTGTCCACGACAGACCAGCCGGCTTCAGTAAGCAGCTTGTCTATCGCTTCTCTGACTGCAGCTTCCGGATTCGGCGGGGTCAAAGAAACTCCCTTCCCTTCTGCTTGAGTGGCGATTTTTTGGCCAGCTCTTTGATCCCATATCCCGCTGGCTAGGGCCGAGCGACATAATACCCTTCGAGGGCGTAAGCGGTCAGGCGGGCGGCCATCGGGGCCAAAAATGCGGCCCAAGGCATGGCTTCAGCCGGTTTTATCAACTGTGTCGAGAATGGCTTTGGCCAGATATAGCGCCTGCCTGCTGATTCCGCGTTACCGCGCTGCTGTAATCCGCTTCAGTGTGGCCGCAACCGTCTCACACGCCGCGACCAGATCGGCCACGATGCGTTCACCGACATCCAATCCCCCCTCGTATCCGCAACATTGCGGATACGGTGGCACATCCAGCACCGACACATTTCGATCCCACAGCTATCAGGCCGCACGAATCACGAACTCGCTGGCCTTGACCACCGGGCGCACTTGGCG
>DASUJR010000121.1:0-4838 GCA_036279175.1 Candidatus Acidiferrales bacterium | reverse complement strand
CGCGCGAACACGCGACGCAATGCCGACGCCAGCGCCTCCGGTTGCACGACGTTCGTCTCGACGGGCGATGGCATCACGACTCCCGGCGGCAACGGCTCGACCGCGAACGATTCGAGCTGGCCCGGCCCTTTGCCCCAGCGTGCAGCTGCCACTCGATGAGCGCCGATTTCCACGGCGCACGCCGGATGAGGCATCGCGTTCAGCCAGTGGCCGATCCTCGCGATTGGCCCGCGCCCAGTCGACGGCGCTGCAGGGGTTGAAAGGCTAGACATTCGCCGGCATTCTCCGAAAACGAACTGACACTGAGTGGTTCACGATGAGCGGCGCTTTGCCGTTACCTCAATCTCGATCTTTATGCGCGGATCGATCAGATTGCACGAGATCATGGTCGCCGCGGGTCGAATGTCCCCGAAATACCGCCGAAGCGCGGGCCAGCACGACTCGAAATCAGAGGCGTTCGGCAGAATATACCGCACGCGCACTACGTCCCGAAATGAAGCGCCCGCCTGATCGAGAGCCGTTTCGATGTTCTTCAGGCATTGTTCGGTTTGTTCCACGATGCTCTCGGAAATGGTCATGCTCGCGTAGTCGAATCCCGTCGTTCCGGAGACGAAAATCCATTCTCCGCCCGCTGGGCCGCTCCTGTTGTATCAGTCAAGAAAAGTCACCTTGTTGATTTCGCGCAACGTCGTGAGCCCGGCGCGCACTTTGCGAAGCCCCGATTCGCGCAGAAACTCCATGCCTTCCGCCTTCGCCGTGCGCTTGATTTCCGAAGTGGGCCGCCGGTTGATAATCATTTCTCGGATGCGATCGGAAAGGTCGAGCAATTCGGTAATGGCCGTTCTTCCGTGATACCCGCTGCCGGAGCATTCCAGGCAGCCGCGGCCTTCGTAAAAAGGCACTTGAGACCACTCGGCAAGATCGAGACCCGATTCGCGTAGCACCTCCGGCGCGTACTGAACCTGTTTTTTGCAACTCTCGCAAATCACGCGCACCAGCCGCTGCGCCATGATGCAGTTCAGTGCGGAAACAAAGTTGTACGGTTCTACGCCCATGTTGATGAAGCGTCCGATCACGTCCGTCACGTTGTTGGCGTGCACGGTGGTAAATACCAAGTGTCCCGTGAGGGCGGAGTTGATGGCGATCTGTGCCGTTTCCTGATCGCGGATCTCGCCGACCATGATCTTGTCCGGATCGTGCCTCAAAATCGAACGCAACCCGCGCGCAAATGTCAGTCCCTTCTTTTCGTTCACTGGGATTTGTGTGATCCCGCGCACCTGATACTCGACGGGGTCTTCAATCGTGATGATTTTGTCTTCGTCGTTCTTAATTTCGTTTATCGCTGCGTAGAGCGTCGTCGTCTTGCCCGACCCGGTCGGTCCGGTCACCAGCACCATGCCATAGGGTTCGTGGATGTAGCGCCGGAACCGCGCGACTTCATGGTCGTCGAAACCAACCACATCCAGCGTCAAGTTGCGGAATTTCTCGCTCAGGCTTTCCTTGTCGAGGACGCGCAATACCGCGTCTTCACCATGAATTGACGGCATGATCGACACGCGGAAGTCGATCGACCGGCCCTTGTACTTCACGCGGAAACGACCGTCCTGCGGAACGCGCCGCTCGGCGATATCGAGCTCGCTCATCACCTTGATGCGCGAAAGAATCGTGGCATGCCAATCCTTGGCAAGCGGCTGCATCGCGTATTGCAAAACGCCGTCGATGCGATACTTCACCACTACTTCCGCGTCGCGTGTTTCGATGTGAATGTCGCTCGCGCGTCGCTCCAACGCCGTGAAAATCACTGTATCCACCAACCGCACGACCGGGCTTACGCCCGTCTCACGCGTCAACTTCTCAACGGAAATGTTCTCTTCGGTGTCCTCTTCTTCGCCGATCACCTGTAGTGTGAAACCTTCGGTTGCCTGATCGAGCACCCGCTGCGACTGCTCCGTCCGCTTGAGCAAATCACTGATTTGTGAGGCGGTGGCGACTTTGATCTCAAGCCGCTTTCCAAGCAACAGCGACAGTTCGTCGCGCAAATGCAATTGGCTTGGATCGGCCATTGCCACAACCAGCGTCGTCTCGTGCGATTCAAGCGGCACGAAGTTGTAGCGAAACATCATTTCCGCCGGAATACTGCGGAACAGTTCGGGATCGATCCTCTGTTCGCGCAGATCGATGAACGGACAACGGTAGCGTTCGGCCAGGCGTTTCGCCTGTTCGCGTTCCGCCACCTCGTTCGGCGCGCCTAACGCGACCGGCGGTGCACTTGGATTGTTGCTGGTTATAGCCATGGAAATTTGCGCCCTCTAACCGCCCCCGGAACCAACCTGAAGGGAGAACATTGGAAGATAAAGTGCGATGAGAATAAAGCCTATCACAGTGGCCATCACCACCAAAATCGCCGGAGAAATCCACAGCAGGGTCCGCTGCAAGCGCGTGCTTACTTCCTCCTCGTAGAATTCCGCGACGCTCGTCAGCATCGGCGCCAGCGCGCCGGAAGCTTCGCCAACTTCGATCATCTCCAGCGCCAGCGGCGGAATCATCGCCGTCTCTGACAAACCCGCGTGCAGCGACTCGCCTTCTCGCACGCGGCCGGCGGCCTGCTCGATCGAATTCGAAATCAACTTGCTCCCTATGGCCGAAGCGGAAGTGTGCAGGGCCGCCACCAGCGGCGCGCCTCCCGCAAGCAATGTCGACAGCGTGCGCACGAACTGCGCGATTTGCGACTTCAGCCAGACGTCGCCCAGAATCGGCATGCGCGGTTTCAACTTGTCGATTGTCACCGCGCCATTGTCCGTTCGCGCCCACAAAAAGATTGAAACTCCCGCCACAATCACGATGGCTGCAAACACAACGAAGTAATTTCTCAGCGGCAGTGAAACATCCAACAGAATCTGCGTAACCCTCGGAAGTGGAACGTCCAAATCCTTGTACAATGAAGCGAAGCGCGGCATCGCGTAAGTGACCAGATACGACATCACGAGAATCACGGCGCACACCAGAATCGAAGGGTAAATCAGCGCCGTCGCCAGCGACCTTCGAAATCCGGTGCTGACCCGCAGATAGCTGATGTATTGATCGATTACTCCGGGCAGGTTTCCGCTGCGCTCGCCCGCCGTAACTGCGGTGACGTAAACCGGCGGGAACGACCCTTGCGCCACCAGCGCTTCCGAAAGCAGGGCGCCGTCGCGCACTCGCTGTCTCACATCCCGCAGAACGGGTCGCAATCTCGGCGCGGCCGCTCTTTCGGCGAGCAGATCCAGCGCTTTCAAAATCGGCAAGCCCGCCTTTATCAATGTGTTGAATTGCTGGTTGAAAACCAGGAAATCCTGAGGGCGGATATTACGATCTGTGCGCGTCCTGCCCAACTGCGTGAGCAGGCCCAAGTGCGCGCGAATGCTAAAGACGTAGAAGCCTCGCTCAGCAAGCCTTTGACGCGCCTCGTCCTCTGACTGCGCTGTCTCCACCTGCTGGAATATGCGCCCGGAGGCGTCGCCGATTTTGCAAACAAACTCAGCCATGATTCAACATCTACGGGGGGAAACCCCGGAACCGAGACCCCTTTGTAGCAGCAGGGCCTACTCTTCCTGGCGAGCCAGGGACCGGGGGAATCGCCCGTCAGTGTAGCATACCGCCGTCTGCGTATACTCCACGGGCCAAATCCGGGCCATTAGTATGATGTGACAATGCTGAAAAGGCTGTACGCTCCGGAACGTCGCCGCACGTCACGCCCCCACCCCGTTTCACCTGATTGGACGAACGTCCGCGCGATTCGTTTAATTCGCGGTTCAGCTTCGTGCTGAATTGCCAACCTTCGCGCCGTCGGCATATTTCCCATTCCCTCTTGATATTCGCTTTTTATTCGCCTATACTCGCCTGCGATCTTAACCTCACTCCCCTTCCGGAGACCACCGTGGATTACAAAGAATTCTTCCTCAAATTTTGGGACAAAGAAGGCCCCGCCACACGCAAAGTGATCGGCCGCATTCCGCAAGACCGCTCCGAGTATCGGCCCGATCCCAAGGCGCGCACCGCCCGCGATCTCGCCTGGCTGATTGTGCACGAAGAGGCAGCATTGGCTGACGGCATCGAGAAGAGCCGCTTCGAATGGGTAGAGCTGCCGACTCCAGCGACCGTCGCAGAGATTGTGGGTCGTTACGACCGCGAGCACGACGCCGTGTCCAAACGGCTTCGCGCCATTCCAGCGGCAAAGTGGGAAGAGAAAATGCCTTTCCTTTTCGGAGGCCAGGAGTTCATGCGCGAAACGGGATACGACATGGCCTGGGGGTTCCTCCTAGACCAGATTCACCATCGCGGCCAGCTTTCCACGTATCTGCGTCCGATGGGCGCGAAGGTCCCGGCCATCTACGGTCCCAGTGCTGACGAGCAGAACTAGTTCGCTCGCGCTCACCGCCTCTAATGCTCGTTGGGTCGGTTTGAATTTTCTTGTGGGTTTCAGGGTTTGATGATTCAGACCCTGACATGTTGATGATTCAACTCTGAGATAAAAAACGCAGTCAAAATGCAAACTTATCCAGTATCTCTTTGCCGATCCTGCGTACTCGTCGCGCGCGCGGGTGCTAAAATGCAGAGTGCGCCTCGGGATCGAGCATCCGCCACAAGTGGATGCTTCGCCCTGGAGAGCTCAATCTCGAACTTGCTGGAAAGCTGGCCTGCTCGTGACCATTCCCGGACATCCCGGCGTGATCGCCGTCATCCCCGCCCGTTACGCTTCCACTCGTCTGCCGGGCAAACCGCTGGCACAAATTGCCGGTCGCCCGATGATCCAGCACGTGGTCGAACGCGTTCGCCAGGGGCAAAATCTGACACGCGTC
>DASUJR010000120.1:0-6335 GCA_036279175.1 Candidatus Acidiferrales bacterium | reverse complement strand
CTCCCGCAGACGGTTCTTCGGCTACCGCGCGCTTGTCATCTCCTTGCTCCTCTTCACCTCGCTGTCGATGGCGGTGTGGGGACACCACATGTTCATCACCGGCCAGTCGATCTACGCCGGCCTGGTCTTTTCTATTCTCAGTTTTGCAGTCGCGATTCCATCCGCCATCAAGGTATTCAACTGGACGGCGACTCTGTACAAGGGTTCCATATCATACGAAGCGCCCATGCTTTACGCGCTCGGCTTTATCGGCTTGTTCACGATGGGCGGTTTGACCGGTTTATTCCTGGCCTCTCTCTCGACGGACGTTCCCCTGAACGGCACCTACTTCATCGTCGCGCACTTCCACTACATCATGGTGGGAGGCGCCGTGATGGCCTATATGGGCGGAATCCACTACTGGTGGCCGAAGATGACAGGCCGGCTGTATCCGGACCTGTGGGCCCGCCTCTCTGCTCTAATCATCTTTATCGGGTTTAATTTGACGTTCTTCCCGCAGTTCGTGATGGGGTATCTGGGAATGCCGCGTCGGTATGCCGTCTATCCGCCGGAGTTTCAGACGCTCAACGTCATGTCCTCCGCAGGCGCTTCGATTCTCGCTGTCGGATATTTCATTCCGTTGGTCTACCTGATCTGGTCCTTCTTCTACGGACCGGTCGCCGGCCCGAATCCTTTTGCCGCCACCGGCCTCGAATGGAAAACGCCGTCGCCGCCTCCCACGGAGAATTTCGCTGAGATACCCGTCGTGAACGAGCACGCTTACAATTATCCCGGCAAGAAGGTGGTGGTCGGTGTCTGAAATGGCTCATCCCGCTTCCGGGCATGGGGTCCACGCGCCGGAACTGGTCCATCAATTCGAGACGGTCGAGCAGCAGCGCGATGCCAGCACGCTCGGCATGTGGCTTTTCCTCGCCACGGAAATCCTGTTCTTCGGCGGCATGTTCTGCTCGTATTTGATCTACCGCACGCTGCACCCGCAGGCCTTCGAAATCGGCAGCCACCTGCTTGAGGTGAAGTTCGGCGCAACCAATACGGTCGTCCTGATCTGCAGCAGCTTGACCATGGCTATGGCCATCTATTCCGCGCAGACAGGCAAGAGCAAGGCCAGGATCATTTTCTACCTCGCCGTCACCATGCTGCTCGGACTTGCCTTCCTCGGGATCAAGTTGTACTTCGAGTGGTACCACGATTATCTGGTGCGCATCGTTCCGGGCGTCGCGTTCACCTATCGGCCGGAGTGGGGCACGCACGGTCCGCTGGTGCAGATGTTCATGGTTTTTTACTTCCTGATGACCGGCGTGCACGCCATACACATGATTGTGGGAGTCGGCATTCTCACAGTCCTGATTATCATGACGGCGCGCGGCAAGTTTGGGCCTACCTATTCCACGCCGCTGGATATCAGCGGCCTTTACTGGCACTTCGTTGACATCATCTGGATCTTTCTGTTTCCGCTGTTGTACCTGATCGGCGGGCGGTACACCACGGGAGGCCACTGATGGTCGTGCATGAGCTCGGCAAGGAATCGCCGCGGCACCTGGTTCCCGCGAGCGTCTACATCACCGTCTGGATCGCGCTGCTCATTTTCACCGGCCTGACCACCGGCGTGGCCTATATCGATCTCGGCGTCTTCAACACCGTCGTTGCGCTGCTCATCGCCGGCATAAAAATGATGCTCGTCGTGCTCTTCTTCATGCACGTGAAGTACATCAGTGGCATGCCCCGTATCGTCATGATCGCGGCAGTCTTTTGGCTGGCCATCATGATGGCGTTCACTCTGGCCGACGAGATTTCCCGCGGCTGGACGCCCTACGGTCACGCGTGGACCGGCGCCATCCTCCCGTACCTGCCGCACCTCGCCCACTTCCTGCGCTAGCTTCAATCGCCAGCCGACTTGGCCTGCTTGCAGCCGGCTTCGCGCTCTTTGCCGGCTCGCCGCTCACTGGACCGAATTCTCTGTTGAACCATTCCTATCGGCGTTGAAACCTCCGGAGTATTGCATCTGGACACCGTCAGCGACGGTGCTCGGTCGAAGATCGCCCCAAATTAGCGTAGAGAACGCCGGCACTCACCCAGCTTCGTAAGTTCTATCTAATCAGCATCCGCACTCTTCGAGGTCCCTCCAATTCGGAGTGTGACTCGGACGTCATTGGTCGACACGCGTGCTGAGCAATAATCCGTGTAAATCCTTTGCCATCAACAAAAGCGTAAAAATTGGTCGACACACTTTTGCGGCGTTTTGACGCTGCCACGCTACTGCCCCAATACTGGTGCACTTTTTGGGTCGAGTTTGGGCGCGGGATGAGCGGGCTTAGCTCGAAAACGCTGCGGTAACGGGCTCGCAATCTCGCCGGTTCAGCCGCAAGCGGGACACCCTTTCGGGGTTAGACGCCACGAACGGCAGAGACCTGTGGCGGTGGCGCCTGCTTCGACCTGCTAGCGTGCCTGTTCGCCGTGAAGCGTCTTTGTATGGTGTTTGGGGAAATGCTGCAGCACGCCTGCCGTGAAGCTCGCCAGTTTGGCGCCGGACGGCGCGTACACGGAGATGACCAACTGATCCGTCAGCGGAACGCCCTGTGAGGGCACCTGGAACGCGAATCGCCACGGGATCTGATCGTTCACGCCGCCGAATTGATCGCTCAGGCCAAACCGGCGCCGGTCGTTCGGCGTGCTCTTCGTCACCTGGAAATTTTGCACCGGGTGAATTCCATAACGATTCTTCCACACCGCGGTGAAATGCAATCCGTTAATGAAATCATTCACGCGCTGGGGCGACGACGCGTTTCCCGGACGGACGTAGTCGATCTGGGGGCCGGGCCCGACCGGTGAAGCACACGGAGTGAAGTTGCCCGCCAGACCGACGGAAACTTCAGAAGGAAACTCGCTGATGCGCTGCGACGACTTGCGAAACTCGATGTGGTGGCGCTTCTCGATGCGCACAAGGCCGTCGAAGAAATTGTCAGCCGAGAGCGCGCCCGAGAGGTTCCCGCAGTAGTTGGCGCCCTGGATTCGCTGCGACGCGACAGGCACAAACATATCGAAGATCGTCTTGTCTTTCGGGGCGGCGCTGGCGGACGTGACACCAAGCAAAAGAGCGCATGTGAGGGGCAGGCTCCATTTGACTGCTGATCTGATTTTCATGCACTCACCTCCAGTAGCGCCTGTCCGGCATAAATGCGCTTGATGATTTCTTCGATGGGCTCATCCTCGATGAGCAGGTCCCTTACCTCAACTGCAGCCAGCACTTGGCGAACCAAATCGGCCGTGGCGATCTTAATTCGATCGAAGCGGATGCGATAGGTTAGCTCGTCAACCTGCTCGAGTTCAAGTCCATCCCGCGCAAACATGCCAACGCGTCCGGTTTGTTCCCGATCCTTTAATGCAAACTTGATCTGCTTGGTGCGCAGGAGTTTCTGTTTGAGATGCTCCAGAGGGCCGTCGTAGAGCACTCTGCCGTGATCGATAATCATGATCCTACGGCACAGCTCTTCTATATCGTCTAAGTCGTGAGTCGTCAAGAGAATAGTGGTTTGAAACTCGCGGTTTACGGCTCGCAGAAACTGGCGAATGTGGTCCTTGGCCACCACATCCAATCCAATCGTAGGCTCGTCCAGGAACAGCAGCGGGGGGTTGTGCAACAGCGCCGCGGCCAGATCGCACCGCATACGCTCGCCTAACGACAGCTTTCGGACCGGTGTATGAAGGTATTCGCGAATGTTCAGGATGTCGTCGAAGCGCTCCATGCGGGCGTCAAAATCGCGCTGCGAGACGTCGTAAATGCGCCGAAGCAGCTTGAAAGACTCGATTACGGCGATATCCCACCACAGCTGTGTCCGCTGGCCGAACACGACACCGATCGTTTTTACATACCTGCTGCGCTCGCGCCACGGCACGAAGCCGTTCACCCGGATGTCGCCGCTGCTTGGTACTAGTATTCCTGTGAGCATCTTGATGGTGGTTGATTTCCCGGCTCCGTTCGGACCGATATATCCCACCGTTTCGCCCGGCTCAATTGAGAACGAGACGCGGTTCACGGCCGAAAGTGTCTGATAATCACGGACAAACAGGTTTTGGATGGAGCCCCACACCCCCTCGCGGCGCTTAAAGGTGCGGAAGTTCTTACACAGCTGGTTTACGTAAATCAGCGAATCAGCGCTCATGTAGGAGGTGAATTCTAGCATTCGACCGAACCGATTGGCCGTTCTCCAGACGGTAATTAGACGTATCGGGCGCGCTTTGGGAGCAATGAATTCCACTTACAGGCGGCGGTCGCCCGCAGCGTCGCTGTGATGAACTCCGCTGGACACCGGAAGCGCAACTGTTCGATACTATTTTTATCCAAACGCCAAGCAGCGTGCAGGCTTCGTCTGTGCGGCGTGTTTGCGCTTGAATAGCAACCCCAGAGAGAGTCTCACATCACATATTGCGGGTTGTTTGGCTTTGCCCATGGGTGGGCGTGAAACCAAGGTTGCGCGCACGGTCGGTGAAATTTCTGACTCTAACCGCGCGTAACAAAAACTGGAGGACGACGTTAAGTACGTAGGGTCACTATGTCTCAAGAACCCACAAAACCGGATCTAGGGTCGCTCCGAATCGACGACCACAAACGCAGTTCGGGAAGCGTCGGGAAGCGCATCGCGATCATTTTCGCCGTTTTATTGGTCGCGGCGGTAATCGCGGGCGCGGTTTACGCGTACATGAATAAGGCGGCCTCTGTGGAGGTGGCCACGGTGGATCCGCCCGTTACAGGACCGCGAGCATTGTTGAATGCGAGCGGATACGTAACGCCGCAGCGGCGCGCCACGGTCGCCGCAAAAATCACGGGGCGTGTTACCGGCGTTTTCTTCACCGAAGGGATGCACGTGCGCAAGGGTTTCGTTCTGGCAACGCTCGACGATTCCGACGCACAGCGCGCGCTGGCTGCAGCGATTGCGAACCGCAACGCTACGCAATCGAGCATTCTCGACCTGCAGGTGCAATTGAAGAACGCGCAAATCGAGCTGCGCCGCGCGCAAGAGTTGAAGTCGGCCGGTATCGATACGCAGGAAGCTCTCGACACCGCGCAAATGAATGTGAATAGCCTGCGCGCCAAAATCGACTACGCGCGCGAACAGGTCGTCGCGGGGGACGCGCTCATTCAACAGGCCCAGCAGGGCGTCGACAATTGTGTGATCCACGCGCCATTCGACGGGATCATCGTCTCCAAAGATGCTCAGGTGGGCGAAATGGTGTCCCCCGTTTCAGCCGGTGGGGGATTTACGCGCACCGGGATCGCGACAATCGTGGACATGGCTTCGAATGAAATCCAAGTCGACGTGAACGAGAACTATATCGCGCGCGTAAAAACTCATCAGCAGGTGACCGCGATCCTTGATGCGTATCCGGATTGGAAAATACCCTGCCACGTGCGAACGATCATCCCAACCGCGGACCGGGACAAGGCAACCGTGGAAGTGCGAATCGCTTTCGACAAGCTCGATCCACGCATCCTGCCGGACATGGGCGTAAAGGTGACGTTTCTGGGCCAGGAGAAACAAGAAGCGCAAAAGGCGCCAGCGGGTCTTTTTATACCGCAGAAAGCGCTGCATGACGATGGCGGACAGAAATTCGTCTTTCTGGTGAACGACAACCGAGTCGAGCGCCACGCTGTAACAGTGGGAACCAGTGACGGCGCGCGGGCTCAGGTTCTCGCCGGGCTGACGGCGGGAGACACGGTCGTCGTAGGCGGCCCGGCCGACCTGCACGAAGGCCAGCAGGTCCAAATCAAGCAGTGAACAAGCTTTTGCGCCATATCTACATGCGCGCATTGGAGCGGCATGGATGCGCATTCCGACGGGCCCAGCGAATCGATGAGAACTGAAGACAGGAGCGTCAATCATGGTTAGCGTGGAAGGCAACGGGAAAATGGGAAGCCTTATCCAGGTTCGTGACCTCGATAAGACCTATCGCCGCGGCAACGAAGACATTCACGTTCTGCAAGGACTGAATCTCGACGTGGACAAGGGGGACTTCGTCGCTTTCATGGGCCCAAGCGGCTCGGGCAAGACCACACTGCTCAATCTGCTCGGCGGGCTCGACGTTCCGACGCGCGGCAGCGTCACCGTTGCCGGCGACGAGATCACACACATGTCTCGCGGCAAATTGACCGATTGGCGCGCGCGGCACGTCGGCTTCATTTTCCAGATGTACAACCTGATTCCCGTGCTGACGGCCTTTCAGAACGTCGAGCTGCCGCTTCTATTGACCAAACTGTCGAAAGCCGAGCGCCGCAAGCACGTTGAGACGGCTCTCTCGGTGGTGGGGTTGGGCGAACGCATACATCACTATCCGCGACA
>DASUJR010000119.1:0-14964 GCA_036279175.1 Candidatus Acidiferrales bacterium | reverse complement strand
GCTACAAACTGCAGCCTTTCGTCCATCACCGAACACTCCTTCCAAGGCATCACTCCCTCCCTGCAAAGGGGAGGAAGTGTAACCTATGTGTCCGGTACGATCTGTCACCTATGTCTCAGGTCGCTCAACTTTTACGCTAGCCGTGATAAGGTGCGTTTCCCTGCCTTTTTCTAGCCTGAAATCAGGATAAGGAACCTGTGTCTCGTGGCAAGACAGCTTGCTCTGCTTTCTCATCCGAACAGCACTGGCTTCTCCAGGCCACATCGCGATCACTTTTTGGAATTGTCGCCGTGTGGCTTGACAGAACGCGGTTCGTGAGTGAAGCTTTCGAGGCTACGCTCAATCGCGAAAACGAACGCAGACCAACACAGAATCGGTCGTAGCACAGGAGCCGCCGAAGTCTGTCGTCAGATCTCTCGTTGTTCAACGAAAGGCAGTCGGTTCGTCCGCCCAGCGACGCGACTGTTTTTGGAAAAAGCTGTTTAAGATCGGATATGCCGCGAAGATTTATCGATCGGTTGCTGTTGCCCGCCATTTTCGGCCTCACCACAATGCTGGCCGTGCTGATCCTTTGGCAGATGTTGCTCGGCCATCGGAACGTAGAAATTCAGGCCGCCACGCGCGATCAGGCCTTATTCGTCCAGACGAAAACTGAGTCGGAACTGAAGGCTCGGGTCGTCTCTCTCGAACGTCTCGCGGCACGTTGGAAGATTGATGGCCGGTCCACAGAAACTGATATGGAATCCGATGCCGCACTTGTCATGAGCGGCTATCCGGCTTACCAAGCGATCGAATGGGCTGATTCATCTTTCCGCCCGCTGTGGTCCGTGCCGGCTGAACACACCCGCGTCCCGGGCGCGCAATCAGCCTCCGCTCCCGTGCTCCAGAACATACTGCAGAAAGCGTCTCCCACGAACACCACCGTCGTCGTCCCCAACGTTCAGTTGCCAAACGATCGGCTCGGCTTTCTCGTTTGCGTTCCAGTGCGCTCCACGAAACTTAACGGGTTCCTCGTCGGTCTATTCCAAGATAAAGAATTGCTCTCGTCAATCCTTGGAGGTGTCGCCCAAGATTATTGGGTGACGGTTTACGACGGCAACACACCTATTTACGACAGAGGTCCAACCAATCCACCGTCCAACGATCGTTACGCCGAGCAAGCGAACATTTCGCTCGGCAGTTTGAGCTGGCGGACAGTCGCCTGGCCAAAAGCGGGAGCCGTTTCGTACGCCCGATCCGCTTTGCCTGTATTGGTCTCGATCGGCGGCATTTTAATGTCGCTCACGCTTGCCTTCGCCGTATTTATGGCCGAGTCGGCGCAGCTGAACGTTCGCAAGCTCGCAAAAGCGAATCTGGAACTGGAAAAGGAGATTGCAGGTCGCGAGCAGGCCGAGGAGGCCTTGCGTCACGCGCAAAAGATGGAGGCCATTGGACGTCTAGCAGGTGGTGTCGCTCACGACTTCAACAACCTGCTGATGGTTATTCGCGGCCAAGCCACCCTGTCACAGAATGGGGCCGGACTTTCGAGCACAGTCCGCCGCGAGTTGGCAGAAATTGTTCGCGCAGCCGATCGAGCTTCTTCTCTCACCCGCAAACTGCTCGCCCTTGGGCGGCGCCAGGTCCTGCAGTCGCGCGTGCTCGACCTCAACTCCCTCGTCGGTCAAGTCGCTGAGATCTTACCCCCGGTTCTGGGAGCCGACATCTCCATTTGCATGGACCTGACCCCCGAACTCGGACACGTGAGAGCGGACGCCGCGCAATTCGAACAGGTCATCATGAATCTCGTCTTCAATGCCCGCGATGCCATGTCGCACGGCGGCAAATTGAGCATCCGTACTGCGAATGCCGCTCTTGACTACGACGCTGTTCGAACCCACCCGGGGATTCAGGCTGGCCGTTACGTCGTGCTTGCCGTTGGCGACACTGGCCATGGCATGGACGAACAGACTCAATCCCATCTTTTTGAGCCGTTCTTCACTACGAAGGAAACCGGCAAGGGCACCGGTCTCGGTTTGGCGACGGTTTACGGCACTGTCGACCAGAGCGGCGGGTTCATCACGGTATCCAGCAAAATTGGCGTTGGTACTATCTTCGAGATTTACCTTCCGCGGGTCGACGAACCAGTCGAAGCCGTCGAAGCCCCTCGCCCAGTCTCCCTGCCCGTCGGCGGGAGCGAACGCATCCTTGTCGTTGAAGATGACGACGCTGTCCGCCGCATGACGCGCGAATTCCTCACCATCAACGGCTATGAAGTGGTCGAAGTGCGCAGTGCCGTTGAAGCCATTCGCTGCATGGAGTCTCAGGGCGACACGATTGATCTCGTGCTTACCGACGTTGTGATGCCCGGCATGAAGGGGGGCGAACTGGTTGAACGCTTATCGCAGCATCACGCGAACCTGAAGGTTCTATACATGTCTGCCTACACGGAGGGCGATGCGATCAATTTTGGGATGCTGAGCCCCGGAATGGCATTCATAGAAAAACCATTCAGCCCGGATGAGCTCGCCGGGAAAATCCGGGCAGTCCTGACAGGCAACGGCACTGGCCCGTCGCTCCACACTAAGGCGCAAGCGTAACACCGCTTTTGCGCTGATTTCTCGTCCTGCAGTCCATCGTCTCTGCTCACGCCCCTCGTTTGAACGACTGGTTGGGTGCCTCCGGACCATTGCTATAATACAGCTATGAGAATTTTGTTCTTCAGCGGCAAGGGCGGAGTCGGCAAGACCAGCTTGGCCGCCGCAACCGGTGTTCGGCTCGCCGAACTAGGTCACCGGACACTTGTAATGAGCATCGACCCGGCCCACAGCCTGGGCGACTGCTTCGACATGGGCGGCGAGCTTTTCCACGGCCGCACGTCCGATGCTCTTACCATCAGTAACAATCTTTCCATTTTCGAGCTCAACATTCAGAAGGAGATCAAACGCCACTGGCAACAGATCTCTTCCTACGTTAGCTCTGTGCTGCGCACCACCGGCATCAGCGGCGTCGAAGCCGAAGAGCTCGCCATCCTGCCCGGTATGGAAGAGCTCAGCGCCATGATGTACATCAACCAGTATCGCCGTGAAAAGACTTACGATGTGATCGTCCTCGATGCCGCGCCCACGGCTGAATCATTGCGCTTCATCAGCATGCCCACCACGCTCGACTGGTACATGAAGCACATTTTTCCCTTCCAGCGGAATCTGCTGAAGGCTGTGCGACCCATCGCCAATCGTGTTGCTCCCTTCGAGTTGCCGACTGACAGCTATTTCGCAAACATCCGCGACTTGTTCGAGAAGCTCGAAGGTGTCGACGAGATCATGCAGGACCCGCGCACGACAAGCGTTCGCCTCATCACCAATCCGGAGAAAATGGTCTTGCGTGAAACTCAGCGCGCATTCGTCTACTTCTCACTGCACGGGCTCACGGTGGATACGGTCGTGGTCAATCGCGTTCTGCCGAATGAAGTCAAAGACGCGTGGTTCAGCGAGTGGCACATGTCGCAAGCGGGCGTTCTCCACGAAATCGAGGAGTACTTCGCTCCCGTTCCCGTCCGCAGGGTACCGCTGTTTACGCACGAGGTCCTCGGGCAGGATCGCCTGCGCGAGTTGGCTCGGGTGCTGTATCATGGGGATGAAGACCCGTCCGCTGTCACGCAGATCGAGAAACCATTCACGTTCGGCAAATCGGATGGGGTTTATCAAATTCGCCTGTTGCTGCCCTTCGCCGCAAAAGGTGAAGTTGGGCTCTTCAAGAAAGGTGACGAGCTCGTCGTCGAAATCGGCACGCTGCGGCGCCACATCGGGCTTCCCCGCACCATGGCGACGCTGCAGCCGAGTCGCGCCAGGCTCGATCAGCACGTTCTAACGGTGGAAATGAAGGAGGGGCAATGACCAACGAAGCAAACAGCAGTAGTACTGCGAGTGAGCGCTGCCTCTGCCGGGAAATTGTGGATCGTTTCGAAAAGGTGTTTGACGTTCCGCCCTCGGTTCGTCAGCACTTGACCAACTCGCGAGTCGAATTCCTGAAGGCCGTTCGTGCGGTGATTGACCATCGCATCGAGCACCTGTCCGAATCGGGTCGCCAGGGCTCGCACATCCCCGTGGAATAGCACGGAGCCAGCCGCCCCGTGCGTGGAGCGCTTCGCTCAATCATTAGAATTGGGAACCGGCTTCTGTCACTCCAAAAGACGCTCACACATAGATTACCGATCGCCGAAGCTCTTTTTGTCCTGCTAAAGTTCGGCAGCGGTACGACGCCTTCACCATGCCGGATGCGAAACCAAAATTGCACAAATAGGGGACTCTGCCGGCGAGCAACCCTTTCTTCATAGGCCGCCGGAAGATCGCGCGATTATGCGTTTGAGTCTACGCTTCGTTCCAGCGCATCTAAACCGCGGAAAGGCAAGCTGAATTGCGGCGGCATAACTTCTCTGCGGGCAAGACAAGCGCTCGCTCACGCACAGCAGAAGATTCCGACTCGCTCGATGCCCGCTGAAATTGCGCCAACGCCATACAGGCCGCCCGTAAATCCGTGGTTGATCGCAACCGCGGTGATGCTGGCTACGTTCATGGAAGTGCTCGACACTTCCATCGCCGCCGTTGCGCTCCCTTACATCGGTGGCAGCCTCTCCGCCACAAATGAAGAAGCCACTTGGGTCCTCACCAGCTACCTCGTTGCCAACGCGGTGATTTTGCCGGCGAGCGGCTGGTTCTCGCAGCGTTTTGGCCGCAGGAATTTTCTGATCGTTTGCATCGTAATCTTCACCCTCTCGTCTTTCGCGGTCGGTGCATCGACGAGTTTGGCGATGATTCTGATCGCGCGCGCCGTGCAGGGTGCCGGTGGAGGAGCGCTTCAGCCCGTCTCGCAAGCGATCCTGCTCGAGAGCTTCCCGCCTGAAAAACGCGGTATGGCAATGGCTGCGTTCGGTTTTGGAGTAGTCGTGGCCCCGGTGCTCGGCCCCACGCTCGGCGGCTGGATCACGGAGACATACACCTGGCGCTGGGCGTTTTTCATCAACATTCCGATTGGCATCATCGCGGTAATCATGATTTCCCGCATCGTCACCGATCCTCCGTACATTCGCAACGCACGCCCCGGGCGGCTCGACGCGATCGGCCTCGGCTTGCTTGCCGTCTGGATTGGCGTGCTGCAGATTGTTCTCGATAAAGGCCAGGAGGACGACTGGTTCGGCGCCACCTGGATTCGTTGGGCCGTGCTCGTGGTCGTGATCGCGCTCGTCGCGTTTCTTTGGCGTGAGTTCAGGCATCGCAAGCCGCTGGTTAATCTTCGCACTCTCAGAGACCGCAATTTTGGCATCGGGTGTCTGCAAATTTTTCTTTTCGGAGCCGTCGTGTACGGGATGGTCACGATTCTGCCGCTATTTTTCCAGACGCTGCTTGGCTACACGGCGCTTACCGCGGGACTCGCCGTAGCTCCTCGCGGGCTCGGATCAATCGTCGCCATGCCTCTCGTCGGTCTTCTAATGATGAAATTCGACAGCCGCCACATGATCGTGGTCGGCTTCACGGGCGTCGCCATTTGTAACGTGTGGCTTGCGCATATCAATTTGGGAATCGGCCAGTGGACGCTCTTTTGGCCGATCGTGATGAGTGGATTTTTTCTGGGATTTGTCTTCGTGCCCCTTGCGACGGTCGCTATGGGCACTCTGCCCGACGAGCAAATCGGCAATGCGAGCGGCATCTATAATCTATTTCGGAATCTCGGCGGCAGCGTCGGTATCTCGCTTGTTGAAACGATCATCGCTCGTCGCGAGCAGGTGCACCGCAACTATCTGACGCGGAGCATCATTCCGGGAAATCCGACTTATCGAAACTTTCTCGGTGGCGTAGAAGGCATTTTGCGGCACCATTTCAATTCCGGCAGCACTCTAGTCCGCGCGCTCCATCTTCTCAATCGAAACATCAATCAGCAGGCCACCCTCCTTTCCTATATCGACGACTTTCGGTATCTGGCGCTCGCCTGCGCCGTCACCGTGCCGATCGCTTTTGCCCTGAAGAAGATCGGCCGCGGCCGCACAGTTGCAGCGCACTGAAAAACGAATCGCGGATTCATTGCCGCTGAGCATTTCCGGCATGCTCGCGAATGGACACTCCGTCCCACTTGCGAACAGTTGCGTTCCAGGGCTCCAAATCTCCCGTTACAGCTAAACACCTCATTTGCTACCACTTGTAGCACATACACTTCATGGCCCGCTATGTGCTCACTATAACGTTGCACGATATAGTATTCCTTCCCTCGATATAGGTACGAGATCTAGGAACCAGAGGTGATTCGCGTGGGCGATCGCAGCAAGAAACCCGAGCCTTTTCTCCCGCTGACCCCGGCAATGTTTCACATTCTTCTCGCTCTCGCTGATGGCGAAAAGCACGGCTACGCCATCCTGAAGGAAGTCGCACGCCGCACCGCAGGAAAGGTGCAGTTGAGCGCCGGTACGCTTTACGGCAACCTCGCGCGCTTGGAAAGCTCCGGCATGATTCGTGAATCGGAGCATCGCCCGGACTCCGGGCTCGATGACGAGCGCCGGCGGTATTACCTGCTGACGGAGCTCGGACGCGACGTCGCGATCGCCGAGGCTCGGCGCATGCAGGAGGCTGTGGATCAGGCCTATTCGAAAAAACTCTTTCGAAAGCCTGGGCTCGCATAGTTCAGACCGACTGGAGGCACCCGTGCCCGGCGAAAAGCGGCCATTTTCTGAGCGCTTCTTTCAAACGATCCTCCGCGCGTTCCCGTTCGACTTCCAGTCGGACTATGGTGGCGAGATGGCAAAGGTGTTTCGCGAGCAGCAGCGGGAAGCCGAGATTCGCGGCGGGCTGGCAGGAATAGTCAGGCTCTGGACGGAAACTCTGATCGGCGTCTTCCGCACGGCCCCTCGCGAGCACTGGGAAATTCTAAAGTACGACTGCGCGTATGCTTTGCGCACGATGCGCAAGAATCTCGGCTTCACGCTGGTTGCGATTCTCACTCTCGCGTTGGGTATCGGCGCAAACACGGCTATTTTCAGCGTCGTCTACGCCGTCTTGCTCAGCCCCCTGCCTTACCGGCAGGGCCAACAACTCGTTTTCATCCGGGAGCAGGCGCAGAAGATGGGAGTGGACGACATCCAATTTTCCGTGCCCGAAATTCAGGATTACCGGCAGCAAAATCACACGCTTTCGAGCCTGGTGGAATATCACGCCATGTCGTTCACTCTTTTCGGCCACGGCGATCCGGAACGCGTTCGAACAGGCGTTGTTTCCTGGAATTATTTTGACATGTTCGGCATCAAGCCCATTCTGGGGCACACGTTCACGCCATCGGATGAACGGATCGGCGCGCCTCCCGTTCTTCTTCTGAGCTATGAATACTGGAAAAACAATTTTCACGGTGATCCCAAGATCGTCGGTAAGACATTCGAAATGAACGAGAAGGTGCACACCGTAATCGGAGTCTTGCCGCCTGTCCCGCAGTACCCGAACGAAAATGATGTTTACATGACCACCAGCGCATGCCCGTTTCGTTCATCGAAGAATATGATCGAACACCGGGACCATCGCATGATGGAAGTCTTCGGCCGGCTCAAGCCCGGCGTTTCGTTGGAACAGGCCAAGGCCGACCTCGCAACCGTCGCAGGGCACCTGCAGAGCGAATACCCGAAATTTTATCCGCCGGAAACGGGGTACACCGCGACAGCGTCATCGTTGCGTGACGAACTCACACATGATGCGCGCCCAACCCTGATTGTCTTACTCGCTGCTGCAGGATTTGTGCTGCTCATTGCCTGCGCTAACGTGGCCAATCTCACCTTGTCCCGAATGGCGCGCCGCGAACGCGAACTGGCTGTTCGCACAGCATTGGGCGCCGGATATAGCCGCCTCTTCCGCCAACTTCTGACGGAGAGTCTGCTTCTTGCGCTGATCGGCGGCGGAGCGGGATTACTCCTGGCATATGACAGTTTGGGGCTGCTCACCAATTTTGCAGCACGGCTGACGCCGCGCGCCCGTGAGATCCACCTGGACACCGGAGTTTTGCTGTTCGCACTTGCCGCGGCAATCGGAGTCAGCCTCATTTTCGGTACTCTCTCGGCAATGTCCGCTCGCGGGGGGCTGTCATCCGGATTGAAGGAAGGCACGACGGGCGCCGGCAGCGGACGGCACGCGTCGCTCGTCCGCGGCGCTTTGATCGTTGCGCAATTTGCCTTCTCATTCATGCTGCTGACCGGCGCGGGACTGATGGTGCGCAGCCTGTATCGCATGCTGGAAGTAAATCCAGGTTTTGTGCCGCAGCACGTCGTGGTGATGAACATGCACTTCAACTGGTCGAAGTACGCCACCAGCGCCGATTTCGCACTGGCAAGCCGCAAAATCCTCGATCGCGTGACAAGCGAGCCGGGCGTGCTTTCAGCGGCAACTTCTTCCAGCTACCCGCTCGAGCCCGAACTGATCACGTTTGGGCCCAACACCGGCGATTTTCAGATCCAGGGGCGCGCTCTTCGTTCAGGCGAAGCGCCACCCGTTGCCGATGTGAATTCGGTTTCGCCGGACTTTTTCCGTTCACTGGGTATCCCGCTCATCGAAGGACGCGAGTTCCTATCGACTGATGACGCGAAAGCTTTGCACGTCTGCATCATCAACGATGCGGCTCGCCGCAGGTTCTGGCCACATGAGGATCCCGTTGGCAAGCAGGTCTCCTTCGATAATGCGAAAACATGGAACAAGATCGTCGGCATCGTCGGCGACGTACGCGAGTTCGGGCTTAATAAGGCCGCTTCGCCGGAATTTTATGGGCCAATGGACCAATCTCCGAACCCGTCCACGCTGATCGTTCGCACCGCGGCCGATCCTGCGGCAATGGGTGAACGCATCCGCCGCGCCGTCCTCGACGTGGACTCGCAAAATGCGATCACAGGCATTCGGACCCTGCAGCAGGCGCGCGATCAGTCATTGGCGGCCCCGCGCGTGACTGCGAGTTTGCTTGGCCTCTTTGCGGCGCTTGCCCTGCTGATTGCCGCTGCTGGAATCGGCGGGATTATGGCGCTAAGCGTCAGCCAACGTGTCCGCGAGATCGGCATCCGCATGGCCCTTGGCGCCCAGCCTTCGCGAATCGTTGGTATGCTTGTGGCACAGGGACTGGGTCTAGCGGTCTTGGGCACCGGAATCGGAATCGCGGGCGGGCTGGCGATCACGCAAATGCTGAAATCGTTGCTCTTCGAGGTTACTCCAACCGATCCCGCGACGTTCGCCGGGGTGGCCATTGTGCTGCTCGGCAGCGCACTCCTGGCCACGTTGATTCCCGCTCGACGCGCCGCTTTGGTCGACCCCAACATTGCTTTGCGGTCCGAATGATAGAGGAGAACCGTGTGCGACAACTTCGATACCTTACCGTCGGTTCGGCGCTGTTGCTTCTGACGCTCTTGGCCGGTGAGGCCCTCAACGCGCGGCGACCGACGACATTTTCTCGGACAAATCCAGCGGACGTCGCCCCGCAGTACGATTCCCATGGCGCGTTGATTCGGCCGCGAAATTTCAAGACGTGGGTCTTCGTAGGCAGTTCGATTGGCTTGACCTACGAACCGGGCATCCGTTCTCATAATCCAGGAGAATTTCACGACGTCTACATTCGTCCCGCATCCTACCGCGACTACGCGCGCACCGGAAAATTCCCTGAGAAAACGATGCTCGTTCTTGCGCTGTATCCACCCGAGGAGAAAGTCTCGCCGGCCAAAGGCGGCTATTTCGAGGGCGATCTTGAAGGCCTCGCAGTCGCCGCGAAGGACCACGAGCATTTTCCCGAGGGATGGGCTTACTTCAATTTCGGCGATGGCGGCCGTCTGAAAGATACCGCGACGGCGAATCCCAAACCGATGTGCTACTCATGCCATAAGCAGCATGCAGCCGACGACAATGTTTTCGTCCAGTTCTACCCCATTCTGCGCCCAATCGCGGGCGCTCACGGTCACACATCACGACCGCAGAACTGACGCACTGCTCGACAATCTAAGCTTTCACCATTGAACGCCCGGATACATGCTCGGGATGCGGAACGCCCGATAAGCCCAGTCGTTTTGAATGTTCATTTGCCAGACGAGCTGCGGCTGTGAGAGTGGCATCACTTCATAAACGACCGCCAAGTCAGGATCCTGCGAGATGTCGCACATATCGAATTCCAAGTCGCCGTTGGCTAGCTGCTCGGCGTTTCCGCCAAACACGGAATATCCGATCGGATCATCGTTGAACTGAATCGTGGCCGTTTTAGCAGCTTCATCGATCTGCACCAGCATCGCCGTGCTATATGTGCATGGCGGCGCGCCCGTCGCTCCGCACGTTACGCCCGCGGGAAATTGCCTGTCGTTTCCGTTGTTGAATATGGCCAGCGTGAAATTGCCTGCCGTGCTCGGACCGCTGAAGTGCGGCCCATGCTGAGCGTAAAACCAATCGGTCGGATCCACGCCGCCTTGTAGCTTGAAATCGCCGTCTTTGCCGAGCCGCCACAGGACGTTTCCTGACCCACGGCCGTCTTCATAATCGATTTTCAGAATCCAATTTTGGTGACGCATCGAAAGCAGCAGGTTTCCGTCGTCCGGTGAGTAGAGCACGGCGTTCGAATGAGTCCAGTCGGGGAAATTCATCGGATGTCGATTCACATCCAGATGATCGAACGAATTCCACACCCACACCGGTTCCCAGTTCTGGTCCAAATCGATCAGCACGTCGCCCAAAACATTCAGCTGGCCCGGATATCCCGGCAGGTTGTTGAACAGTTTTAGAGTGTTCGCCAGCACGATCACGTGCCCGCTTGGCAAGGGAAGCACATCATGGTGCATCGTGTACACGTTGAGATTGAATCCGTTCTTCGCCAGCCGGTAATTTAAGTCGTCGATCGAAAACTCGTGAACCGTCAGGCCCTCCAGGTTTACCTCGCGAATATCGTTGATCGCCGCTTTTGCGAATAGCCCGTTCGTGCTGACCTGTGGCGATAGAGCGATCAGAAAATTACCGTCCGCAAGCTGTTCGACTGGCTCCGGAAGATCTGCTCCGGAATTGCCATACGGGTACGTCCACACCACGTTGCCAGCCAAGTCAGTCACGATCGCCTGTCTTTCGTTGGGATTCACTAGATCGAGCAGTTCCAGTCCCGGCTGCGGCGCCATTCCAGGCATTATCGTCGTGGAGATTTGAGGCAAGAGAGCCGCTTTGATGCTGCCCGTCTTGAATGTGTGATCCGCGTCGGTCACTTGCGTTCCATCCGCCAACTGCGTCACCGCCTGCATGTGGTAAGTCGTGTTCTGCAGCATTCCGGCGACATACATGTTCACCACTCCTCCATCGGCAGGCGCCGGTTGCGTCCACGTGGTCAGCCCATATGCCGTTGTTTGCCCGAATGCGATGTGCACGGATGCGCCCGCAGGCTCTGATATCGAGTACAGAGCGACCTGCGGATTCCGCGTCGGACTAACGCGGCCCGCGGACACTCCCGTTCCCGCGGAACCGATGCCGCAACCGCCCAAAAGCGCGATCAGAGCCGACAACCCGCCGTACAGCAGGATCGCTTTTCTCATTTTTCCTTCTTGGTTGAAACGACTGAAGTTGAAGTGATCGAATGAAGGGCTGGAGGCTACCTGGGCCGGCTGGTCCTGGTGTTCATCTACAATGAAAACCTACACGGAGAAAACTAACGCAATAAACGGCTTCTCTTACTTCCGCGATTGAATCAAACTTCGCGCAACCCACTCCAAACAGGGCAAATTCCCGTCCACAACCCTGCATGGCCAATTTCTATCCCTATTTAGCTCGGTAGCGGCGAGCCCAACATATATGGCCCGGCCTGCTCGGGAAGAATCCGGATCGTGCGACGACGCTCCAGAAAATGCCGCTGGGCGCGCCGGCCCCAGGACTTGACGAACCAGTAGTTCAACGCGCCGGCCGCGCCCGCGCTGACAATTGGAATGATTCGGCTGCCAAGGGTTTCCGCTACTTCGGCGCCGGCCCTCAGCGCGACGGCGTCCACAATACGAGGCACCACTTTCTCTATTGCTTGCTTTTCAAGGAAGTCGCGCCCGAGGTCGAGACCCGCCGCTGTCGCCGCTGCGAGCCATAGATCGAAAAGTTCTTCGTCGGTTGAATAGTTGAAGCCGTAAGTTAAGCTCAGCTTCTGAAGCATGCGGATCGTGACCGCCGCTAGTATCCCGAAGTCCGGCAGCGCAGTAGCCACACCGCCCAATCCCAGACCGGCGCCCTCAAGCGCCGCGAGTCGCGCCGATGTCCGGATCACCCGATCTGCGTGCGGGGTTAGCCTGTCGTTGCTCACGTACTGCAGGTCTGTCCACGATTGAACGGGCAACTCCAGGTGATTCTTCAACTTTTCGAAGTAGCTCTCCGGATCAAGCCGAATCCGCATGTACGCGTGGCGAAAACCTGTCCGCGACGATGCTCGCAGCAACCCGTAAATGCGCTCCGACAACTTCTCCTGGATGCTCACTGGATCGCCCCTAGACACCTCATTTTCGATTGTGCCTCAACGGGTCGAAAGACGAAACATGATTTTGGCGCGCAGCGCGGAAATCCGTGCTCATGCTCACCCAGGCAATCCCAATAACCACCGGCTGGGAAGTCATGGACGCAGAGTTGATCGCATGCGCCCGCACGTCCCTCATATGCGGCAAACCATCGGGGAGTACCGGCTGGTACTGCCGTCCTATGGCCCCCGCTCCCGGACTTTCATAATCTACGGTTGTTGACCACACTGCGATGAAAACGACGATAATCTCATTACACAGTCACGACATTCGCACGAAACGAAATCGCGCGAACGTTAAAGATGCCCGCCGCCGGAAGCGCATTAAATTCTCGCTGCCGGTTCACGTGCGCCCTTTCAATTCCAGGTTGCTCAATATCGAGGATGTCGGCGAGGTGCTTAATTTCACTCAGGATGGTCTCTATTTTGTGACTTGCATGCCTTATTACCAGATGGGCATGCGCGTAATCGTTACCTTCCCGTTCGGCAAGGCAGCAGGGGCTCAGCGAAGATTTCTTGGGACGGTGGTGAGGCTGGAAGAGCGACCGTATGGCAGTTCGGGCGTCGCAGTCAGGTTCTTGTTATAGCTCCCGAGCGCGCCTGTGGGGTTACGTACATCCGAAGCACTTCAGGCGACTCCCGTCTTCGAGAGTTTGTTTTTGGGCAATCCAGAATGGATTCAGATTGTATCCGGCTGGCTCCAGGCAAACAATAAAATGGAGTACGAGTCGCGGGCTCACAGGTTAGCCTGATGCCCGGTTCAAGGAAAAAATCGATATGCACCATGGCTCGAACAAGGGACCAAATCGCGTCGCGAGCGCGGCCGTAGAAGAGACGGACCGCCGTACCGGGGACCGCCATCTCTTCACAGCGTCGGCGGAGGTCGTTGAACTCACCTCAGGAGCACGCTTCGCGACTCGCACGACTGATTTGGGACCAGGTGGCTGCTTTATCGACACAACAAATCCTTTCCCAGTCGGCGCCAAGGTTCGCGTCTCGATCCACAAAGGCAAGAATCGGTTCAACACCCCGGGAACCGTTGTGTACTCACAACAAGGTCTCGGAATGGGTATTTCGTTTACCGGTTTGGACCAGGCTCAACAACATGCCATCGAGGCGTGGATTCGTGGTTCCTACGATGAAACACCCGGTTATGTGACCACGTCTGAGTTCGACAGCAAGAAAAACGCGGCGGATCAGGGAATCTCGCCGCGCGTCGCAATGATGCGTCTGATACGCGCGCTCGTGACAAAGGGAATTCTGACGGAGACTGAGGCGGCATCTATTCTCGTCGACCCCGTCATTTAACGATTTTCTTCAGGCGGCATCTATTAGCATGCCGTTCAGACCAGGCGAAGGGTTGTAGGTCGCGATGAAACGCAAACGTCTCGGCGAAGTTCTGCGAGAGCGCGGTCATATTTCTCACGCGGAGCTTTCAAAAGCAATCGAGGAACAACAGGGCAAGCTCGTCCATCTTGGCGACCTGATGCTTGAGCGCGGGCTCGTCTCCAAGCAGGATTTGGCGAGCGCGCTGGCCGAAGTTACTCACGTTCCTTACGTCGACTGCGATAAGATCGAGATCGACCTCGAAATCCTGAAACTCATTCCCCATACCATGGCCCAGCGGTGTTGTGCCCTGCCCATCCATGCAGAAGGCACCAAGCTCGTGGTCACGATGGCTGAGCCGCAAAACTTGCAGCTCGTGGACGAACTCCGCTTTTCCACTGGCATGGACATTGTCATCCGGCTTTCATTTCGCAAGGAAATAGAAGCTGCTATCGCCAGGTCGTATCGCAGAATAAATGATCCAGAACCTGCTGATGGTATCCCCTCCCCTGACGATTCGCCCGACATGGAATTCGTCTCGACGAGTTCGCTCCAGCGAAACATCGAAGCCATGCAGGAAATGCAAGCAGAGTTGCTGCACAAGAGCACTCCTGCCGTCCGCTTCGTCGCCTCTGCTATCGCGGCCGCTTCCACCAAAGGAGCGAGCGATATTCATATCGAGCCGCAATCCACCGACATGGTTGTGCGTTTGCGCATTGACGGAATGCTGCGTGAGTTTCAGCGCATTCCGCGCAATTTGCAGAACTCCGTGATTTCCCGCATCAAAATCCTTGCTGATATGGACATCGCTGAACGCCGCGCCCCTCAAGACGGGCGCTTTCTCGTCCGCATCGCGGGCCGTAAAGTCGATCTCCGAGTCTCCACCCTGCCCACGCAAAACGGAGAAAAAGTCGTCATGCGGCTCCTCGAATCCGATGCGCCATCGCAGGATCTCTCGAACTTGGGCATGCCGCCCGAAATCGCTGAACCTTTAAAAGAGTTCCTTCGCCATCCGCAAGGAATGATCCTGGTCACCGGTCCGACCGGATCCGGAAAAAGCACCACGCTCTATTCCTCATTGAACGTGGTCCGTCGGCCTACGGTGAACGTCATTACCGTCGAGGACCCCGTTGAATACGTCGTCCC
>DASUJR010000118.1:0-5618 GCA_036279175.1 Candidatus Acidiferrales bacterium | reverse complement strand
TTCATCCACGGGAAATTCTGGTCCTGCGGCTCTCGCCGGTGGTGCTGCGCGAAAATTGGCGCAGCCGTCGCGAACAGTGCCAATGCCAGCGCGCCTACCAGCGTCCACGCCGCGCGCGATCCCTTCGTCATCGTCATGAGCTCCGCTCCTAGAAAATCGTTAATGTACGGACAAACCGAGCAGGTGGTGCCCGCCCATCATACTCGCTTTGAGAAAAATTTCCGCATCAACCGTTACGTTTCTCTCAGGAGCTTCTCATGTGGCAAAGCGGCCTTGATCAATGTCGGGCGGAGCAAGCCCGCGCAGAACATTCGCATAACGGGTCTCCGGGGAAATTTGAGGTAGGGAAGTCTAGAGATCGTTCTCAGTTTCAATCTGCGGTGGGTGCGTTGTTCGGGAAAGCCCCGAATTCGTCGGATCAACGCCTCCTCCAGTAGGAGGTCGGTTTCGCTTTCGTTGTTTCCATGCATGCCAGGCGGCCGGCATCAGCGACGCGACGATCACTGCCGCGATCACATAGTGAATTCGCTTGTCGATGTTGGGCACGGCGCGTCCGAGTGTGTAGCCGAGCAAGACCGTGCTCCAGACCCACAGGCAGCCACCGGCGATGTCGTACGCCAGAAAGCGCCTGTAGCGCATTCCGGCGGCGCCAGCGACCGGCGGGCAAAATGTCCGGATAATGGGGACGAAGCGCGCCAGGATCACCGTCTTTCCGCCGTAGCGCTCGTAAAACTCGTGCGCCTGCTCGAGATGACGCTTCTTGAAAAACCGCGAATCTTCGCGCTTGTACAGGCCGGCGCCGGCTTTCCATCCGATTAAATATCCGAGTTGGTCACCCGCGATCGCGCACAGCGCAACCAGCGTAAGAAGCTCGGATAGCCGTAGCTGCCCCGCCCCCGCAAACACGCCCGCCGTCACCAGCAGCGAGTCGCCGGGCAGAAAAAACCCCACGAACATGCCCGTCTCGATAAATACGATCACGCAGCACAGCAGCGTCCCGCCCCATTCGATCAAGCCGCGGACGTTATAAAGTTCGGTAAAAAGATGCCTGAGTTCACCCATTCAGTTCCCGTCTGACACACACGCGTTTCCGTCAGAATGTGTACGGTGCCAGGCGATCAGCATAACAGAAAGGAGCAGACCTCACGTCCAAGCGTACCAGGCGAATCGCAAATCGGATGGCTAACCACAGTCATGCCACGCGAGCGCGATATCGACGTAACGATTTGGTGCTCAATCGGTTATCGCATCGCGCTTAAGGTGTATTCCGGCACTTAAACGCCAGATTACAAGCGTCATGTAGCTGGGTTACATGATTTGCCTTTTCTCATTAGGACATGCGCTGGATGGAATAGCAAAGTACCTCGGCTCAAACTGTGGTTGCTCCGCCATGACTCGCTATGAGCGTAGCAACGGACGGAAAGCGACTCCTATGCCCGGCCCGGTCGACGGCTCAACAAGAGCAGAAATTGGTGACAGCCACAGCGGTCTCAACTCCGCTAATCTTCTCTCGTCTCGGCCCGATCGGATTCCGCACGCCACATCACTTCCACCCATCAGCGGTTTCGAAGCCGGAGGCATCCGTGACGGCGAATGGAAATGTGCAGCGTCGCTAACCAGCGAAGCCGCGCGAGCTTTCCCGCGTCGCGTTGCTGTGGCAGTCTCGTCTGCCGGCATCTCCGGAAACGCGAACGATCCCTGCGAGCTGCGGATCTCCTACCGCGAACTCAATGCCCGCGCCGGCCGGCTGGCCGCGAAACTTCGTGAAATTGGTGTCGGCACTGAGGACGTTGTAGCGTTGCGCCTCCCGCGCTCGATCGGGATCGTCGTTGGCGCCTTGGGCATTTTGAAGGCCGGCGCGGCTTATCTCCCCTTGAATCCGCAAACGCCAGTAGCTCAAGCGAATTTCGAGCTTGACGATTCTGGTACGCGCGCAATTGTCACGAGTGCTGCATCCAGGGATTTCGATCCTCACGGCCGCGCGGTCATTTTTCTCGACGAAGCGGGCCGGCTCCCGGATGAATCAAGCGCGCACGAAGTCCGTCCGAGCGACGTTGGCGCACTCACTGCGCCGCACCATCTCGCTTACATCATTTACACGTCGGGATCGACCGGGAAGCCGAAAGGCGTCGAGGTCTCCCACTCGAACCTGCTGAATCTTGTGCGCTGGCATCAACAGGCATTTGACTTGGCTCCCACGGACCGCATGAGCCTTCTTGCCAGCGTCGAATTCGACGCATCCGTGTGGGAAATGTGGCCGGTGCTGTGCACAGGCGCCAGCCTGCATGTTCCGGACGAAACGACCAGGCGGGACCCTGAGGCTCTCCGCGATTGGCTGATCGATCGCGGAATTACGATTAGCTTCGCGGCAACGCCGATGGCTGAACGCCTCATGTCGTTGCCTTGGCCGCGCTCAACGCAACTGCGCACGCTTCTCGCCGGCGGCGACGCGCTCCACGTCCGCCCGCCCGCATCGCTCCCGTTTCGCGTCATCAACAATTATGGCCCTACCGAGTGCACCGTTGTCGCTACTTCAGGCCCAGTTACATCAGACGAAAGCGCGGATGTTTTGCCGTCCATCGGCCGCCCGATCGCAAACGTCGCCATTCACATCCTCGACGAGCAACTTCGTCCAGTCGCCCCCAGCCAGGAAGGCGAAATCTGTATTGCCGGCGCCGGAGTGGCGCGAGGATATCGGAATCAACCGAAACTGACGCACGCGAAGTTCGTTCCCGATCCTTTCGACGAAGACCTCGACGCCCGTTTGTATCGCACCGGCGATTTGGGTCGTTTGTTGCCCAACGGAGATATCGCGTTTCTCGGACGAATCGATAACCAGGTAAAGATTCGCGGCTTTCGCATCGAATTGGACGCGATTGCGTCCGCGCTCGACGAACATCCGGCGGTAAAGCAGAGCGTCGTAATCGCGCGCGATTATGAAGGCGACAAGCGGCTCGTCGCTTATGTGGTGGCTGAAAACTGCGACTGCGCGCCTTCCGTAACGCATGCCGGCCTGCGGGATCATCTCGCCGCGAGCCTGCCCTCGCACATGCTTCCGACTGTGTTCGTGGTTCTGGATGAGCTTCCCGTCAATGCAAACGGAAAGATCGATCGCAACGCTCTGCCCGAACCAAGTGACGCGAACCGGCTCACTGTAACGACTTACGTCGCACCGCGGTCGGCAACCGAACAGCGTGTAACGGAGCTGCTCGCTCCCCTGCTCGGAATCGATCGGGTGAGCGTCGAAGACAATTTCTTTATGCTCGGCGGCCATTCTCTTCTCGGTACGCAGCTCATCGCGCGAATGCGCGCTGCATTCGGAATCGAGCTGGGCCTTCGGGCGCTGTTCGAAAGCCCCACGGTCGCAGCCCTGGCGGCGGAAGTAGACCGCCTCGCGCTAATCGCTGCCGCTCAGACCGGCGAGGCAATACGTCCCAATCTAATCGCGGAAGGATGATGTCCGTCGAAGGCTAGTCGGCACTTGCAGCACATCGCGTAACGCAGTACAGACGAACGGCTTCTGTGTTCCATGACAAGGGGCGTTTCCGATGTCGGCAGTAATCACCGCGGCTGTTGGAAAAGAACCTGCGTTTCTCAGCCTTGCCCAGCTTCTCCATCCTGAAGTTCTGGCTAATCCGTATCCTTTTTTTAATCGTCTTCGAACGGAAGATCCCGTGCACTGGGACCCGTTTCTGCATGCGTGGGTGATGACGCGCTACGACGATGTCATCCGCGTTCTTCGCGATTTTTCCGCCGAGCGCACGCCGACGCCCGAACGCCTCGAACAAATCGGCCTTGCCGAACTCGCGCCGATCGCACAGGTCATGGTGAAGCAGATGCTGTTCCTGGATGCGCCGGCGCACACGCGCATCCGCGGGCTGGCATCCTACGCGTTCACGCCACAGCGTGTTGCAGTCTTGCGGCGGCATATTCGCGACATCGTACGGCGGTTGATCGGCGCCGCGGCAGACAGCGGGCGAATGGACGTGATCGGCGGCCTGGCTGAGCCGCTTCCGTACACGGTGACGGCGGAGATGCTCGGCGTGCCTGTGGAAGACGCGCCTCAGTTGAAGCTGTGGTCGCAGGATTTCGCGGAAATGCTCGGCAATTTCCAGCACAATCCCGAACACGCATCGGGCGTGCGGCGCAGCGTCGATGCCATGTGCAACTACTTTCATCGCGCGATCGATGAGATTCGCCGCCGTCCTCGTCCGGGCCTGATCCATTCCTTCCTGACCGCGGAAGTGAATGGCGATCGTTTCACCGATGATGAAGTCGTCGCGAACACCATCGTCACGATGGTCGGGGGACAGGAAACCACCACGAATCTGATCGGCAACGGAGTGCTCACGCTGTTGCGCCATCCCGACGCGATGCAACGGCTGATTGCCGCTCCTCTACTGATTCCCTCGGCGATCGAAGAAATGCTCCGCTACGAGCCGCCGAGCCAGCATACAGCGCGCTTGGCCCCCTCCGACGTTGTAATCGGCGGCAAAAGCATTCGAAAGGGACAGGCTGCGATCGCCGTAATGGCTGCTGCGAATCGCGATCCGGATCGGTTCCCTGATCCCAACAAGTTCGACATCACGCGAAAAGACAATCGCCATGTTTCCTTCGGATGGGCGACACACTTCTGTTTCGGGGCCGCGCTAGCTCGTATCGAAGGTCAAATCGCGTTCGAAGAGATGCTTCAGCGGTTGCCGAATTGGTCGCTGGACGAGACGCGGCTCGAATGGCGAACGAATCTGGGGCTTCGTGGATTGAAAGCGCTGCCACTTCTGTTCAGTCGCACCTGACCATGCAATTCAGGCCTGCCGGACCGACGCGATTCAAACCGGCGGGGGAAAGAGGATTATGAGTACAAATCTTGTTTCGGCGCAGGGACGTGGATTGTGCCCCCCGGCGGTGTTCGATTCCTTCGCTGTTCCCGGCTGGATCGGACAGCAGAATTCCTGGGTAAATGATCCGGAAGGCTCCGACAGCGCAGCCTACAATTATCCGCTGCTGCTTCGAATCCACGGTCGGCTTGATCGGGAGGCGATGCAGCGCAGTTTCCACGCGCTGGTGCAGCGCCACGCGACGTTGCGTTCGATATTCGAAGTTCGCGGCGCGGCGCTCACCCAAATGGTGCTGGCTGATCGCGCCTGTCCCTTCCGCGATGTCGATCTCACCCGCGTGGCCGACGGCGAAAAAGAGAGTGCGGCCCGCTCGATCGTCGAAACCGAAGCCGAAACTCCCTTCCACCTTGCCACGGAGATTCCCTTTCGTGTCGTGCTTCTTCAACTCGAGAGCGAGCTGCATGATCTGCTGATCGTTACGCACCATCTCGCCTACGACGACTGGTCCAACGGCATTCTGATTCGCGAATTGTCGGCGTTGTATGCGGCGTTTGCGGGAAACGAACCCTCCCCGCTGGCCGATCTGCCGGTTCAGTACGGCGATTTCGTCAGATGGTCCGCGCGAAAAATGACGGGACAGGAATTGGCCGCGAACACCAATTTCTGGAAAAGCCAGCTCGGCGACGGTGCGACATTTCACCATCTCCAGCCCGACCTGAGCCGAGACGCGGTTCCTCCGCGCGTGAACGGACCCCAACGCCTGAACGCCGATGGAGGCTC
>DASUJR010000117.1:0-22202 GCA_036279175.1 Candidatus Acidiferrales bacterium | reverse complement strand
CTCGTTTCCAATTCAATCCAAGGTCGGTTGCGACTTGCGCGCTTGGTTCAGTTCCGGGTGAAGCCATAGCATGCCGAGTGTACCGGATTGCCCTTCAACTAAATCACAAATACTGCACCGATCCGGTGGTGCTGGTTAATAACGGTCTAATCCGACCAGCGCTGTGGCTTGCGGTCCCAGCGGTGGGCCTTCAACTTCTGCAGAAGCTCTGGATCAAGCGGCCCTGCATCACTGGTTGCAACGTTTTCCCTCACATGCTCCGGCTTGCGCATGCCGATGATCGTCGTGCTGACGACCGGGTTCGACAGAATGAATCGTAGGCTCATTTCCGGCAGGCTCATGCCGTCCGGCGGCAGCTTCTTGAGCTCATCCACTCGCTTCAACGTGTTTCTAAGATTTTCGGCGCCGAAATACCGCGAGCGCCAGTCATCCGACGGAAATTTCGTTTCGGAAGTGAATTTCCCGCCCAAACTACCCTCGTCGAGCGGAACGCGCGCAATCACTCCAACGTTCATTTCCTTGCACAAGGGGAACAGCTTGTCTTCCGGTGCTTGATCGAAAACGTTGTAAATCACCTGCACCACGTCTACCAAGCCGGTGCGAATGGCCGCGAGACCATTCTCCGGCTCCCATCGGTTCAAGCTCAGGCCGAACCAGTTGATCCATCCGTCGGTCTTGAGCTTCTCCACCGTTTCTCGGAATTCCGGCTCCTCCGTCCAGCCGTCGTCCCAAACGTGAAACTGCAGAACGTCGATCTTGTCCGTGCCCAATTTTTCCCGAATCAACCTCGCATACTTAAACACGTGCTGAGCCGGAAAGACATCCTGGTATTTGTAGCTCGGGAGCGCCGGCCATTGGAGGTTCTTTGGCGGAATTTTTGAGGCGGCGTAGAGACGCTTGCCTTTGTTTTTCGCTATGGCTTGTCCCAGCAAGCCGTCGCTCTTGCCATTTCCATACGCCCAAGCCGTATCGAAAAAATTGCATCCCAGGTCGACGGCAAGCTGCAACGAATCGAGCGACTCTCGGTCATCCGACCCGCTCCATCCGCTCATGCCCCACAGTCCGTATCCGATGTCGCTGACCGCGATCGCCGTACGGCCAAGCCTTCGGTATTTCATGATCGCTCCAAGAGACTGCTCCCCGAAGATTGTGCCACAGGCAGCGCCCGCACAAGCGAGAGCCGAGGAATGTCCATGACCCGCGAGCGCATCTCCTGATAGACTCTTTCGCTACATCCCACAGACGGAATTGCGGATTTTTGCCGCAATCGAAATTTTTCTCGTCGGGACACATATGTAGTAATGAAGCTGCGGAAATCGCCCAGACAGAAAGAAGTATTGTGGAAGCCATTTCGCTTCAGAATGTGACGAAATCTTACGACGGCGTAACCGCTGTGAACGCCGTCAGCCTGAACGTCCGCGAAGGCGCCATCTTGGGCCTGCTCGGACCGAATGGAGCGGGCAAGACCAGCACGATCCGGATGATCATGAACATTCTGATCCCGGACGAAGGGTCGATTCGCGTCTTTGGAGACCCGGTCACCGACAGTACACGCCGCATGGTCGGCTACTTGCCGGAAGAGCGCGGCCTCTATCCCCGCATGGATGTTCGCAGCGTGATCGTGTTTCTCGCCGCTTTGCGAGGACTCTCCGAAGCCGAAGCTCAAAAGCGGACCGATGAGTGGCTGGCGCGCCTCGAACTCAGCGATTGGGCCGGAAAGAAAGTTCGCGATCTCTCGAAGGGTATGCAGCAGAAGGTGCAATTCATCGCAGCTGTCCTGCATAAGCCGCGCCTGATGATTCTTGACGAGCCCTTCTCCGGCCTGGATCCAGTGAACGCGGCCACCATTAAAGACATTATGCTCGAAATGCGCAACGAGGGCTCGACCATCGTCTTATCCACCCATCTGATGGAACAGGTCGAGCGATTGTGCGATTCCATCTGCCTGATCAACAAGGGCCACAACATTCTTGATGGGGACCTTCGCGCAATAAAGAAATCCTATGGCAAGAACACAGTGCGAATTGAATTCACCGGTCCCGACAGTTTCCTGACGCATCCCGCTATCGCCAGTGTCAACCGCTTCGGCAGCGGGGCGGAGGCCAAGCTGAAACCAAGCGCCGACGCGCAAGACATTCTGAAAGCAGCTGTGCAATCCGGCGCGCGCATCGACCGCTTCGAACTGCTCGAACCTTCGCTAAACGACATTTTTATCGAGAAAACCGCCCATGCGTAGCATCTGGCTCGTTATCAAACGCGAATATTTGACTGCGGTGAAGACAAAAGCGTTCGTCCTCACCACGATCCTGCTGCCGCTGGTCGGCATCGGATTTTTCGTGATGATTCTGTTTTTATCGAATCACAAACCGACGAAGACGTTTCGGCTCGCGATTGTCGACGATGCCGGCGGCCTTGGACCATCCATTTCTCAGAACCTGGACGCGAAGCTTCCGAGCGGTCAGCCGGAATTCACGGTGGTAAAGGCGATTGAACAACCTGCCCAGGACGATAGGGTCGAAAATCGACTACGCGCCGATATCCTCGCTGATAAGCTCGACGCTTACCTTTTCGTTCCGCGAGATCTCACAAAGTCCGCCCAGCTTCACACCCGCAATCCCGGCGATTTTGCCTTGCAGGGGACTCTACTCGCGGCGTTGAATCGCGCCGTTATTCTCAATCGCCTTAATGCTCGCGGCATTCATGTGGATGATGCCGGCGCGATCACGCAGTCCGTTGATTTGGATCTGATCAAAGTAACGAAGACGGGCGAAACCGTGGAAAGAGGGCAGTCCTTCGGCCTCGCGATCACCCTGGTGATCTTGCTCTATATGTCTCTTCTGATCTACGGAATCATCATGATGCGCTCGGTGCTCGAGGAAAAAACGACGCGCACCATGGAAGTTCTGATCTCGTCCGTAAAGCCGTTCCAACTGCTGACCGGAAAAATTCTTGGCGTCGCAGCCACAGCGTTCACTCAACTATTCATCTGGCTCGTCTCCCTCCTGGTTCTTTTGACTTACGGGGCCACAATGGCGTCAACGATGGGGCCGGACTCGCCCTTCGCGAACCTTCACGTTCCCGCGTCGCTGATCGTCTACGCGATTATCTTTTTTGTTGGTGGCTACTTTCTCTATTCGGCACTGTATGCCGCAATCGGTGCGGCGTGCTCAAGCGAGCATGATGCTCAACAAATGCAATGGCTGGCAACGGCGCCGCTCGTGTTTACCATTCTGATCTACGGCATGATCATGAGCGACCCGGCATCGACCATGTCCGTCGCGCTCTCCGAAATTCCCTTTTTCGCACCCGTGCTGATGCCTCTGCGCATTTCCTTGCAGATGCCGCCGTTCTGGCAAATCGCGCTCTCCATCGTGCTCCTATTCGCGACGACCTTGGGCGCGATCTGGGCATCATCGAAGATCTACCGCGTCGGCGTGCTGATGTACGGCAAGCGTCCTACGCTGCCGGAGCTCGTTCGCTGGCTGCGGTATTCCTGACAGGAATCGCGTTCGTTCGTGCGAGCGGATCGTTTGCCTTGAAGTTGCCGCGCACACTCCAGCCGTCTGAATCAATCACGTCTCGTTGTGTTAGGCTTGGCGCGTTTCAAATCGATACTGTGCACAGGAGCCGAACCGTGAACTCGCGAGACCGCTTGCGTGTGTTGCTCTTATGCATCTCCTCGACGATTGCGATCACAATCATCGCCATAGCGGGATTGCTTCCCGCGAATCTGTTCGCGCACCCGCGCGAATCGGCGCCATCGCAAGCGGCCAGCGACTCAGGCGCCGTCGCGCATCATCCGGCGCTGTTGCTTGGCGCCGCGTGGTATCCCGAACAATGGCCTGAGTCGCGATGGGACAAAGACCTTGAGCTGATGGAAGCCGCGCATATTACATTCGCGCGGATCGGCGAATTTGCCTGGAGCCGCATGGAGCCGTCCGAAGGTAAATTCGATTTCGATTGGCTCGAAAAGGCCATTGGCATGGCCGCGCAGCATCACATCGCAATCGTTCTCGGTACGCCCACTGCCGCGCCTCCCGCCTGGCTCACGCAGAAATATCCCGACACTCTGCGCATCGGCCCAGACGGCCGCCGGGCCCAGCACGGCAATCGCCAGCAGTTTTCGTTCACCAGTCCGCGCTACCGGGAGTTCTGTCGTCAGATCGCCGGCGAAATGGCGCAGCGCTTCGGTCACAACCCGAACGTGATCAGCTGGCAGATCGACAATGAATACGCCGAGCCTTCCTATGACGATTACACGAAGCAACTGTTTCAGCAGTGGCTCAAGGCGAAGTACGGCACCCTCGCAAATCTGAACGATCGCTGGACGACGTCCTACTGGAGCCAAACGTACGACAATTGGTCGGAAATTCCCTTGGGCAATGGTCCCAACAATCCTGGACTCCGCCTCGAATGGATGCGCTTCATCAGTCACACCTGGGCGGATTACCAGCAGAATCAGATTGGCGCGATTCGTCCGCACGCCGACTCGCGCCAATTCATCACCACCAACTTCATGGGCTTCTTCGAGGGATTCGATCACTACGTCGTCAGCCGCGCGCTGGACCTCGCATCGTGGGACGACTACGTGGGCGAAGGCCAAGTTAATCCTGATATGAACGGCCTGACGCACGATTTGAATCGCGGTTTCAAGCACAAGAATTTTTGGGTCATGGAAACACAGCCAGGCGCCGTCAACTGGGCGCCGGTCAATAATTTCCTGAACCGCGGTGAAGTGCGCGCGATGGCATGGCAGGCGATAGGACACGGCGCCGATGCTGTCGAATACTGGCAATGGCGTAGCGCGCTGAACGGACAGGAGCAATATCACGGCACGCTAATTGGCGCGGACGGATCGCCCGTGCCCTTCTACAACGAAGTCAAAGAAATAGGTCGGGATTTCGCCAAAATCGGCAACGAATTCCGCGGCACTACGCCCGTTTCGCAGGTCGCGCTGCTCTATTCATACGATAGCCGCTGGGCCATCGATTTCCAGCAGCACACGGACAAATACGATCAACTCGCGGTGCTACGACAGTATTACGCAGCACTTCGCAAGCGCGCGCAATCCGTTGATGTCGTCAATCCCTATTCAAACCTCGACGGTTACAAACTTGTCGTCGCTCCTGATTTAAACGTTCTGCCCGAAGACATGGCGCAACATCTCCTGGCCTACGTGCGCCAAGGCGGCAATCTAGTTTTGGGACCCCGCTCCGGCATGAAGGATCAGTACAATGCGCTGCTCACCCAGCGTCAGCCTGGCTATCTTGCGGACGCTCTGGGCGGCCGCGTTGAACAGTATTACGCGCTGCTGAAAGACGTCCCACTTTCCGGCACTTGGGGTGACGGCACTGCAACAGTCTGGGCCGAGCAGCTCGGTGTCAGTACTCCAAAGACGCAGGTTCTGCTGCGCTACGGCACGTCAAATGGATGGCTCGACGGCCAGCCTGCTGTCGTTACGCGGGCTTATGGCAAGGGCCGCATCACATATATTGGCGCGATCATCGACTCGAATCTCATGTCCAAGGCAGCCGGCTGGATGATTGCGCAAAGTGGTGTGACCCCGGCGTTCGGTCCCGTTCCAGATGACATCTATATCTCACGTCGCCAGGGCCAGGGGAAAACGCTCTTCGTCGTGATCAACTTCTCGCGCGCGCAGCAACACGTCGCCTTGCCGCATGCGATGCAAGCGCTCTTGGCCGGCCAGGAAGAATCTTCGCTGGACCTGCCCGCATACGGCGTCGAGGTCCTCCTGGATCGCCGTGACTAGGCAGCTTCGCCGCTCGTACCGGGACGAGCACACCTTCGGTCCGCTTCTGGTGAAAACTCGTCCTATAAATGTCCGTCGTTAGTAACGAAGATACGCGGGGTCAATCGAAGGGAATTCAAACTGCGAACGTCACCCCGGATGCTAAACTTCCTCTGTTGGCCGTGGGGCCATAGCTCAAGTGGATAGAGCTCCGGTTTCCTAAACCGTAGATCCCAGTTCGAGTCTGGGTGGCCCTACCATCTTCCGGCCGTCGCATCTGAAAATTGTTGTGATCCGGTGTGTAGAAGGCGGTTCAAATCCAGCAAGGCGCGATTGACCGCAACGCGTTGCGGTATCTTCGCGAAACGCTGTATTCCTTGCTGCTGCCCTTCAGGCAAACGCGAATCTCTCCCGATGGCGACGTCCGAATCTCTTCCACTACAGACGCGTTCACGATTGTCGACCGGTGAATCCGAACGAAGCCGTACGGCTCGAGTTTCTCCGCAACGTTCGAAATGGATTCTCGCAACGAATGGGACTTCGCGGCCGTTTCCAGCAGAACGTAATTGCCCTGTGCTTCGATCACTCGCACGTCCGCTGGGTTCACGAAAATGATCTTGCCGTCCGTACGAACTGCAATTCTGGCCGTCCGCACGCTGTCCTTGCCTTTTTCTCCGCGCCCGTCTTCAGCTTCCGGACCAAACATGTCCCCAGGGGCCGACATCACGCTCACTGTTTTCAGTTCGCACTCGCTTGAGAACAACCGGCGTACGCATTCCGCTGCTACCCGCTGACTGTCCTCATTCGCGTCAGTCACTACAGCTAACCGCGAATCCTCTTCCTGCAACTTCAGTGTTTCTCCATTCCCGTCCCCGGTTGCGGAATCACGCACTTGAAATACAACCACCGCGTACCGGCCTTTGCCTCCCGCCTCTTCCCATTTCTCATGCAAAAGCTGGTCCATGATCCCCTGTCCCGAGTTCCCCACGACTCCTCCCAGAGCTGCCCTGTATGCCTATCCTTGGTCGCCGGCTGCCATTGTGAGCTGCATTAAGCCCGGCGTCGCTTGAATTCAGACGGTCTAGAACAAAATCGAACGGAAAATACAGTTCCCTCGCAATGCAGCGGCGTGACAAGCCATGGGGCATGCTCCAGAAGTGATACGCGTGCGGGCATCGGTTCGCTGCTCTCCAACCGCGACGTGACCGGCATCCGCCCCCATGTGAGAATCGGAAGCCAAATTGGCTTCTCAGGTTGCTTAGACGCAGCAATTCGCGATTCGTCACAGGAAAGATACGCAAATTCCCTGTTTTTGGTTCCATTGCAGCAGAACGCCGTTGACCGACGCTCAAAGCGCGAGCGTGAGTCGGCCAAATTACAACGGGCCGCTCCGAGGGCGAGTCGGAGCGGCCCGTTTAGAGCACCTGAGGTTAGAGGAGGTTAGAAGTTGAACCGCACACCAACTTGGATCCGTCGCGGGTTGTTCACCTGAGCGTTTAGAGCGCCCCACGAACTGGCCGCCTGATAGTCAAGCACCGGATCGAAGAAGATGTCGTGATTCAGGATGTTGATGAAATTCGCCTGCACCTGCATCCCAAAGCGTTCCGTCATACGGATATCTTTCGTCACGCTGAGGTCAAGGTTCCAGTACGGAAGTCCGCGAATTGCGCCCTCGCCACCCGCACGCGAATCGATACCGAGAATCGCGGGTCGCGTCGAGGCGTATACCGCCCCGGGATCTGCAAACAAATTCGGACTGCCGCCCAGGTTGTGAATGGAAGCACTGCTTGCACTGATCGGCTTGGTGAAAATGCAGTTGGCGCTCTCGAAGTAGTTCACGCCATCCGCCGCACCGAACGACTGTGCATCGCTTCCACCGGTGAATTCACCACCCGTCTGCGTATTACAAATGATTGGCGCGCCGCTCCCAGCCGTGAAGATCGGAGCGAAATTCCAGCCGCCTAGCAGGCGTCCAACCGCGCCCTGTTGTCCGTTGTAAACGTGTGGCGCGTAGGCGACATACAGGTTGTAGATGAATTTGCGATCGAAGCTCTGCGGACCATAGCCCTCTGCGATGTTGAAGGCATCGTCAGCAGTGTATTCGCTCGTTGCCTGAACAAAAGCTCCCGTTCCCAGCGCTTTGCTGTACGTGAAGTTCTGTTGGCTGGTGAGCCCGTGCCAGTCAGTCGTCTTGAACGACACGAAGGCTCCATTGTAATTGCCCCAACCGATGCTGGCGTTGTCGCCCACACCGCTTGTAAGCTGACCGGATGCACCGCACGGCCCGGACGAAGCCGGCGATCCCGGGCAGGGAGCCGTTCCCGGAAGAGGTGAGTTCTGCATGCTGCGCGCGAAGTTGAAGCCCGGTACAGTTGTCCCTCCCGGGCCACCTCCAACTCCGCCCTGGTCGAGCGCCGACCAAAGATCCCAAACCTTCTGCCCCTGGAAGTTGCTGAACTGACCTTTGCCTGATGCAGCGTTCGGATTCGTCTGGCTGACGACAGCCGCAGTGCAGCTGCTGAATCCGCTGCAATATCCGGTACCGGCCAAAGCAGCCTCAAAAAACGGCTGCGGTGAAACAGTCGGAACCCCGCCCGCGCCGCACGCCGCTTCCGACGTTGCGCAACCCATTGCCGTTTCAACTGCCGCGTAAGCTTGCGCGAAGTTTTGTCCATTGAGTGTCATCATGTACGGCACTGCGTTCAGGTTTATTGGCAAGTATTCGTGCGTGATTCGGCGGCCGATGTACCCGAGTTCCACCATTATCTTCGGCCCGAATTGGCGCTGAATGCTCAAGTCGAACGAATCGACCACGTTCGGTCTGAACGAAGCGTCGAACCCTTCGCCCGCGCCTGCCGCCACGCTGTTGATCCCTGGAAAGATCGGCTGCGGCTGAGTCGCTGACGCTGCCGGCAACGGTGCCGTAGCGCCGTCAACGCCAATGCGGAACGCGTCTGCGGCGTCCGGATTGGCTGGCCCGCAAGCCCCGCTCATAAGAGCCTGGCGACACTGCACCGGCTGGATTAGACCGTCGCCCAGCAACGGAACGAGAACCAGATCTACACCGTTGAGGCGGCCGTAAATCCGGTTGTAACCACCACGGATCACCGAACTGTTCTCTCCGAAAACCTTGCTCAGGATTCCGCCGGATTGAAACGAAGGATTCCAAGCGGCCGATATTCGAGGGCTAAAAGAACCGTAGAATGGGTTGTACGGATACTTTCGCCCCGAACCGGTATTCCCAACGAGCGCGAATCCGATCGTTGGGTTATACACCCCTCCGTTCAAAGCAGCCTTCCTCCTCTGGTTGAGATAGCCTTGAACGTCCAACAATTGACCGCTCGCGTCTACCACTTCCACCTGTCGGCCCTCTTCTTCCGTCGGAGGCATCTCGATCGTATATCCGAGACCGTAAGTCAGTGTGAACGTAGGCTTCATGTGCCATGTATCGCCGAAGTAGACGTTGTAATACGGGATCGTGCTCTTGTCGAAAGCAGGGGTAAAGGGCGGGTTGAGCGCCAAGTTGGAGCCCGAACGAGTGTAGGCGATCTGCGAGTCAGTCACGATCCCCATAACAGCCGCCAAGGCGCGGTCGGTTTCCGTGCTCTCATTCGCTACTCCGCCGGCAAAACCACTCCCGTACATGCTGGAGAGATCGACCAAACCAGAGCCTGCGGTATCGCCCAGCTGGTAGGTCAGCGTGTAGTTAATTCCGCCGCCATTGTCGGTGCGCTGGTGGTAGTCCCAGTTGCGCTGGTACTGGCCGCCGAACTGGAACAAATGATTTCCGTGCAGCACGGTCACATCGTCGCGGAAGAAATTATCCTGTCCGTCCCAGAACCGCTGCCGCACATTCTGAGTGTTCACGTTGTACGGAGCAAGCACCGTGGTTGCCTGCTCGCCGAACGGCTCGAGCGCCCCCGACGTTCCGGCGAGCTGCGGAGGAGCATTCTCGCTCTCCCAGGCCCAGAAGTTCCGCAGATAGCTGTAATGGAAATCGTTCGTCACGTTCGCCGAGATGTTGGTGGTTAGGCCGGCCACGTAGTACCACGGCTGCTGCGGCCGATTGGACAACGAAGCCGGTACGCCAAGAGTATCTCCGGGGAACCATCCGCCGATGTCCACCTGGCTGGTGGTAGCGCGAAGTTCGCGATAAACGCGATAGCTCGACATCAAGTGCCACTTGGACCCGAAATCGTGGTCAATGCGAGCCACTCCAAAGTCGGAGCGCTCCGGGGTCAGCAGGTTCGCCTTGAACCCTTGCTCGTTCACGCCGTCGCAGCGTGTTCCAAGAAGGTTGCCGCAGCTCGGATCGTTTGGCATCGGCTCGTACGTATTCCACAATTGCTGAACGAGTGGATCGATCCCAATGCCGCGCGGATCGTATATCGCCACGTTCTGGTTCCCGGCACCGAAGTTGAGGATGCCGGCTCGCATATTTGCGCTCGGTACCGCCATTTCAAAAGTCTGCGACTGCGGGTACCGGAATCCCTCATAGTTCGCGAAGAAGTACGTCTTTCCGCCCAAAATCGATTTGGGGATGATCGGACCGCCACCCGCTGCGCCGAAGCGGTTGAAGTGATAACTGGGCCGCGGAGTCCCCGACAAGTTGTTGTCCCACGTGTTCGCCGACCAATTGTTATCCAGGTAATATTCGTACGCGGTCCCGTGCCAATTGTTCGTTCCGCGTTTTGTAACCACCTCAACCTGCGAGCCGGCGGAATTGTTGAAGTCCGCGGTCTGGTTCGCCGTATTGACCTTGAACTCTTCCACGCTGTCGATCGGCGTCGGCATCACGCCTGTCGGCGGGGGCGACCCCATGTTCCCGCTCGTCACGCCGCCTGTCGTGTCATCCGCGAAGCTTGGCGTATAGACCTGCATGCTGCCGTCCATGTCGTTTGTGTTCTGGCCGCCATCCAACATGAACGTGCTCTGGTCAACCACTGCGCCCGCTACCGCGCCGTCTGGCGTAACGCCCGGCTGCAACACGGCGAAAGTGCTCACGTCTCGTCCAACGGCAGGAAGCGACGAAAGCGCAGTTCCCGATACGGTGCTGCCAATCGTCGAGTTCATCGTTTGTAGTTCGGCGCCCGCCGTCTCCGTTACGGTGACCGTGGTCGAGACGGAGCCCAGCTTCATCTGCACATTCTCCGTCAGCTGAGTGCCGACCTGCACAACCGCGTTGGTAACGTCCAATTCCGAAAATCCCGATTTCTTGAACTTGACGGTGTACGTGCTGGGGTTCACGGCCTGAAAGATGTAGTGGCCGGCATCGTTGCTCGCGGTAGTACGCGTGTCCCCGGTCGCCTTGTCAATCAGCGTAACGCTGGCGCCGACCACCACCGCTCCCGTGTTGTCGGTCACGGTACCGACGATGGTTCCGGTCGCAACGCTCTGCGCCCCCGCGGGAATCGCGAACATTGCGAATACAAACAAGAAAATCGAAGCGATTGTTAGCGCAAACGAGGCGCTGCCCTTCACGCCAAAACTTTTCGTAAGCGCGTTTTGGTTACAACCTGAACGCTCTGCAACCGCAGGCGTCGCGATTCCCCACGTGTCGAAGTTACCCCTGTGCATGTGCCACGCCTCCTCGACGTTTCTTGCATGCTATGCGCTTTGACTCGGAATCAGAGATGAGCGGACCAGGACCTTCCCCAAAAAGCGCCGCACACTGCGGCCCTGTAGTGCATGTGGCCAACCACTCTTCGGTTGCCACTTACTGCTTGATTTTCAGTGGATTACAGGAAAACCCAAGCACCTAATCTATGAATCGCTGGAGGCGTTGGCAAAGCTGCTCATCTGCAGATCGTACTGCTCGCAACTGTCTCGTCGTCATTCATCTCCCATTGGCGTCCATTCACACCAATCGGGATGAATCCAGGCAAGTTTCCAATTTTCGTAGGATTTCGCATCGAGCCCGAGGCTCACAGCCCGTTCGATGGGGTCACTTTTCTGTAATTTTTCTTGCCCCGCTCCATCCGCCGCCACCGTCCTGGGGGAGTGTCGGCCCGGCGGCGCTCTTCTTACTCTGCGCTTTACGTTTGCTCGCGAATCTCGATCCTCACTGGCTTGCCGCCACCTTTGCCGCGGCGCGTGAACCACTCACCCATCGCATCGGCCAACCGCCGCAAATCCACCCTCAGCCCGGCCTCTAACCTTCCCTCGCCCGTTGGCAAAGTGTCGTCAAATTCCGCCGAGCCCGTGAAATTCCGCATGCAAAAATTGTCGAGCCAATCGAGAGGCGCCGGACGCCGCTCGCCTTCGATCACTACCTCCGCCTGCAGTTTCCTTGCGTACACGCGTTTCTCCGCGGAACACATTCCAGAGGGATTGCAGCCGAACGGTAACTACCACGCGTTGAAGAGTCGCCTTCGGCTTAGCTCCTTCTCGATCACTTCTAAAACTTTACTGCCCAAGCCCTCGCTCCGCTACCTCGCCAAAATACACCGTGTCCTTGTCCGAATGATTCTGCAATCCAATATATCCCGCGTTCTGTCGCGGCCCGCGCGTCGGCTCATAACTATGCTTCTTCGGCGGAACTGGCTGCCCTTCCGTGTAGTCCGTCACCTTAACGCCATTCAGCAAGACGATTGTTCGCGGGCCCTCAATCGCAATATCCATCGTATTCCATTCGCCCGTTTTTCCGGGGCGCGCCGCCGCCTTCGTCAGCGAGTACAACACACCCGAAACGTGGTAATCGTCCCCGGAATCGTCGATCTGTACCTCATATCCTTTATTCACCGGCATCCACGGCTCAGTCGCTGCCTCAGGAATTCGAATGAACACGCCCGAGTTGTCCGTCTTCTTCGTCGTCTTGTACACCACGCGAATCACGCAGTTTCCAAATTTCCTCGGCGTGTACCAGAGCAATCCCATTCCGCCTTCGCTCTTTAGCATTCCGTCTTCAACGACAAATTTCCCGGGTCCTACGTGCTTCCAACCCTCCAGGTTCTTACCGTTCCACAACTGCGTCCAACCCGCTTTATCGATCATCGGAGGCCTCACCGACGGCACCCGCTGTGCGCGCGCCCCCCACGCGCTTATCACCGCCACTGCAACTACACTCGCACAAAATGTGCTTCTCCGCTTCGATGTCATCGTGCGCTCCTCGAGAGGCCGTGCCCGCTTTCGCTGAAATTAAACCCATTTGTATCCCCGCTCAAGCGTCACCTCTAGGCTTGTGCTCTCAACTTTACTGTGGAACTGCACCGGCTTAGAGGAACCAAGTTGGTAGCTCTCTCGTATCCATCGTAGAGCATCGGAGTCGTGCAATCCGGATTCTCAGGTTGCGCCGTTGCTGCCCGAGGAGACTGCTGCATTTTGACGCCGCAGCGGTGTAGGCAGCCTTCCCGGTCAGGCAACTGCGCCGACGCATTGAGCGTTGAGATGGGCCTAACAGCATGCTCCTTCATGTTGCGCTACAACACGCAGCATGCATTCCGACCTGCCCAAATCAAGAATCAACCGTCTTACTGTTGGTGAAACGAGGAATCACAAAATGGGGAATCTTCTCCGTGACCTGCGGTTTGGCTTTCGTGTCCTACTGAAGAATCCAGGCTTCGCCTCTGTCGCTGTATTCGCATTGGCGATCGGAATCGCGGCGAACACCGCGATTTTCAGCGTCGTCTATGCCACTCTTCTGGCGCCTCTGCCCTACCCCCATCCTGAACAGCTCGTGATGGTCTGGTCTAAGGTTCAAGGCAATCGCAACGTCACGGCGGCTGGAAATTTTCTTGAGTGGCAGCGCGAAAGCACGGTCTTTCAGGCACTGGGGGCCTGGAGCGGGGCGAGCATCAATCTCTCGACCTCAAACCGCCCTGAGCAGGTGCAAGCGCAAGCTGCCACGCCCGGTTTTCAGACGATGATGGGTCAACGTTTTCTGTTGGGGCGCGACTTTCTGCCCGAAGAAGGCCAAGTCGGCAAAGATCACGAAGCAATTCTCTGCAACAAGTTATGGAAAAGTCATTTCGGGTCGGACCCGAACATCATCGGTCGGCAAGTTCAAATGAACGGCGAGCCCTACACGATCGTGGGCGTTCTCGCGCCCGGTCCGGCCGACCGCCTGCAGAACGTGATCGACGTGCCCTTGGCGTTCAAGCCCGATCAGATCAATCACGATTTTCATTGGCTCTTGGTGATGGGCCGCTTGAAACCCGGTGTGACTCTCGCTCAGGCAAACGCGGACATGGACCGCGTGACGCGTCACCTCGCCAAGGTGTATCCGCGATCCGACAAAGGTTGGGGTGCCTCCGTCGAGCCGCTGAAGAACGATTTCCTCAATCGCGATGTCATTCGCGCGCTCTGGCTGCTGATGGGCGCGGTTGGCTTCGTTTTGCTAATCGCGTGCGCCAATGTCGCCAACCTCCTTCTCGCTCGCGCCACCGTTCGCCAGAAAGAAGTTGCCGTTCGCTCCTCGCTGGGTGCATCGCGACAGCGCCTCTTTGGCCAATTTCTCGCCGAAAGCATGGCCCTTGCCTCCATTGGCTGCATTGTGGGAGTTGTCCTCGCCTGGGCCCTGCTCAAGCTGATCATCGCGCTCATGCCGCCGTTCACGCTTCCTTCTGAAGCTGATCTTCGCCTCAGCATCCCCGTCCTTCTTTTCACCGTCGCGGCCAGCCTTTTCTCGGGAGTGCTCTTCGGCTGCGCACCGGCATGGCTCGCTGCCCGCATGAACCTCAATGAAGTCTTGAAAGAAGGCGGCCGTTCCGCTCTCACTGCGGGACGCCACGGATTGCGTCGTATTCTGGTCGTCGCCGAATTTGCCTTGGCCCTCAGCCTTCTCGCGGGCGGCGGCTTGGCGATTCACAGTCTCTGGAACGTCGCCCATGTCGATCTCGGCTTTCGCAGCGATCATCTGCTCACGTTTTATCTTCCCGTTCCCCAGGGACGTCTCAAGGATTCTAAGCAGATCACCGCGTTCTATCGCCAGCTCCTCGAGCGCGTCCAGGCGCTTCCCGGCGTCTCGTCTGTGTCTGCATCGGAAGGCATGCCTCTTCAAGGTGTGAACTTCGGCATGCCCTTCGTCATCGAAGGTCACCCTGTCAGCGATCCCTCCCAGCGTCCCGGCGCCGGTTTCAACATGATCACGCCACAATATTTCAAAACCTTCGGCATCCGCATTGAACGCGGCCGCGTCTTCACTGATCAGGACATCGCCGGCAGCCTTCCCGTCGCTGTCGTCAACGAAACCTTCGCCAAAAAATTCTTCCCGCAGGGCGATGCGCTCTCGCACCGCATCCAGGTTGAGCAGCTCATCCCCGGCGTGACGAATCTCGGCCCCTACGTTTCCTGGCAAATCGTCGGTGTCTATCACGACGTGCACAACGGCGGACCAAAAGACAATTTCCCGGAAATCGACGTCCCGTTCTGGCAGAGTCCATGGCCGCAAGCCGGCATTGGCGTGCGTTCACAGGGCGATCCCGCCTCGCTCGTCAAAAGTATCAGCGCGGTCGTCGCGTCCTTCGATCCGAATTTGCCCCTCGCCAGCGTGAAAACGATGGATCAAATCATCCAGGAATCGATGGCGGGCGACCGGTTCACGGCTTTTCTTTTCGGCGGCTTCGCTTGTATTGCGCTTCTGCTCGCCGGACTCGGCATCTACGGTGTGATGTCCTTCGCCGTTGCGCAACGCACGCACGAAATCGGCCTGCGCATGGCGCTGGGTGCAAGCATGGGTCGAGTCATTGGCCTTATCCTGCGCGAGGGAATCATCCTCGCTTCCATTGGCCTCGTTCTCGGCCTCATCGGTTCCTATTTCGTCGGCAGGGGCATGCATTCTCTCTTCTTCGACGTCGGTACGATCGACGCGACCGCCTTTGGCGTCGTGGCGGGTCTCCTCGTCATTTCTGCGTTGTTGGCTTGCTACATTCCGGCGCATCGAGCTTCCCGCATCGATCCCATGCAAGCGCTCCGCGAGGAATAGCGGCTTTTGTCACGGGGCTGTGACATTGTGCCTAATCCAGAAGTGAGCCGATTGATTGCAGTCCTGAGCGAGCGCGGTCGGCTTCGCCTTTGCCTCGCGCTCAGAATCTGAATCTGCTGTCCTAAGCAGAGCGAGTGCCTTTCATAAATTTTGTATAAAGTATTCAATCTCGCCTTGCTTTTCCTCTCTCCCTGCCATAAAATTTTTTTCGGACAGGTATTCTGTTCCGCTAATACCTGTCGGCCGGCGGGTGAGCCGGTCGACGCGCCCTCGCTTTATTTCCGGGAGGCCCAGTGTCAACGGTGCTTGAAAAGTGGGTAGACGAATCCGCGCAGCTTACGAAACCGAAGAAAATTCACTGGTGTGACGGCTCCGACGCGGAAAACTCTCGTCTCACAGAAGAAATGCTGCGCGACGGCTCCTACATCGCGCTCAACGAGCAAACGTACCCTAATTGTTACCTTCATCGCAGCAATCCTAACGATGTAGCACGCACCGAAAACGTCACGTTCATCTGCTCGCGAAAAAAAGACGACGCTGGCCCCACAAACAATTGGATGGCCCCCGAGGACGCCAAAGCGAAAGTCCGCCCGCTCTTCGAGGGTGCGATGCGGGAACGCACGATGTACGTCGTTCCCTACGTTCTCGGCCCCGCTGCTTCGCCGTATAGCCGCGTCGGCGTTGAAATCACCGACAGCCCGTATGTGGTCGCGAGCATGCGCATCATGTCGCGCATGGGAAAGATCGCACTCGACCGTCTTGGCAACTCGGACGATTTCGTCCCCGGCCTGCATTCGCTCGGCGATCTCGACCCTTCCCGCCGCTTCATCCTTCACTTTCCAGAAGAAAAAACGATCTGGAGTATCGGTTCCGGCTACGGCGGAAACGCGCTGCTCGGAAAAAAGTGTTTTGCGTTACGCATCGCCAGCTCCATGGCTCGCCGCGGAGGCTGGATGGCCGAGCACATGCTCATCCTCGGCCTCGAAGATCCTTCAGGCAAAGTCTCCTATATGGCCGCTGCATTCCCGAGCGCCTGTGGGAAGACCAATCTCGCCATGATGGTCTCCGCGCTTGCCGGCCAGGGGTATCGAGTTTTCACCGTGGGCGACGACATCGCCTGGATGCACATCGCAGACGACGGCACGCTTCGCGCCGTGAATCCCGAAGCCGGATTTTTCGGCGTCGCACCGGGTACGAACGCCACTACGAATCCCAATGTGCGCGCTGCTCTGCACCACGATTCGATTTTCACCAACACCGCAATCACCGAAACGCGCGAGCCTTGGTGGGAAGGCATCAATGGGCCGCCGCATGAAGGCCTTATCAACTGGCGCGGCGAACCGTGGACGCCAGGTTCCGGACCTGCTGCGCATCCGAATGCGCGCTACACCGTTCGCGCAAACCAGTCGCCCTCCATTTCATCGCACTGGGACGATCCTGCCGGCGTGCCCATCTCCGCGATTATTTTCGGAGGTCGCCGCGCTCATCTCGCTCCTCTTGTGTATCAATCGCGCGACTGGCAGCACGGCGTGTTCGTTGGCGCGACTATGGCTTCCGAAACCACCGCCGCTGCGACCGGTGCCGTCGGTGTGACGCGCCGCGATCCAATGGCCATGCTTCCCTTCTGCGGCTACAACATGGCCGACTACTTCGCCCACTGGCTCGAAATGGGTCCGAAAATCCCCCGCCAGCCGAAGATCTTTCACGTCAACTGGTTCCGCAAAGGCCCTGACGGAAAATTTCTCTGGCCGGGCTTCGGCGAAAACGTGCGCGTCCTGAAATGGATCCTCGACCGGGTCGAAGGTCACGCTGATGCCGCCGAGGCCCCCATCGGCTTCATTCCCACCGTCGAATCGCTCACGCTCGACGGCATGCGCATTTCCGAGAGCGCCCTCGATGAACTTCTTCGAATCGATCCCGGCGATTGGGCCGACGAAACGCGTGCGACAGGCGAATTCCTCGCCAAATTCGGGGACCGTTTGCCTGCCCCGATCCGGGAAGAGCACCAGGCTCTCGCCTCGCGCCTCCAGCGCACATCCGTAGCCGTTAAGTAAACGCGCCTTTCGGGCGGTCTGTAGCCCTGGCGTCTGGGCGCCGGCGTTTTTTCTTCGAACGACGTGCTCTTTTCTCGCTCTCCGCTCTCGCGCGCCCTGCGTTGATGTGAAACGCCTCCTTTATTAAAGTCTTCACCTTAGAGCATGCTTCAGATCTCAACGGTATCCTCAACTGTGGAGATCGCTTTCGTCCATGCCTAACACGAATGGTACCGGTCATACTGAGAATCGTACCGGTCGTATCGAGCGGCGCCGCTGCCCTCTGTATTCCGATTTCCGTTGTGAATTTCTCGAGCCTCGCAAGCCCGTCGTTATCTCCAGCGCCTTGGATCGCTGGCAGGCTTTGTCGCGCTGGACGCCCGCGTTCTTCAAGCAGACTTACGGTGCTGTCCCGCTGCACGCAAACAATCAGCCATACACCCTGGGCGGGTTCTTGCCGAAGAGAAAGGACGGTTCTCCCTTAACGCTGGGCGAATTCATTGATCTCGTGCTTGCCTCCTCCAATGAGAAGCCCGCCCCCTATCTTCGCAATGTCCACATCGAAAAATTTCTTCCCGAGCTCGACGCCGATCTTCGTCCGGTGCCGGACTACTTTCAGCCAAACTGGTTGGAAGGCCCTGCAGGAAAACCGCTCGACACGCGGCTGCATGGGGGGCGATTCGAGTTGTACATCGGTGGAACGGGAGGCAAATTTCCCGTACTGCACTACGACACCTGGCACATCCACACGTTCCTGTCGCAGATTTATGGCGTAAAGCGTTACACGCTTTTCGCGCCGGACCAGTCCCGTTTTCTATATCCTCGCGGCAACCAATCCCAGGTGGATCTTGAGAATGTCGACATCGAAAAATTCCCGCTCTTCGCGAGCGCGACGCCCATTTCCTGCGATCTTCAGGCGGGCGAGATTCTGTTCGTTCCCGCGGGCTGGTGGCACACCACGCGAATCCTCACCCCTTCGATTACGGTTTCGGCCAGTCGGGTGAACGCTTCCAATTGGCGCGACTTTTCGCACGATTTGAAAGCCAAAGCGCCAAAACACGTAAGGCCGCTCCTTGCCGCCTATTTGACCAGCCTTCGCCTCTACCACGCGATTTCGCTTTAGCACAGCCGTCGCGCGCGCAAATGCAACTCCGCACCACTTCGATCGGAATTCTCGGGGTTTTTCCTCTGCTTCCTTTGCCTCCTTCAACTCCTGCGCCTCATGCTACAATCCGGCGCGATGGCACGGCTCTGTTGCTCTCGCTACGAGCGCATCGCGCGACAAAACGGCTGGCAGCGCATCGCTGGTCTCGACGAAGCTGGCCGCGGATCTCTCTTCGGTCCTGTCTTCGCCGCCGCCGTTATTCTGAATCCCAAACGCCGCATCGTCGGTCTCGACGATTCGAAAAAACTGGCGCCTGAACGCCGCGTCGAACTCGCGGGACGTATCCGCGAACACGCGCTCTCCTGGTCCGTAGCTGAAATCGACGCCAGCCGCATCGACGCGTGGAACATCTATCAAGCGAGCCGCCAGGCCATGGTCGCCGCCATCTCGCAGCTCAGTCCGTTTCCCGATTTCTTACTGCTCGACGCCGTCGAACTTGATCTGCCCATCGAGCAGAAAGCGCTCATTCACGGCGATGCGCGCTCCGTCTCCATCGCCGCCGCCTCGATCCTTGCAAAAGTTGATCGCGATCGCCGCATGATCGAATTCGATCAGCTCTACCCTCAATACGGACTCGCCCAGAACAAAGGCTACGCCACCGCCGACCACCTCGAAGCCCTCCGCGCGTTCGGCCCTACTTCGCTGCATCGCTTTTCCTACGCACCCGTCCGCGAATCCCGCTGCTGGTCCACCGGCGCGGAACAAGCCGCCCTGCCGCTCGCCGCTGTCGCCGAATCCGCCTAGGCAGCACGATTCAGTTTTGACTGAGCCGGCATACGCAATTTGGTTTTGACCTAGACGTAGCGCCGGCCTTCAGGCCCGGCGGAAGGGTGTAGGTTTGGAGGGCCGCCGACTTCGAGGCGTCGCAAGAATCAATCGATGTTTCGAGCGCTGGAAGTTGCGCACAGTAGCACTCGAAAACAAATTGACGTTGCTCGCTGCGGGAGTATCTTTTCTAGCGGAGGAGCAACAAGGAAAATGAAAATCATTCTCGGTCGCTTACTTAAGATTGCGTTTATCCTGCCATTTTTGGCGGTTTCTGGGATCGCCCTTGCCGGCACTCAGCAGGAGATTCCTCACATTGAAGCCGACATTGGCACCTGTCGCGCTCTTTTCACTGTGCGCGACGGCTCGCAAAAACCCATCTACAACGCCAAGGTCGACGTCACCATACACTATGGCTTCCTGAACAAACGTAAACTCGACCTGCAAGTCGCCACCAATTCCGACGGCAAAGCGCGCGTCAACGGCCTTCCGAATTTCACGAAGAAGCCACTCGATTTTGTCGTGCACAGCGGCACTGTATCAACCACTATCGCCGACGATCCAACGGCAACGTGCGATGCGAAGTTCGACGTCACTTTGAAGGTACGGTAGAGCGATAGGGACCGCGCACTGATTGTCGCCAGGTGGCGGGAAGTTCGCGCTCTCACATCATTTTCAGGATCTGAGCGCAACCCCAATGATTGATCATGCCGTTCTGAATGGCCCACTCGGCCATGCGAATGGCGTCGTGCCGATTGTCCGGATTTCCCGTAAGGCCCGACGCTGCCTCCCATTCGTTCCAATCCTGAAATTGCAGGATCCCGTATGACATTTTCCCGTTCGAGTCGATGCGGTTGATCGTCCTGCCCATGCTCTCGCACGGAATCAGATGCTCAATGGCAAGGTCGGCGGTTGCGCGATCCGTAGGTACGCCCACCTCGAGCTTCTGGTACCGCCAATAAGGACGGCTATCGTACTTCCGCGCAACCAGCATGGCGCGCGCATAGATCAGGTTCGCGGATTGCGAATCGTCGTATTGAAGTGACGCCGGCCGCCAGGCGGGATGCGCGGCCCTGTACATGTCCTCGAATCCGGAAGACGGCCACTGTTGGACCATATGACGTCCCTGGGCTCTGTCGGTTGAAGTGGGTCTGCTCGCCGCGTGGCCTACGTCTTTCCGCGACATAAAGAAGACCAATGCAGGTGTAAGCGCCAGAACCGCAAGCGCGCGGATGCCCCTGGAATCGGTAGACGCAGGCGAACTCGTCGTCTGGCGGCGGGCCTTCGACAATCCGGCGACACGCGTTCGCGAGGTCATGAGCGGCTCCTTAAAGAGGATCGAGGTGAACTAGCGGCCGAAAAGATAGTAGGCGAAGAAAAGGCGAAGAGTCAAGCACAAAAAGCGTCACGCCAGTCGGGCCCTAATTCTCCGCTCAAAACAGCTAACCTCTAGTCGTCGGTGAAAACACCAGCGACTTCTCGCGTTCGGCCTGATGCGGATCGCTTTCTAAGCGGTAAAGGACTTCCCCCGCTCGCGGCACGGCGACAATGCCTTCACTTTCGCGCCCGCGCCACTCCTCCATGCGAATGCTGTCCGGATCGAGATAGCCCAGATTGATCGCCTGGCAAACATTTTCCGGAATTCCTGTCGCCAGCGTGACGCGAATCCTCGGCGTCTCAACCTTGGTCGTCGCATCGTATGTCCCCAGTCCCTTCACGTGCGTCGAATGCGCCAGAACTCCGCCGGGATAATTCTTGAAGCGCTCCCACTGTTTCAGAAAATAGTCGCGGCAGTGATAGCCGATTTCGCGCAGGATCGTGCCGTGTGAGTAGCTGATTTCCGCGAGATGCGGATTGTAAATCACCACCTCGCCTCCATCGGCCACCGCCGGCTCGATCTTGTACATGCCTTTGCCAGCGGTCCACAGGTCGCGATACATCTCCGGCATCACCGAGAGCACGCGCCGAAACGGCTTCTCGACGTACACGATGTGCTTTTTCGCTGAAAGTTTCGACGCTGCTTCCCACGCCTCCTGAGCCGCGCCGCAATACAGCCCAGCGATACCTTCGCCGGTCACCACCAATGCGAAACAGCCGGCTGGCCTGGAAATCATCGACGCGGCGCGATCGATCACCGCTCGCACGGGCGTATAGCCGCTGCCGATCACTTCAAAATTCGTGATCAGCGCGCCCAGCCAGTGCGTGAAGTTGATGATTTCCGGGCTGGCGATTCCTGGGAAAAAATATTTGTTGCCGCCCGAGAATCCGACCACTTCGTGCGGAAACACAGGTCCGCAGATGAAAATCTGGTCGTAGTCGAGAATCAGTTTATTCAGACCGACCGGCACGTCCTGCGCCATCATGCCGCGCGTCAGTTCGCGGATTTCGCTTGCGGGGATTGTTCCAAGATGTACGAACGCGTCCGGCTTTTCCCAGTGATGATTGAAAACGTGCGTGTCGCCCGCCATTTCATTCACTACCGGCTGGCCAATAAGTTTCGAAAGCTGCCCGTCTGTCATCAACGCGTGTGTGCCGAGCGCGACGAGGTAGTCCAGCGCCTTCACCCGC
>DASUJR010000116.1:0-15815 GCA_036279175.1 Candidatus Acidiferrales bacterium | reverse complement strand
TAGATGGGGGACAATCCGAACTGCGGCAGCCGTTGCACGCGCAGGTAGCCGTCGGGCGTAACGTCGCTGACCACGAATCCCGGCTCGTCGATCGGCGTGACGATCAGGCGATGCGGCGCGCCGGTGCCGATGGTGACGATTACGTCGCCGAGATTGTCGGTCTTGGGATGCAAGCTCGCGATTTGGGACGAAATCTCGTGGCCGAGCTGGCCTTCATAGCCCGAAACAGCGGGTGTATCGACGAATTGAACGAGAGGTCGCTGGCCGCGTTCCGCGGTCCGCGTCTGCGCGAACAGCGGTGCGGCGATCAGCAAAAGAGCGAAGAGGAAAGCAGCAACGGTCGCGATGCGGCGGGTCATCAGTGCCTCGCAAAATAGATTCGTTCTGGACTTTGATCCAGCAAGGGCGCGAATGTATCGCACACCGCATGTGCCGCGCAATTCAAACCTGTCTTCGAGTGGAGCAGGCACCATCCGCATTGCCGCTGCGCGCCGATAATTGAGGCTGCTGCCGCGCACGCTGACGTTGTAAGCTCATTCGCTATGACGACCTACATCGCGTTGCTGCGTGGCGTGAACGTTGGGCAAAACCTGCTCAAGATGGAGCGTCTGCGCGAGCTGTGCGAGAAACTCGGGATGAAGGACGCGCGCACGTACGTGCAGAGCGGCAATCTGGTTTTCGCGGCCGACGGCAACGCTGCGAAATGGGAGCAATCGCTCGAGCGAAAACTGGCCGGCGAGACGCGGCTACCGGTTAGCGTGCTTGTCCGCACCGCCGCTGAGATGAAGAAGGTGCTGGCGGGCAATCCGTTCGTGAAGGAAAAAGGGATCGACACGAAGCGGCTTGCTGTCGTTTTCTTGCAGCAAACGCCATCGAAACAGGCTCTGGAAAAGATGCGCTCGGTCGACGCGGGAAACGAACGGTTCCACTGCTCGGGGAGAGAAATCTACATTCATTGTCCCGACGGTTTTGCTCGCACGAAGCTCTACGCCCTCGACAAATTCCTCGCGCAGCGAACGACGACCCGAAACTGGAATACGGTCACAAAGCTTTGCGCGATGTGCGACGAGTAACGCGGTAGCCACCAAACATACCGCAAAGCAAAACATCGGGACTGGACAAAGCATTAGAAGAGGCCGGGTTGGCGGCGGTCGGCGTTGCGGGGAGCGTCCTCTGATTTCAAGCCGAAGTGTTTGTAGGCGAGCGGCGTAGCGACGCGGCCGCGCTGGGTGCGGTCGAGCAGGCCGAGCTGCATCAGGTAGGGCTCGTAGATTTCTTCGATGGCGTCTTCATCTTCGCTGAGCGATGCAGCAATCGTGTTCAATCCAACAGGGCCGCCGGAATATTTCTGGATGATCGTCAGCAGCAGATTCCGATCCACGTCGTCGAGCCCGTGTTCATCGACGCCGAGCATGGCGAGAGCATCGCGAGCGACGCCGAGAGTGACGTGTCCCTGCGCGCGCACTTCGGCAAAATCGCGGACGCGGCGCAGTAGCCGGTTGGCCACGCGCGGAGTGCCGCGGCTGCGGCGCGCGATTTCTGCCGCGCCGTGTTCATCCACGGCGATGCCAAGAATCTTTGCCGAGCGCTGCACGATGCGCAGCAGGTCCGCCGGCGTATAAAACTCAAGCCGGTGAACGATGCCGAACCGCGATCGCAGCGGCGCCATGATCAGCCCGGCGCGAGTGGTGGCGCCGACCAGCGTGAATCGATTGAGTTGATAGGGGTGGACGCGCGCGCCCGGCCCCTGCCCGATGATCAGGTCGACGCGAAAATCCTCCATGGCGGGATAGAGAATTTCTTCGAGCGCCGGCTGGAGTCGATGAATTTCGTCGAGAAAAAAGAAATCGCGCGGATCGAGTGATGTCAGGATCGCGGTGAGGTCGCCTTTTTTTTCGAGCAGCGGGCCCGAACTGACCTTGATGTGCGAGCCCATTTCGTTCGCCAGAATCTGCGCGAGCGTGGTCTTGCCAAGCCCTGGCGGACCGTAGAGCAGCACGTGATCGAGCGATTCGCCGCGCGCGCGCGCCGCCTGCACGGCAATTTGCAGGTTTTCTTTGACGCGATCCTGCCCGATGTAGTCTTCGAACTGCGCCGGGCGGACGCTGGCCTCGATGCGCGCGTCTTCGTCGAAGGCGCGGCCGGAAACGATTCGATTGCGCGTGTCTTCCACTTGACTGAACCTGATTTCCCAGCGGCTAAAGCCAATCTATTTCAGGCCGCTTACGAAAATCCTACTCGCTTGAGACGGCGCGGGCGCTCTTTTGCATGGCCGAGCCGCCGAGAATCTGCAGCGCTTCTCGCAGCAACTTCTCGAAATCGCCGTCACCGGCTGGGCGGGCCTTTTCGACGGCCTTTTCGACTGAGCGTTCATCATAGCCCAGGTTCACGAGCGCCGAAGCCACGTCCGATTCCAGTTGCGAGCGCGTGGCGGGCTTGCCCGTGTCGGGCACGTCGATGGCGACCAGCTTGTCGCGCAATTCTACGACGATGCGTTCGGCGGTCTTTCGTCCCACGCCCGGGATGCGCACGAGTTGCGCGAAATCGCCTTTGCGAATCGCGGGCACGAGTTCTTCGATGGCCATTCCGGAAAGAATTTTCAGCGCGAGCGACGGCCCAACGCCCGAAGCGGAAATCAGCAACTCGAAGCAATGTTTTTCGCGCGACGTAAGAAATCCGTAGAGAGAGAGGGCGTCTTCACGGACGTGCGTATAGGTGAGCAGCGTGGTTTCCGTTCCGAGCGATCCGACGCCCGCGAACGTCGAGAGCGGAATCTGCACCTGATAGCCGACACCGTTCACGTCGAGCAGTAGTTGATTTGGCCGCTTGTCGATCAGCTTGCCGCGCAGGGATCCGATCATGTCGAGGGCCTGCCGCACGGAGCCATTCCAGCGAGAAGCTCACCACGGCGGGCAGGCAGCAGGATTATTCCTGAGCGGTACGGGGCTGTCAATGAAGCGGAAAGCCGTCGAGAGTTGAAAGTTCAAGGTGGAAGGCTGAACGACAGCCGCACAGGAAGCGATATGAGCGGAAGGGCCGGGTTCGTTGCCGGCGAAATTCGTGAAACCGGGGAGCAGCTGAACGCGTCCAATCAAGTGTTCGCAACAGGTGCGAGCCCCACTTACCTCAGGCCGTTTGCCGCAGAGTCAACAGGCTTTCGCCCAGGTCAATCTTTCTAACAACGAAGGGGCAAATCCGAAAGAGGAGCTAATCTTATGTCGCGTAGTGTAAGGAATGTGCTTGCCGCTTTTGCAATTTTGCTATTCGCTCTGCCGCTTGCAGCGCGCAGCAACGACAAGGCTGCGAAGTCGACGGTTCGCACGAATGTGGTGATCGCTCAGGATGCCACGCTTGCCGGTAAGGACGTGAAGGCCGGGACGTACCAGGTTCGGGCCAACGAATCCACACTGACGCTGGTGCAAAAGGGCAAGGTCGTTGCACAAGCTCCGATCGAATGGAAGAAGGAAGCCGGGAAAGGTTCGTCCGATTCGTCGGTGATGATCAATGGTGGAGCGGTGACGGAGGTTCACTTCATCGGCAAAGACCGCTACGCGCAGATTGCCTCAGGGTCGGACTCGGGAGCGATGGGACACAACTAGCGAATCGTTTCAAGCAGGCATGAAGAGCGGGCGGCGTTCGATTTGAATGTCGCCCGTTTTTTTTGTGTGCTGATTTCTGCAGGTTGCGCCAAAACGGAGGTCCGGCCGCGGAATAAAACCTTGGCAAATTGCAGCAGGTCGTGCCGCAGTTGCGCCTGCCAGCGGCAGCCTCCCACGATCGATCGCGTCCCAAACCACAACAAACCGGCCTCTTCCGCGCAGAGCTGCTCAAACGCGCGAAGCGGAGGAATGTCCGCAAACGCGAAAAATCCCCGATGATCTGACCGATTCCGCACATGTGCCGTCGCAGACGCTGTGCGGATTCGGAGCGAATGTCCGCAACTGAACATCCAGCGCTCCTATTTCGCACGAGACAAATTTTTTACGCGGTAAACGCGAACACCTCACTCTCCCTGCGCGAGGCCATCCGTCTAAGCAGCACAAGGGGCGAATCCGATCGAAGGGGGACGAAGATGTCGGCCAGCAGAACAAAACGCGTACTTTCAATCCTTGCAGTACTGGCGATTGCAATGCCACTCGCCGCGCTCAGCAGCGCCGCGAAATCGAAAACCACCCGCGCCACCATGGATTTGTTGGCGGATGCCAGTGTGGCTGGCACACAGGTGAAAGCAGGAACGTACGACGTCGTAGCGAATGAATCGACGTTGAAGATGACTCACAATGGAAAAGTGGTCGCGCAGGCGCCCATCGAATGGAGGGATGAACAATCGAAACAGCAACGTTCCTCGATTGTGGCGGAAAGCGGACGCATCATCGAAGTGCATTTCGGCGGTAAAACGCGTTACGCCCAAATTGCGAACGGATCGACGGGCACAGCCGCAGGACAGGAATAACAGAGTTTTCTCCGGGCCAACCACACGGCGGGCGGCGGTTTTGCATGGATCTCGCCCGCTTCCTTCCACGGACTACGAGGCGAGTTGCGCGCGAGCTAACGCAGCAGCACGGCGATTTTGCCCTTCATGGCGGCGAATGATCGCAGCGAAGAGGGCCGGTTGTTCGCACCGCAGACCTGCTCGGCTATTCGCAACGCAAAGCTGAGGCTGGATCAACGCGCATGGCACGCCGCACGGGAACGTAAGTTGCGATTGCCGCAACGCACAGCAGCGCCAGGACGGCCAGCGATAGCGACCAGGGATCAATGGGCTTCACACCAAACAGCAACTGGCGGACCAGGCGAGTGACGCCCAGTGCGCCGAGGACGCCAGCGACGGTTCCGATGCTCATCACGAACGCCGCGCCCCGAACGACAAGACCCAACACCGAACTTTGCGGGGCGCCCAGAGCCATGCGAATACCAATCTCGTGCGTGCGAAGCGTGACCACATAAGCCATAACACCATACAGACCGATGGCAGTAAGGAGCAGCGCGAGCGCGCCAAAAAATCCGGAAAGCACGGCCAACAGATGCTCCTGAAGCACCGAGTCGCCGGCTTCCTGCTTGAGCGTAACGAAGCGCAGAGATGCGGATTTGTTCACGGCGGCCATAGCGTCACGCACGGCCGGAATGATCGTCGACGGATTCATGGCCGTACGAAGCTCGAACGTCGTTCCCTCGCCGACGGCGCCGATCTGCGTCAGCGGGAAATAGGCTTCGGGCTGAAAGTCTTCGCGTAAAGAAAGATATTTCGCGTTCTGGGTCACGCCGACGATTTCCATCGTCCGCGTGCCGAGCATTCCCCTGTCATGCGACATCAAGTGTTTGCCAATCGCATTTTGTCCGGGGAAGTATGTGCGGGCCAATAATTGGTTGACGATGACGACTGGCGCGGACGTTGCGGAATCGCGTGTGTCGAACGAGCGCCCCGCCAAAACCGGTATGCGCATCGTGGAGAAAAAGTCAGGCGTAATCCAGTTCATCAGAATATCCGAGTCGGCACCGGCCGGAATCGAACCGTTCGGAATCGCCAAAGAGTTGTCCCATTCCATGCCCGAAAGAGGTGTCATCCAACACTGGCTAGCCGAAAGCACGCCAGGAAGTACTCGCAATTGGGCGAGCATTCGGCCGTAGAGCGGAACGCGCGCGGCTTCGGGAATCCGCGCGTTGTGAATATTCGTTTCGATCATCAGAACGTTGTTCGGATCGAAGCCGGCGTCAAGAATCATCAAATTCGTGAACGTACGGATGAACAGTCCCGCGCCGATGACCAGGATCAGCGAGAGGGCAACCTGGCTTGCAACAATCCACCGTAAAGCGGTCGATTGCGAGCGGTCACGGTGTCCTTGAAGCTGGCCTTCCTTCAGGGCGGACATGGGGGAAACTCGCGTTGAGCGCAAGGCAGGCAAAATTCCGAAAAGGAACCCGCAGAACACCGCGATACCGATCGTGAAGGCCAAAACGCGGCTATCCATCTTCAGGTCCAGAAAAACCGGGCTTTGTGGCGTAGAAACGAACCGCACAAGCAATGCGCTGCCCCATCGAGCGAAGAGCACGCCGAGAATTGCGCCGGCACCGGAGAGAACGAGGCTTTCGGTAAGCACCTGGCGAATCAGCCGGACGCGCGAGGCGCCCAGGGAGAGCCGCACGGCAATTTCCTTCTGGCGCGCAGCGGACCGCGCGAGCAGCAGACTCGCAATATTTGCGCAGGCGATCAGAAGAACCAAGCCGACGACGAACATGAGGATTTCCAGCGGTTGGCTGTATCGGCTGCGCCAGGCTCCGCCGGTACCGGTTGTCCCTGGAAAGACGGCAAACGTATATTTCCGAAAAGCGTCCTGATATTTCGAGGGCCACTCCTGCGGGACCACCGCCCCAAAAAGGGGCTGCGACAAGACTTTCATGCGCGCGTCGGCTTGCTCGAAGGATATTCCCGGTTTCAGCCGCCCCATCATTTGCAGCCACCAGTCGTCGCGCACATCCAGAGAGGAATCCTTTCCGTCGAGGATCGCCTCCGCACAAATGGGGACGACGACATCGAGAGGAGCACCAACGTCGGCGCCCGAAAATCCGCGCTGCGCTACGCCGACAATTGGAAACGCGTGGCCGCTAAGACGAATGAGGCTGCCGATCGCGCTGTCAGCGCCGCCATAGCGACTCTGCCAATAGCCGTAGCTCAGTACAGCGGCGCCGCTGCAGCCACGCACGTCATCTGAGGGACTCAACAAACGGCCTGCCGCTGGCCGCACACCGAGAACGTCGAAATAGCTGCCGCTCGCATAAACCCCTTGAATATTCTTCTCTTCGCCGCCATCTGCGAGATCAAACTTTTTCGTCCCCCAGGCGAACACACCAGCGAATGCGTCTTGATGGTCGCGTACTTGCTCCCAGATTGGGTTCGTAACGGTCTGGCGCAGCATGGGAGAAAAAGGCGAGCGGAATTGAATCTCTGCCAGTTGTTCGGGATTTTGCACGGGCAACATGCGGAGCATGACCGCATCGATCAGACTGAAGATCGCCGTATTCGCGCCAATGCCCAGCGCGAGCGAAAGCAATGCGATCGCAGTAATCACCGGTGTCTTGCGCAGCATACGGACGGCGTAATTCACGTCCTGCAGCAATTGTTCGAGCCATGTAATCGTCCAGATGCGATGCGCATCTTCTTTTACGCGGCGAGCGTTGCCGAATTTGAGGAACGCGGCCCGGCGAGCTTTGTCGGGCGACATGCCGCGGTCGATGTTGTCCTGCGTCTCGCGTTCGATGTGATCGCGAATGTCGGCGTCGAGATTCTCGAGCATTCGTTTGCGGCGGTTCATTGATCTCCTCCGGTCTGCCGCCTCGCGACAGGTTTACTCGCAGCGAAGAGCGGTGGACGGGTCGACGCGCATAGCCCTGCGCGCAGGGATGTAGCTGGCGAAAAGCGCGACCGCGATCAGCGTGACTGGGACTGCAACGAGCGTGACGGGATCGGTAGCGGTGACGCCAAAGAGCAGGGCCGCCATCAGCCGCGTACCTGCGAGCGATGCCAGCAGCCCCAACGCGATACCCGTTGCGGCGATTCGGCCTGCCTGACCGAGAACGATGTGAAGGATGTCAGACGGCTGCGCTCCGAGCGCCAAACGGATTCCGATCTCGTGCCTGCGCTGTCCCACGACGTAAGAAATGACGCCATAGATACCAATGAGTCCGAGCGTGAGCGCCATGGTGGCCGCGATACCCAGCATCACAAGCGTGAACGACGTTTGCGCGAGGGAGTCGTTGTAGACATCCCGCATCGTCCGGACGTCCGCGAGCGGCAGGTCCGAATTCACCGACCAGACTGCGCGCCGCACCTGGTCGAGAAAGCTCGCGCTGCCTGCGCGATCGGTCCGAATCTCAAAGGTAACCGTCCGGATGACGTCTATTGGGCCGGGGCCAGTGAGATTCGCCGCCAATGACGGCCAATACACGATTGCGGGCGCTTTTCTGTTGAGGCCGTCCTCGCGCACGTCCTGCACGACACCGATGACCTGTTGCCATGGCGCTTTGCCAAATTCGCTGAATCGTTTGCCGATGGCGTTCTGCGGGGTGCCCCAGATTTCTCGCGCCAGATTTTCGGAGACCAGTCCAACATGCCGAAGATCGTAGACATCCGTCCAGGTCAACTCGCGGCCCGCAATCAAACGCGTTCCGGCGGTACGAAAGAAATCGGGCGAGAAGTATTGAAAGAGATACATCGGTGGAACGGCGGCGTTGGAGCGCTTCTGGTCCGCGGCGACGATCGTGTCCCAATTCGGTTCGAACCCTTCCATCGGCATTGCGCTTGCGAAAGCCGCAGACGTCACGCCAGGAATCGCTCGCAACTTGTTGAGAATATCGTTCTGCATCCGGATCACGAGTTGGGGCTGTTTGACCAATTCGACCGGAATGGAAATCCTCATGAGCTGCAAATGGTTCGCATCCGTAAAACCCGGATCAACTTTTCTGAGCGCCTGAAACGTGCGGATCATCAATCCAGCGCAGACCAGCAGCACGACCGCCATGGCCACTTGCGCGACGACCAGAACGTTGCGTGCGCGGTGGCGCTCGCGGCTTGCGCTCGCCGTGCGGCTTTCCGAATGAAGGCTGGCGGCGGCCGATCGCGTATGTTTGACCGCGGAAATCAATCCAAACAGCACGGCCGAAACAACCGCGAGCGCCAGCGTGAACGCAAGCGCGCGGCCGCCGAGCGAAATTTCTCCGAGGCGCGGCAAATTCGCCGGGCCGATTGCGACGAGCAACTGCAAGCCTGCTTCCGCGAGCCCCAGACCAAGAGCGCCGCCGGCGAGTCCGAGGATTACACTTTCGACCAGCAACTCTCGAATCAGGCGGCTCTTTGGCGCGCCCAGGGCTGTTCGAATCGCCATCTCGTGCCGGCGCGATTCTCCCTTGACTAGAAGAAGGTTCGCCACGTTCGCGCAGGCGATCAGCATCACGATTCCAACCGTCGCCATGACGATCCACAGAACGTTGCCGGCGCTTCCGACGACGGCTTCTTTCAGCGGGCAGATGTCGGGCGTGATTCTCCAGACTTTGTAGAAATGCGAATCGGTGCCGGGCCCGTTGGACCAGGAATCCATCCAGATCGGGAGCATCCGCGACATATCGGCGTCCGCTTCCGAGATCGTTACTCCGGGTTTAAGCCGGGCGATCCCGTGAAAACCGAATCCCGCCAGGATCACCTCCGCGCGGTCGAAGGCGAGCGGGAGAATCAAGTCCGCGTCCTGATTCACGATGCGAAAGCCGCTCGGCATCACGCCGACGATCTCTCGAGGGTGCGAGTCGACCATGATCGTGCGTCCCACGACGGGAGCGGCGCCGAAACGCCGCTGCCAATATCCGTAGCTCAGCATTGCGCGTTGGGCGCCGTGCGGGTCCTGGTCCTCCGCCGAAAGCCACCGGCCAAGCAGCGGAGGCACATCCAATGCTTCGAGCACACCGTCGGTGATAGAAACGGTGCGCACTTGCTCGGGCTCGCTCAACTGGGTGACACTCGCCGTTCCCGGAATCCACACGCCCATCGATTGGAACGAGCGGTTATGCTCGGAATAGGTGAAGTACATCGACGGCGAAAGAGGAAGTCCTTCGGAAAAACTCGCCAGACCGGCCGCACCGGGCGCAGCTTGCTTCAGCGCGACCAGTCGCTGCGAGTTCGGATAGCTGAGCGGCTCGAGCAGGACGCTGTCCACCACCGAGAAAACGGCTGCGTTCGCCGCAATTCCTAGGGCCAGCGTAAATGCCGCGATGAGTGTGAAGCCTGGAGATTTTCGGAGAACGCGGACGCTGTAGCTCACGTCGCGCAGCAGTTGCTCCAGCCAGATTATGCTCCAAAGGTCGCGCGCGTCTTCTTTTACGCGGCGGGCGTTGCCGAATTTGAGGAACGCGGTGCGGCGAGCTTCGTCGGGCGACATGCCGCGGTCGATGTTGTCCTGCGTTTCGCGTTCGATGTGGTCGCGAATGTCGGCGTCGAGACTCTCGAGCATTCGTTTGCGGCGGTTCATTGATCAGCCCCGGTCAAACAATAAAAGACAAAGATGCCGGCGAGACCCCGGCGCTGCCAAAACTCTCGATTGACTCGCATCGCGACTCACGAATTCCCTCCTGCGAGCCTTAACGCTCCGCGGGCCGCAAGATCCGCGCAATGGCTCCTGCCAGCTTGTCCCACTTGCTCGTCTCAACAGCAAGCTGCTTTCGCCCCTTCGCCGTAAGCTTGTAGAAGTTCGCACGGCGGTTGTTTTCGGACGTGCCTGCCTCGAGAGTGATCCAGCCCCGCTTTATCAGCCGGTGCAGGGCCGGATAAAGCGATCCCTCTTCCACCTGCAGGATGTCGTCCGATCGGAACTGGATGGCCTTGGCGATGGCGTGACCGTGCGCGGGGCCGAGCTGCAGCGTCCGCAGGATGAGAAGGTCGAGAGTGCCTTGCAGCAAATCGACGCGCTCGTTTCTCGTTGGCATAGAGAGTCTAGGTGAGGCTACGCTAACGCCGTCTCACATAGAATGTCAAGGGGTAAATGGGAACGCGACCGGCGAGCTCAAATGTGCGCGCGCTTTCCGTTGCGCCGCCTCGAAGTATGGAGCGCCTCTACCACATCACGAAAATTTACACGCAGAACTTTTCCGCCTGCAAAGCCCTTTCCCTCGCGCCCAACCGGCGGCCCAAACCGAACAGGAAACCGAGGCCGATCGCGATAAATATCATCTCGCCGACAAAGTCGATTCGCGCGCCACATCCTGGGTCTCGACCGCCGAAGAATGGGCATTGGCGAACCCATTCTGGTACGTGCCTCTGATTGCAGCGCTAGCGGCGATCTGGCTCGCCGTGGGACGGTATCGAGGCGAACTCACCTTCATCGACAAGCGCCTCATTTTCGAGGAGCAGCCGGACGCGGCGGTCGAAAAACTCGATCTGACGTTCAGCCGCTGAGCCGCTCAGCAGCGGGAGCCGTCTTTTAGGACTGCGCCGCGCGAGTGAAGTTGAAAGACCCGCACCGGTCAGCGAATCCCGACTGACCTCTGCGCTTCCAATCTCTCCTGTGCCTTGCGTTCCACGCCAATTTTGAGTACGTTGCCGATTTCTTACATTCGTGCGTTATCGCCGCGGCCCAGTCGCCGCAACGGGGAGCATCTATGTCAATCGATCGTCGCAAAGTTATTCCAGGAATTATGCTGTTGACCTTGTGTTTCGTTGGATCATCCATCGTTACTGCGGCGGCGCAAGCGAAGCCTGCGAAGCCGCCGTTGACGCTCGACGCGTTCTTTCATGGCGTCGCATTTTCCGCTGTTCGCATGTCGCCGAACGGCGAATCGGTGCTGATCGAAACCAGCCGCCCGGACTACGACCACAACCGGTTTCGTTCGGATTTGTGGCTCTACCGAGTAGGCACGGGCAAGCTCGTTCCACTCGAAACTTCCGGATATGCCGGCGATCCCCGCTGGTCTCCCGACGGCCAGTGGATCGCGTTCGTTTCTTCCGAGGCGAAACACGGCGCGCAGGTATACGTGATTTCCGCGCAGGGCGGCGGCGAAGACCTCCTGACCTACGCCGGTGCGGGAGGCGTTCATACCTACGTGTGGGGCCCGGACTCGAAAACGATTTACTACTCGGCTCAGGTCCCGTTAACCAAGGAGCAGAAGGACGCGCACAAGAAAAAGTGGCACGACGTTCTGCAATATGAAGGCGATCTGCGAGCGGACAATATCTACGAAGTCAAATTGCCCGCCACGAGCGATTTCTCCACTGTGGCGCCAAAGGACGATCGGGAAGACACGCTCGTCGCCCATACACCGCTTCGCGTCGAACAGATCGTCGCCACCCAGGACGGCCGCGAGTTGATTTATCTGTCCTGCCAACGCGAGGGCCCGATCTACATCACCGGAAACGACGCTTACAAGCAGCATCAGATCTTCGTTGTCGACCTTGCGTCCGCCGGGCACCCGATCCATCAGTTGCTGGAAGATAAGGCGTTGGCTGGCGGAATTCGCATGGCGCCGGATGGTAAGGGAATTTATTTCAGGGCCGCGTCGGATATTCCCGGACCGTATGCCGATCTTTCCGGCAGAATTTTCTACGAACCTCTCTCGGGAGGAATGCCGGCGCGCCTGGCTCCCGGGTACCAGGGCTCCTTTCACGATTACATCTTGACGCCGAGCGGACAGGTCATATCCGTCGGGCAATACCACGCACAGGTCCCGATTTACCAAGCGACTCGGCAAGGCCAGACGGAGATCCCTTCGCTGCCGGGCGAATACGAGAATTTGAGCATCGGCCGAAGCTCTACGCGCATGGCATTTGTCCATTCAAGTTGGACGTCGCCAAGCGAGGTGTACCTGGCCGAGGACTGGCAGCATCCGGACAAGGCCGTGGCGATCACGCACTTCAACGATTTCCTGGCGCGGCTTGCGCTTCCGCGCGGTCATTCGATCTCGTGGACGGCCGACGACGGCGTGCGAGTGGAAGGTATGCTGATCTTTCCTCCGGGAAAGTACGACGCCAGGAATCTGCCGATGTTTATGTTGATCCACGGCGGCCCGGAGGATGCCGACGTAAATCACTGGGAAGCGGACTGGTACCAATGGGGCTCGCTGGCAGCAAGCAAAGGCTGGCTTGTCTTCGAACCGAATTACCGCGGTTCGAGCGGCTACGGCGACGCGTTTATGAGCCAGATCGTGCCGCAGATCGTCTCGCGACCCGGTAAAGACATTCTCGAAGGCGTTCAAGCAGTGATTCACGCCGGTTACGCCGATCCTGCGCACATGGCTATCGGCGGCTACAGTTATGGCGGATACATGACCGACTGGCTGATCACGCAAACCACCGAATTCAAAGCGGCCGTCACCGGCGCAGGGGCGATCGAGAACACCGCAAATTGGGGCAACGATGACCTCAGTTACGACGATACGTATTACCTCGCCGGCTTGCCCTGGCAGAACGAGAAGATTTACAACGACGAAGCTGCGATCTGGCAGATGGACAAGGTAAAAACGCCCACTCACATCGTCTTCGGCTTAGATGACCATCGCGTGGCTACCTGCGAGGATTACCTGCTCGACCGCGCTCTGCATGCCGTGGGAGTGCCCACCGAGATGCTGATGTTCCCCGGCGAGCACCACGGGCTCGGCAACGATCCCTGGCACGGGCGGATCAAGGTACGCGAAGAATTGGAGTGGATCAGGAAGTGGACGGGAGCCGACGTACAGCCGGTCGCTGAGCCGGCAACTCAGCATCAAACGTCGGCAGCTTCGGCAAGCAGCGCACCGTAGCGCGTCCTATCGTCGCTACTTGAAAAAAAACGCGTATGCGGTTCACGGCGGGGATCTTCCATATCGAGGGAAGCAGCCGGCCTGGCATCTTCACTGCTGTTATCCGCGAAGCGAATATAGCGCGTGGCTCAGCGGCGGGAGCGGTCTTTTCGGATTGCCTCTTCGATCAAGCCATCGAGTTCCGCGCGGGTCAGCGTGACGTGCTCATCCCCGTTCACGGTGCCGATTACCGTAGACGCACATGAGTCCGCTTGGGCGGAAAAGTCCTGCGCGGCAGGCGATCCGGCGGTGACCAGACGCGGCGGTTCGGCCGTCGCATGTCCGTTATGAGACGTTCGGCATGCCAGGAGTTTGCCCACTTCATCCTGCGAAAGCAGTACCTGCTTGCCCAGCATGCGGCTGACCAGACCGATCCGCGCCGAGTGTTCCACTGTATCCATTCGGAAAAACGCAGTCAGGAGATCCTGCCCGTACGCGACCACACCGTGATTCGCGAGCAGCATCGCGTCGTGATTCGCCACGAGCGGCTCGATCGCTGCCGCCAGTTCCGGCGTTCCTGGCGTGCCGTAACTCGCCAGCGGAACGCAGCCGAGCGTCGCGACGAGCTCGGCGAGCATGGCGCGATTTAGTGGAATTCCGGCAGCGGCGTAGCCCGTTGCCGTCGGCGGATGCGCGTGGCAGATGGCGTTGACGTCCGGTCGCCGCCGGTAAATGAGCAGGTGCATGCCCATTTCGCTCGAAGGTTTGCGATCGCCGCTCAGCTTCGCGCCATCGTAATCGATGATGACCATGTCGCCGGGCGTCATCATGCCCTTGTTCAGGCACGTCGGCGACGTCAGGATGCGCCGGGCATCCAGGCGAACGGAGATATTGCCGTCCGTTCCCGCGACGTAGCCCCGGTCGTAAATCCAGCGGCCCACCTCGCAGATTTCGCGCCGGTGTTCCTCTTCCGTTTTCAGCACGCCGGTTGAAACCGATGCAGAATTCAGTGCTTCCTCCCTACGGCCCCGTTCCCATTCACTCCGATCAGGCGTAAATCCCGCGCAGCTTCAGCGCGCGTGCTACGCGGTCGATCGCTACGATGTAAGCCGCGATGCGATTGTTCACTTTGTGCACTTCGGCATATCGCACCACTTCGTCGAAACTTCGCTCCATCACGTCTCGCAGGCGCTCGTTCACTTCGCGCTCGCGCCAGAAAAAGCCCTGGCGGTCCTGCACCCATTCGAAGTAGCTGACTGTGACCCCCCCGGCGTTGCCGAGAATGTCGGGAATCACAAAAATGCCCTTTTGCTCGATGATTGGATCGGCATACGACGTGGTGGGACCGTTCGCGCCTTCGCAAAGGATCTTGCAGTCGACGCGATGCGCGTTTTCCGTGGTGATCTGGTTCTCCGTCGCGGCCGGCACCAGAATGTCGCACGGACGGAACAGAATCTCGTGAGATGTCACCTTCTCGCCGCCATCGGGAAATTCAGGCAGCGGCTTGCGCTGCGTGTAAACCCAATCCATCACTTTGGGAATATCGAATCCGTTCTCGTTATACAACCCGCCGTGGATGTCTGCCACACCGATGATTTTGTACCCGGCCTCATGCATCAATTGAGCGGCCTGCGAGCCGACGTTTCCGAATCCCTGGATGATGACGCGGCAGTTCTGCGAATACATTCCGAGCTTGTGGATGGCTTTGTTGCAGCAAAGCATCAGGCCGCGTCCGGTTGCTTCGCGGCGCCCCTGCGACCCGCCAAGATCGAGCGGCTTGCCCGTCACGACGGCCGTGGTGGCTTGTCGTACATGCATCGAGTACGTGTCCATCACCCACGCCATGGTTTGCTCGTTCGAGCCGAGGTCGGGCGCGGGAACGTCGCGCTCCGGGCCGAACCACTCACACAATTCGGCGGTGTAGCGGCGGGTGATTCGCTCGAGTTCCGTGCGCGATAGCTTCGTCGGGTCGCAGATGATGCCGCCCTTCGCGCCTCCAAACGGAATGTTGACCACGGCGCATTTCCACGTCATCCACGCAGCCAGCGCGCGCACCTCATCTATGGACACATCCGGAGCAAAGCGGATCCCGCCCTTGCCGGGCCCGCGCACCGAGGAATGAAGCACGCGATAGCCGATGAAAACTTCGAGCTTGCCGCTGTCCATTGCGATCGGAACGTAAACCGTAATTTCCTTGCTTGGATACTTTAGGTAGCGATAGACACCGTCTTCCAGTCCAAGACTTTGCGCGGCAGTTTCGAACCGCGCGTCTGCCGAACGGTACACGTTCAGCTCATCCGCATGAACCGCGGACGTAACCGTTCCGGAACCCTGCGACTTCTGTTCAGGCATGATGGCAGCTCCGTATTTTGGGCGTGCGTAGCCTGAGGAGGCTTTTGCACGCACCCGGACAGCGGCGGCCAGTATACAACGCCCGTTCCGGCGCGCAAGAAGATGCCCGGCGTTTCTAGTTGGACTTTGCGCAATCTATGCTGGTTCAGTGCGTGGTGGCGGGATCAGGGGGAAGGCGGCTCGAACTTGCACGCTGACAAAAATCTAAGTTC
>DASUJR010000115.1:0-4958 GCA_036279175.1 Candidatus Acidiferrales bacterium | reverse complement strand
CTCGTAAGGGCCCAGCTCCGTCGCGTATCCCGCCTGCCGAATTGGGCACGCCTCCAAGAGCATGAGAACTCGCTGTGTCGTGTTAGAATTGAGTCGGCCTGGCCGCCGATATGGTGGATGATCTCATGGCTGAACGCCATGCTCCCGAAAATGCCCTCGGCGCCTGGATGAGGAAGCTCTTTTCCACGAAACGTCGTCGCCCCGATCCGCCCGGCGATTTCGCGGGCCATGCGTCGATGGTCGGGCGTCGCCTGCCCGTCGATGAGCAGTGTCCAGTCGACATCGCTGCCCGACGTCCATTCTTGGCGCGCGAGCGACCCAAACGCGATCACGTCGACATCCTGCGTTGCATAGTCGCCGAACGCCTCGGCTAAGGAGCCGCTTAGGATCCCGCGAACCTCATTGGCCGCGTCCCGCGCAGCGGCGAGCGCCGGCCAAGTGCGGCCTGTTTTCGCCGACAGGTCCTTCACGTAATCTTCTGCTGGATCGATGCTTCCATCCACGGCGTCAATCCGCGAAAGTGAGTCACTTTGTCGCTGAGGCGGCAGAAGTCTAGCATACCGGCGCACTTTTGGGCAAACATCGCCCTTGCCGCGGGCGTCGGAAGCCCGATCGCCGAGTGGCATGATTCGGGCTGGGCACAACGGATTGGGGATGACGCCCGTCCAGGCGGGGCAATGGGTGCGTTTTTTCCGCAGGCGCTTTACGCTCCTGCCGGACCGCGACGACCTCAGCGACCGTTGGCTGGCGCTGGTGGAGGGCCACACCGTGACGGGGTTTCGAGCACACGACGCGCGCCTCGTGGCGGCCATGCAGAGCTATGGTGTTACGGAGCTACAGACGTTTAACGCCGGTCACTTCCGCGCCCTGCCGGTCACGGTCCTTGACCCGCTCTGGTATGACCGCAGTCTTGGTTCGTTTTGCATTTTGACCTCTTACGTCTTGTCGCCCCATCGCGCCCCATCGCGCCCCTCGGCGCCTCGCGCTCTTGTCGTTTTCCCTGACCCCCGACCCTGAATCCTGGCCCCTGAATTCGCCGCAAGCGTGCCCACAAATTGGAAATACAGCCCATGACCGGTATAATGGAAAAGCGCAGAGGATCTTTGCCATGAACGATGCTCTTTCCCAATCCTTGGCCAACCTGGATCTACAGCCTGGCCAATGCCAGGTGTTTCAGGTCGATGGATATCGTGTGAAAATTCGTCGGCCCGCCGACGATGAGCCAGACTTTTCGGGCATGGCCATGGTCAAACCGTGGGCGGCGTTTCCACAGGGGGAACCGGCCATGCACCTTGCTGTTCGCGTCGAGCCCCATCCGCTACCGGTTCCTCCCGGCATCCCCTCTGATGAGGATGGGGCGCCGTGATCTGCACACCATCCAGATCGACTTAATTCGCTCGCTGATCCAGGCCGGGCACCGCCGCGCACGCCGACAGCAGCCCTACCGCGAGCACCTTGCCAAACACTTCGCCGATGGCTTCAGCCGCATCGGTTTGCCGCCTCCGTATGAAACAATGTGATGGATGATGCCGGTGGGCCGACGTGGCAGTTCCCGCGGATTGCGACCTTGCGACCACGCTGATGACCACCGACGAACTGCCCGAGGAACACGCGTCTAAACCCCAAAGGCCAGGCGCCGAGCATAAGCTTCTCGATCGCGCTGGCCTTGTCGTGTGCTAAGCGACAACATTTTATCAAGCGACGGAAGAAGGACTGGACGAAGGCACACCTGTCCAAGATGCCTGCCGAATAGCGGTTCGGTTAGGTCGATTCTCGCCTCATTTGCCGACTCATTTATCGTGGGATATAGGATGCTGCTTTGCGGATGTTGACGCTGGCTCATCGCGTAGACGACCAATTGATAGAGCATTTCACGCGGAAGTTGCTTCTCCCATAAATCGCGATATTTGGCGTCGAGAATTGACTGAATCGCACCTTGCTGAATCACAACATAGTCTGGTCGAGGTGTCGGTGACTTCCGGCGCTGGGGATTGAAGGTCGGATTATATCGCATCATTCCCTTCAAGCCGTGCTCATCACGCACGGAATAGCCGGGCAGGTTCTCTCGCAAGAATCGGGAGATGAGGGCCTGAAAAAACGCGTTCATGTCGAAAAGGAAGCCTGGCAATGCGCTTGACGTGGCCTGGCCCTCAAGCACGACGCCGCGCGCTTCCAGAAGCAGCCGAATGATTGACAACGATGGCGCGTACGCCGTCGTGAGACGGTTCATCTGCCTTGCCGCGCGATCAAGCAGAGTTCCATCCAGAGCGAGCGCCGAAATTTGTTCGTCCATCAACGACGCAAGACGCCGAGCTTCGCGGCGGAGATCAACGATGCTGGCCATTGTTGCCGCCAATCGCAAGCCGGCCATTAATACCCTATTGAGCAGCGTATCTTGGATTCGTGGATGATGGAGGCATGGAAGCGTTGCTGTAATTGTGCCGCCATCCCGCGCCATTCGAGTTAGGTCGATTCGTCCACGTGGAGAGCTTAATCGCTCGCTCGTTGCGATATACGCCCTAAGCAACCCACGAGAGATAAGATCTTGGACCTCAACGTTTAACTGGCTAATCAGAATGTCTTCAAAGCCGCACTGATCAACAAGGTGAGTCGTTTGCGAAATAAGATTTAGCCGACGAAGGCCATATGCATAGCGAAGTAGGCCGAGCAGCGAACTGGCCTTAATTTTCGGAAGAACGGTCACGGTTAAGTCGCCGACGCGAACCCTTCCAACGTGCGAATATGACTCGATCTGGAGGCCACGTCGCAACTCGGTGATTCCAAGTAGCTTGCGTGCCGTGAGCCGTTCGACAACATGCCGTGTTTCGCGGGAGGCATCGAGAAACCGGCCAGCAAGCGCAGGACAGTCGTGTGGCCGCCGTGTTTCCCACTCAGAAAGTGCGATCGGCGTCGAAGTCGACGTCATCAGTCGTCTCCCGTTTCGTCATCGTCTGGCGCGGCTTGCGATCCATCCAGCGGAAGCACTTCGGAAGAAGTCGAAAGCCCCTCAAAGAAAGCATTGAGCGCGTCGATAAGCGCGTTTTCCCCAACGTCGTCGAACAACTCCTGCCGGATTCGTTGGGCCGTTACGTCCACGACACGCTCGCCGAGAATGTTGGCTAAAGTGCTGTAATCCTCGTAGCAGTATTCTTCGAGCAATGGGATGATGTCGTCTCGAATCGCCCGCTTCAGTGTGGCAAGGTCTTTTACCGGCACGGTCCCTTGCATCAGATACGAGTGGCCGATTTGCAAGTTGCGGGCATTTCGCCCAACATGCTCGCGAATGCGCGTGTTGAGGGCGTCGAGCCATGCGCTGAGGGCAATTCCCTCGACGTCCACATCCTTCAACACCCCGCCATCGGGCATCAGTTCAACGAATCCAAATCGCCGCCTAAGCGCGGCGTCAAGCAGCGAGATGGAGCGATCGGCCGTGTTCATCGTGCCCAGCAGAAACACGTTCCGAGGAACCGAGAAGATTTCTTGACTGACCGGCAAAATAATCCGTTTTCCCCGTTTGTCCTTCTCTAACGTTGTGAGCAGTTCCCCAAAGATGCGAGGGATGTCTCCGCGGTTGATTTCGTCCACGATCAGATAGAAATTGCGTTCAGGCGCGGCAGCGGCATCTTTGCAGAGCCTTTTGAAGACGCCATCACGAAGCTCGAAGGAGATCCGCCCTTCCACAGTCTGAGGCCGATAACCCTCGATAAAGTCCTCGTAGCCGTAGGCCGGATGAAAGCAGCAAAGGCGAACTAGACCGGCATTGGTTCCCTGTCCTACAAGCGCGGCCCGTTCTGCATCGTCGAGCTGTTCAAACAATTTGCCGAAGGCGCACAAGGCACCGAGGTCGGTTGCCGTTCGTTCTGCCCAAAATGTCTTGCCGGTGCCCGGCGGTCCATAAAGGACCACTTGTCCTTTACGCTCAAGAATCGATTGAATGCGGCCCGGAACGCCCGTCAGTCGGATGGGCCGTTTTGTCTCACCGCCTTTGCCGACAGGCTTTGCGACAGGGGGCGATTGAATGTGCTTCTCGATAGCGAGCAAGTTTTCGGCGAACTTTCCGAGCTCCCGCACCGTCGATCGCAGTCCTTCGCTTGGTTCGGGCAAGTGCCATTCGTCAGCCGCTAACCACTCCACCTGCCGCTGATGAGGAAACTCGGCCTCGGGGCGAAATTCATAGCCACCGACGACACGCCCAACCCCAAGGATCGCCATGCCATCGGCAGCAAGAACAACGTCGCCTTCAGCGATGCCAATAACGAACCGAACAAGCTGCGAGCAGTTCTGGCCAAGCGACGCATGGTGCGTCGGGTACTTTTCTTGAAGTAGGATCTTTAGCTTCTCTCGCGCGTCTTGCGTACCATCAACCCAAGAAATGTCGCCCAATGCCGGCCAACCAACGGCCACACAGCCCTGGCCGCGCATCATTGGCCAGTAGCTTGGGCCTGAATCACCATCCCTCGTACCAATTCGCCAATAGCGATGAGGCCGGCCGTGCGCGACATTCATGGCGGCGGTGAAGTGGTTCATTGGCAGCCCAACTTCGTTGGCCGCCGCGACGAAGCGGCCGGCGCAAAGGTACCTGCCCTTGCCTTGGGGCGGCAGTTGGAGCAGCTTCAATAAATGGAACCGCTGCCACTCGGCGCTGTGGTAGTCGTCTAGCTTTTTTGGAAAGAGCAAGCTGAAGTATTTGTGCCCCCACGCCAAGCGGCTCACGTCCGGGGCCAATTCATCCATTTGGTCTTGAAGCTCGGCGTAGTCCTCGTCGGCCGCGCCATCTGCGAGTTGTTCCAGCAATTCCACACCCTTCAGTAGCTGGTCGCGATGCGCACGAGCAATTTCCACCGCCTGCTCGACCAGGATGTCCTTCGGATAGTTCGATTTGTCTGCTGCCTGCCACTTGCCGGTCTCCTTCCGCCGGAAAATACGGAACTTCAGGGCGCTGCCGCCGGCGATGCTAC
>DASUJR010000114.1:0-18042 GCA_036279175.1 Candidatus Acidiferrales bacterium | reverse complement strand
GTTCCACTTCGCGCACGGTAGCGAACTGCGAGAACTAAAGACCATGCGCAAGATCGCGTTCGTTTCAACAATCGAGGGAGTGCCGTGGGGCGGGAGCGAATTGTTGTGGGCGGGCGCGGCGGAGCGGCTTGCGCGTCAAGGCGTGCAGGTGCAGGTGAGTGTGAAAGATTGGGGGCAGCCAGTGAAGCAGATCGAGCATCTGCGTTCGGTGGGCTGCAAGATATTTACACGTACGTTTCCGCCTCCATATTGGGAACGGGTCCGCTGGAAATTCCTGAAGGACAGTTACACCACTCAACACCTGAGGGAGGCAGGAGCAGGAGCGGACCTCGTCGTAGTGGCGCAGGCAGGACACACAGACGGGCTAATCTGGATGGAAGCCGCGCGTTCGGAAGGGTTGAAATACGCGGTAATTTCCCAAGCGGCGGCCGAAACCTGGTGGCCTGCCGACGAGGTGATGGAGCGGCTGGCCGCTTGCATGGATGAGGCAGAGGCTGCATATTTCGTTTCCCAAGGGAATTTGGAGTTGACGCGGAGACAGATTGCGGGGGTGTTACAGCGCGGCCGCGTCGTTTGGAACCCGTTCAACGTTCGGTACAATGCTCAGCCGAAATGGCCCGGCGATGCCTGCGACGAGCTGCGCCTTGCGTGCATGGCGCGGCTTGATTCGGCGCAGAAAGGCCAGGACATTCTAATGCGGGTATTGGATCAGCCGAAATGGAGGGCGCGCAAGGTGCACGTAACGCTTGCTGGAAGCGGCGTCCACGAGCGTGTGCTGCGCAGAATGGCCGCGGGACTAAATCTTCCGAATTTGGAGTTTGCGGGTTTCATCGAGGACGTTGAACAGTTCTGGGGCGGATATCACGCGATAGTATTGCCGTCACGGTTTGAGGGAATGCCTTTGGCGTTGATCGAGGCCATGCTCTGCCGCCGGGCCTGCATCGTGACCGATGTTGGAGGAAATTGCGAACTGGTCCGCGATGGCGTGAACGGATTCGTAGCCAAGGCACCGACTGTAGAACTCGTGGATGATGCCCTGGAACGAGCGTGGGAAAACCGCGGTCGCCTCCGCGAACTAGGCGAAACAGCGGGTCGCGACGTGCGTGAGCGAGTTCCCGCGGACCCGATTGGCGACTTTGTTCGTGACCTGGAGACACTATTGAGCGGAGTGGCCCATCTTCCGCAAGACGCGCAGAGGATGGGCGATTCCCCCGGCAGAAAATCAGAATTGGCGCTTTGAAGGGCGCTTGCCGTCGCGATTACCTGCGGCGATTCGAGAACTCCGCCGCTGCTTTCAACTCACGGCTAGCCTGGGCGAGGAGCTGCTTGGCCTTGTCCGCGTGGTCGCCCAGCTTGTACCTGTTGTCCTGTTGCGCCTCTTCGATTTTCGCGTAGGCTTGCTGAATATGCTGTTGCGCTTCGGCGAGATTGGGATGGCGATGACCATCGATGTCTACGCCGGGCCTTTGCGCGATGGCGACCCCGGCGCAAACCAATACTGCCGTTAAGATGGCGCTTGAGAACCAATGCTTCGTTTTCATAACTTCTCCTTTTTCAGCAGATCTGTCGAGTACGCTTCTTTCGGGGAACGGTTACGCCCGGATAACCTATAACGTCACCATTGGACGCCAGGATACAAGCTGGGAATCCGATAACCTCTATAAGCATTTTGGCCTGTGATGTGCATCTGCCACGCGGTCTGAGGCGGTGTGGTCTTCGTCACCTCGTAAATAATCGAGTTGGCACCGTCAGCACATTCGTCGAACTCTATATTGCCATTCGCGAGTTGGCGAGAGCTGCCGCCCCAGAGGGAAAAGAAGGGGGAGAGATCATCGACCCATTCAAGGGTGGCCGTTTTGCCAGTTTCATCGATTTGGTAGATAGGAATGCGCGTCCAGCAGGCTGGCTGTCCTGTGGTACCGCAGATATTGCCGCTTGAGTCGAGGACGCGATTGTTGCCGTCGTCGAACAGAGTCAACTGAAAGACACCGCTGCTATTCGGGGTAATTACGTTAGGATCGTGCTGCGCGTACTGCCAATCAACGGGATCGGTACCGCCCTGTAAAGTGAAATCGCCTTGGTAACCGAGCTTCCAGAGAATGTTTCCAGTGCCGGCGCCGTCGTGGTAGTCAATCTTTATGACCCAGGACTGGTTTCGCATCGAGACGATCAGGTCGCCGTCGTCAGGCGAATAGACCACTGCGTTCGTGTGCGTCCAGTCAGGAAGGCCGAGCGGATGCCGATTCGGATCGAGATGATCGAATCCATTCCAGACCCAGACAGGCTTGTGGTTCTGGTCGAGGTCAATAATCGCGTCGCCGTTGACCGTCTGAGGCGTGGAATAACCAGCTAGTCCAGCGACCGTTTTCTGTAAGCCGGCAAGTACGATCAGATGACCGTTTGGGAGAATTGCGACATCGTGGTGCGTGCCGACGACCGTGATGTTGCAGCCGGTACACGTGGCGCTGGCAAGGGCGTTGTTGAGGTCAGTTGGCGTCATTTGCCAGACAACGTTGCCGCCGAGGTCGACTTCCTGCATAACGGATTGCGTTCCGTCTACTTTGCTTCCGATGGTGTAATTCACCAGAAAATCTCCGTTGGGCAACAGCTTTATCGGAAATAAACCGAATCCAGTAGTCAGCCCCGGCACGTTATACGCCCAAAGAACGTTGCCTGAGAGGTCCGTCACTACACCTGTCATCAGCGTAGAGTTTGTCGTGAGAGCCAGCAGTTCTACGCCGCTCTGCGGTGTCATTCCCGCCGTGGTCGAGGCGGTGATGCTGGGCAGATTCGCGGACGGGATTGCGCCGGTGGTGAAGGTGTGGTCGGCGTCGTTGACGGTGGCGCCGGCGGAAAATTGCATCACGGCGCGCATGTGGTAGGGGGTGTTGGCGCGCATACCGGCGACGTAGATGCTCGTAGGACCGCCGCCGCTGGGCGTCGGTTGGGTCCACGTCGTCAGGCCATAAGAGGTGTCGGGGCCGAACTGGATGGAGACTTTCGCGTCGGCGGGCGGATTGATGGTGTACTGCGCGACTTGAGGATTGTTGGTGTTGGCGACCGTGCCGGGCGCGATAATGTTCACTGTAGCGGTGGCGGACTTCGTCGTATCGCGTTTGCTCGTGGCGGTGACGGTGGCCGTGGCGTTCTGTGTGACGGCGGGAGCGGTGAAGTTGCCGTTCGCGTCGATGGTGCCGCCCGACGCGCCGGCAACGGACCAGGTGACGCCGGAAGAGTCGCCCGTCACATTAGCGGTGAGTTGAACAGTTTGCGCCGAACCGACGAATGCCGGCGAAGGCGAGAGCGTAACGGTTACGGGTGGCTGCGACGACGATGAACAGCCCGCCAGAAGAACGATGGCGAACACAGTGAAAAGAGCACACGCATACCAGCCGGATTTTGGTGGCACGTTCGTTTGTTCTCCCAAGTGAGGATTAAGATAGGAACACCGAGGCTGGGTACCCCAAAAAAATAGTAACAGAGAAAGATGGAAGATTTTGTAAAATCTGGACAGTGCCCCGGCCCCCTTTGATGTCCTCGTTGCCGACGCTCCGGAAGCGGCAGATCGAAACAGAATGGAACGACCGCAAGTGCCAATCTCGCGCGCAGGGAAAAAGCTTTTACAGACGGCCTTGGGTCAGTTCGGGTATCGGATCGTGGCGTTGCGGGAAACGATGCCGAGACAGGAATTTGGGCTCACGCGGCTGTTTCCCATGTTGAGGGATCTTGGGTTTGCGCCGAAGCACGTGGTGGACGTGGGAGCGAACCGAGGATACTGGACCCGATCGGCGTTGAACTATTTTCCGGACGCGGAATACAGCCTGATCGAGCCGCAGGACGAATTGAAAACGTACGTTCAGGATCTAATCGATCGCGGCTGCAAAATTCGATGGATCAACGCCGGCGCGTCCGACCAACCGGGGCTGCTTCCGTTCACGATTTGCAAGCGCGACGATTCGAGCAATTTCCTGATGTCCGAGGAAGAGGCACAAACAGACGGACTGCGGCGCATCGGAGTGCGAGTAAGAACGATTGACGAAATCATTGCGTCCGAAGACCTGCCGATGCCCGAGATTGTGAAGATCGATGCGGAAGGTTTCGATCTGAAGGTGTTCGCGGGCGCCTCCACGCTGATTGGTAAGACGGAAGTCTTCTTCATCGAAGTGGACCTGAGAGACGGGCGTACGAACAGCATGCTGGAAGTGGTTCGCCGGATGTCGGATAGCGGATACGAGCTGCTGGACGTCACGGACCTGAATCGAAGCCCGAAGTACGGCGTGCTTTGGCTGATGGAGCTGGTCTTTTTGCGAAAAGGCAGCCGACTGCTGGATGCCGCACCGACCTATGAATGATCGTCAGGGGATTTCATGACATCGCCCCGAGTCTCCGTCGTAATCGACACTTACAACTATGGGAGGTTCATCGAGGACGCTGTAAACAGTGCTTTGGCACAGGATTTTCCGAAGGACCAGATGGAGATACTGGTGGTCGACGACGGGTCGACGGATGATACCGGGGAGCGCGTCGCGAAATACGGAAATTCAGTTCGGTATCTGCGAAAACAGAACGGCGGCCAGGCCTCGGCAATCAATTTCGGGATGTCGCACGCGAAAGGTGAGCTAGTGGCTTTTCTTGACGGCGACGATGTGTGGGCGCGGAATAAAATCTCGCGGGTGGTGCAGGAGTTTGACAAGTATCCGAGCGTGGTCATGGTCTACAACCGATTCTGCTTTTGGGATGGACGCGACGGGCGCACGTCTCGGGCGCCGTTCTCAGCAGTGGCGGGGGACGTAGTGGCAGATTGGCGCAAGCTGCTGGAATATTTTGGGGCTCCAACGTCGTCGCTGGCGTTCCGCCGATGCGCATTGGAACGGCTAATACCGATTCCTGAGTCGCTCGTCTTCATGGCAGACACGCCCTTGATAGGCCTCGCCATTTTTCTCGGGCGTGTTGGCGCCGTGGACGAATGCCTGACGAAGAACCGGGTGCACGGAGAAAACCTGTGGTATGCAGAAGGAAAGCCCAGCCCGGAGGTCCTGCGACGCCGAGTGAAAGCGCGGGAGGCGGCAATCGCGGCGATGCGCGGCTGGCTGCAGTTAAATGCGCCGCAATCGCTGAAGCCGCAGGCAAGGGTGTTCCTGCATCGATGGCGGCTGATCCAGGATGACGAGGAATTCCAACTGCGGCAGCCCGGCCGGTTTCGTCAATTTGTGCATCTTTGCCGCGACGCACTCATAACCCGGCCGATCGTATCGAAAGGCAATCTCGCGTTCCGATGGGCGTACGCGTTTGCCGTCCTAATCGCCGGCAAACGCGCGCGGCACGTGGAGCGTATGCGTGTAAGAGTGAAGGTCCTGAAGCGGCGGCTTCAACAGCCATCCCGGCGAGTCGACTCGACGACAACCGTGGCGGGGGGATCGTGACGCGTCCACTCGTGTCCGTTCTGATTGACACTTACAACCACGAGAGATACATCGAGCGCGCAATTGTGAGCGTACTCGAACAGGACTTTCCGGCGCGCGATTACGAAATCGTGGTGATCGATGACGGGTCAACCGACCGAACACCGGAAATCGTGCGGAAGTTCGCCCCGCGAGCGCGGTTACTCACAAAGACGAATGGCGGACAGGCTTCAGCGTTCAATGCTGCGTTTCCCGAACTGCGTGGTGAGATCGTTGCATTTCTCGATGGTGACGATTGGTTCGCCACGCAAAAAATCCGCGCAGTTACAGCAGCGCTGGAGGAAAATCCCCAAGCGGCCGCGGTGGGTCATGGGTATTATGAAGTTCACGAGGACGCGTCCGGAACGGCGGCTTGCGTACCGGCCGAGCGGAGCTTTTTCAATCTAGCGACAGCGGAACAGGCACGCCGTGTCGCGTCGCTTTGGAAGTTCCTATGGATTGGCGCGCTCACCGTCCGGCGAAAAATTCTGGGACAAGTAATTCCCATTCCTGAAACTCTCGTCTTTTGCGCCGATGCCCCAATCGCATGGGCCGCTATGGCTGCCGGAACTCTTGTGATCGAGCAGCCGCTGTCGTATTACCGGCAACATGCCTCAAACCTGCATGCGGTCGATGTCGGTAACCAAACCAAGATGCAGCGGCGCGCCGAAATGAACGAACGAATGTTCGCCGCAATCGAACCGATGCTTATGCGGTTGGGAGTCTCACCGGATGCGCTGGCTGTATCGTTCTACCCCGAGTGGACGCAGGTGAGCCGCTGGCGATTGAAGACGTTCGGTGGAAGCCGGTTGGAAACGGTGCGGACAGAAATAAGGTCGTTCCGATCTCAGTATCGAAAACCCACCTTAGGCTATCGACTGTTCAAGTATGCAACCGTGGGCGCGGCGGCAACTCTGCTCTCGCCCAAGGGATTCTACGCGTTATGGGAATGGTACGGACGCCAGAGCACAGGCCATTTTCCTGAGCCTTTTCGGAAAAGCGGTTAGACACTTCATGCCACGAGTGAGCGTTGTGGTCCCGAATTACAATCACGCGGCCTTCTTACGGCAGCGCCTCGACACTGTCCTGGCTCAAACCTTTCAAGATTTCGAATTGATTCTCCTGGATGATGCGTCGAAGGATGCGAGCCGGGCAATTCTTCGTGAGTACCAGGATCCGAGTCGATCGGCAGGAATCGACGTGCGAATGGACGGGAACGAGGCGAATTCAGGAAGCCCGTTCAAGCAATGGAATAAGGGCGTGCGCATGGCACGCGGGGAATACATCTGGATCGCGGAATCGGACGATTACGCAGATGCACGTTTGTTGGAGCGATTGGTAGCCATTCTCGAAGCAAGCCCGGATGTTTCGTTCGCCTATTGCCGCTCATGGCGAGTGAACGAACGCGGGGACGTGGATGGGTTTGCCGATGCTTGCTTGCCGGACCCGGAACGATGGAGGACCGACTTCTGCATGGACGGGCGGGAGATGTGCCGAGTTTACTTCTCGCACGTAACACCCGTTCGGAATGCGAGTTCTGTTGTCTTTCGGAGAGAGGTATACGAACGAGTTGGCGGCGCCGACGAAACATTTCGACTGGGCGGCGATTGGAAGCTGTGGGCCGCGACGGCGCTGCAAGGCAAAGTCGCTTATCTTTCCGAGCCGCTCAACTACCATCGATTTCACTCAGGAACCGCGCGCAGCCAAATCGAAGCGATTCAGGCGGATTCATCGGAGATCTTGCGAATTTGCAACTGGATCATTCGCCAGCTAACGCTGTCTCCAGCTGAACTGGAACACGTCCTGGACGTCAAGGCAGGCATCTGGGTCCCGGCTTTGTTGAGCCTCAAAACTCCGCTGTCGCTAAAACGCGAATTATTGCGAGAAGTGCGGGCGCTCGATCCCTATCCATGGCGCCGTGTGATGCGGCCGGCGTTAAAAGCTGTGCGGATGAACCTGCACAGAAGCTGGCACGATCTGCGGTCCAGGCTTTTTCCCACCGGAAGGCCCGCATGAAGCAGTCAGTACGACACACAGCCCTTTCGCCTTCAGAAAACGTGGGCCTGGCCAACAAGAAACAAACAGGACCTGCATCGACGGGAGAAGCGGGTACCTGTCCCGCGTGTGGCAAAACCGCCAGCTATGCCCCGTTGGAAGTGTTCTATGAAGCTTCGCTCTACGCATGCGGGAACTGTGATTTGCACTTCTGGCATCCCGTCACGATGCCGGACGGCGCTTGGTACGAGATGGCGTACCAAGGCCGAGACCAGTCGAGAATGCCGCTCGAGCCGGGGCACAGGTTCTTTCTCGCGGATACGAAGGCGCCCAAGCGCGGCCGCCTGCTCGATCTAGGCTGCGGGACCGGCAATTTCCTCGCGGCGGCGCGGGACGCCGGATTTGACGTGACCGGTATCGAGTTCGACCCCGCGGCAGTGCGCTTTGCGCAACAGCATTACGGATTGACAGAAGTGTTCGCGTTGCGCCCCGAGCAATTTCGGAAGACTCGGCCGGAGGAATATTTTGACATAGTAACGTTTTTCGAAGTTCTGGAGCACCAAGATAAACCAAGGCAATTCCTGAATCTGGCGAAAGATCTTCTGGCACCGCGCGGCTTTATCGCGCTCAGCGTCCCGAACCGTTGCCGGTGGCAGAACGGCATCGAGTCGCTCGATTACCCCCCCAATCATTTAACACGTTGGAGCCCGGAAGCACTGCGAAACATTCTGGAGGCGGAAGGGTTCGAAATTCTGTCCATGCGCCAGGAGCGACTTGGAAGCCGGCGTGCGGCTCAAGTGCTCAGCATGGCTATGTCAACTGGCCTCGTGTCACGAGTGGCGGGTGAACGGCCCGCGACGCTCGCGGATCTGGCGGAGATGAAACCGGAAGAGGCACAGGCAGCCATGAAGCGTGCGGCTGAGGGCAGAAGGCATCGGATGGCCGCCCGGCTGGTGCAATTCAAAAACATGGCGATCCTGCCGATCGCGTCAGTGCTTCTGCCCTATTTTCGGTTTCGCGGGTACACGGGACTGTATCTTTACTGCCTCGCTCGAAAGAAAACCTGAAGCCCGCTCGCGCGTCGTCACGGCATTCGGACTGGTTGACACATCCTCAACGAAACCACACAACTGCGTTGACCCTCGCACGTGTTAAGCGTAGTTTATGTGTAGAGTTCAGCGCAGTTAACTATGATCGAGTTCGAAGATAGCGGAGGCGATTCCGAACGCGCGGCGGACGCGCGCGATTTGACGATGTCTTGGTCCGGCCAGCGAGGCTCGGCGGAACGGCCACCAGCTCATCCCACTACGGAAACCGCGGCAGCGTCGGAACGGGATCTGACCGGGCTGCTCACTCACGAGGACATTGACCGCGCACGCGACCGGTACCAGGTTGCACGCGCTCGCCGAACAGGACATTCGAAGGCACTGGCGAACTTGCGGCTGCTTTGGCTGCTGGTCGGTCCGGGGATTCTGGTCTTTCTCGGTGAAAATGATGCGCCCAGCATGCTGTCGTATTCGGCGGACGGCGCGCGCTATGGAATCGGTTTTTTCCTCCCGTTCGTGGTGCTCACGTTCATGATGGGATTCGTGGTGCAGGAGATGACCGTGCGGCTGGGCGCGGTGACGCACCGCGGCCATGCGGAGTTGATCTTCGACCGCTTCGGAAGATTCTGGGGCCTGTTCGCGATGGGCGATCTGGTGCTGGGGAATTTTCTGACGCTCGTGACGGAGTTCATCGGCGTGCGCGCCGGCCTAGGATTTTTCGGGATTCGTCCTTCTGTTGCGGTAGGCGGAGCTCTGGTGATCGTGCTGGGAGCGATCACAACGGGGCGATATTGGACATGGGAAAGAATCACGCTGAGCCTGGCGATTTTCAACGCGCTGTTCATTCCCGCCGCGATTCTCGCGCGTCCGGATTGGCACGCCGTGGGACACGCCATGCTGACGTGGTCTCCGCTGCCGCACGGGAGCCATTACGATATTTTGGTGCTGCTGCTCGCGACGATGGGCGCGACGGTGACGCCGTGGATGCTGTTTTTTCAGCAGAGTGCGGTGGTGGACAAGGGAATGCAGCCGCGCGACATCGGGGCGGGACGACTCGATACGGCAATCGGGGCCGCTCTGGCCGCTGTTTTCGCTATCGCGACGATTCTTGCCACGGTCCCGCTATTTCGACATGGAATCAACTCGGCGGCGTTCCAGGGAGCCGAATTCGCACAGGCGCTCGAGCCGTGGATCGGCCATGCAGGCGCCGCACTGTTCGCGCTGGGAATTTTCGAAGCAGGAATCGTTGCGGCGATCACGATCTCGACGTCCTCGGCATACGCGTTCGGCGAGGTATTCGGGACAGGGCACAGCCTGAATCGTCCGCTGCGCGAGGCGTGGCCGTTTTATTTGACACTGATCGGATCAGCGTTTATCGCGGCGGGACTGGTGCTGATTCCGCGGTTTCCGCTGGAATTCGTAGTGCTGACGGTAAACGTGATTGCCGTGCTTGCGATGCCGCCTGCACTCGCGTTCTTGCTGCTGCTGGTGAACGACCGCGAAGTGATGGGCGAGCACGTGAACGGCATCTGGGCAAACGCGGCCGGCATTGGCGTCACGGTATTGCTGATCTGCGCTGGAATTGGTTTTGCCGTCGCGACAATTTTCCCGAAACTGCTAGGCGGATGACGAGGCGAGCGATTCAGTCGAGGAACGCCAATGGAACAGAACGACGCAAATTCGAAAGAGCCTAAAGCAGACGCAGCAAATGTGCGACCAGGGCGTCCGGATCTGAAGGACCCGCGATTGGTGCTTTCGCTGCTTGAGGCGGATCAGGTGGTGGCCGCGAAATCGCAATCGCGCTTTGGGAGGCGGCCATTTTCGTTCGGCGTGAGCGCGGCGTTATGGGGATTGCGCATTTACGTGCTGTTCATGATGGTGATCGTGGTGATTTCGGTGATTCACGCCGTGCACAGCGCACATTGATTGTGATCGCCCAGCGATCAACGCTCTCCGAGAGTTGGTCAGTCTGAATTTTGACTCCTGCGTTCGCGATGAATTCAAACTAACCTACGCCTCTCGCGAATTGCTACTATCCGGGCCTTCCCGGGCGCACAATTGGGGCTTAGGCGCCGATGACTGAAAATCAAATTACCCTTTCGGAGCGCTCGCGTTTTCGCTTTGCGATGGCTCTGGCTATTGCCGCGGACGCGCTTCAGATCATCGTATTTCCCTTGTTCGGGGATGGCGCGCTCTCGCCCGCCGACGACGTGCTGGACTTCGGAGTCGCGGCAGCGCTGATCGGACTCGTGGGCTGGCACTGGGAATTTCTGCCGTCATTTTTGGGCGAGATGCTGCCCGGCGCAGACCTCGTACCCTTCTGGACGCTTGCTGTGGCCAACGTGTATCGCAAATGGAAGCGCAGTAATATCATCACCATCCCATCGCCGAACGAGCCCTGAGTTTTTTTGCCGGGCCCTGTTAAGAATTCCCTTCCCCGCACGTCTATCTGGCAGAAGGTCGGGAGGGGCAGTTGGCGGCAGCAGCAGAGACGCTATCGACAGCGGTGGGCACGTTGAAGGCAGCCGCAGTGGCCACGCAACTGGAAGCGATCTTTCGAGCGCACTACGCCTCGGTATTGCAGGCGGCTTTCCGTATTACGGGAAACGTGCCTGACGCCGAGGACGTCGCGCAAGCGGTATTCCTGCGGTTGGCGCGCGGCGGGCTGGATGAAGGTCGGATCCGCGATGTCGGCAGCTACATTCGGCGTGCCGCGGTGAATTCGGCGCTCGACCTGCTGCGGTCGCGCAACGTTCAGTCACACATACCGATCGAAGACGACTCAATTCCTTCCCCGTCTCAGAACTCTCCCGAACAGGCGCAATCATCGGCAGAACTGCGGCAATGGCTGCGGAAAGCACTGGCGAAGCTGCATCCGCGGACGGCGGAGATGTTCGTGCTGCGGTACGTGGAGGGCATGGACAATCCGGAAGTCGCGCGGATGATGCAAACGTCGCAGGCGGTGGTAGCCGTGACGCTGCACCGCGCGCGGTCGCGATTGCGCAAAGAGCTACAAAAGTTTTTGAAGAGCGAGGCACAGTCATGTTTGGAAAAAAGCACGACGAACTCGATCAGGTAATTTCCGGAATTCGTGCCGAAGACGTTCCTTCGTCGGCGCTGGAACAGTCCACGCAACGAGTGTGGCAGCAGATCGAAGCGGGGAGTATGGCTATCCCCGCGAGCGAGGCGCGCGGATGTGCCGGCGTGCGCGCTGACGTGCCGCTGTTGCAGAAAGCTGAGCTTTCGCCGGCGCGCAGATTGATCGTCGAGGATCATCTGCGCGAATGCGCGTCGTGCCGCGCGTATGCAGCGGGAGGAGCCGATCCCGCCGCGACGGCTGCGCACTGGCAACTGGAGCCTTTAAGGCAGACCTCTCGATGGACGCTGGGACGATACGGTTGGGCAGCGGCGGCCGTGGTGCTGATCGCGGCGGCGGGGGCGTTTATCGGTCTGCGGTACGTCGCTGGACCGTCAGGGAGTCGCGCGCAGGTCGAGTCGATTACGGGGCACGCATATCTGGTTTCAGCGACAAGCGAAAACGCGTTGAAGGCAGGGGATCAGGTAGCACAGGGACAACTGATTCGCACGAGCGCGGATTCGCATGCGATCTTGCGGCTGTTCGACGGCAGCCGCGTGGAAATGAATCAGCGAACGCAATTTTCGGTAAGCGCCGGATTCCGGAACACGACGATCCATCTGGAGCAGGGCGACATTATTGTGCAGGCGCCGCACCGAAAGAGCGGGCATCTTTACGTACTGACGCCCGATTGTACGGTATCGGACACGGGAACGATTTTTTCGATCGAGTCGGGAACCAAAGGCTCGCGCGTGGGTGTGGTCGAGGGCACGGTGAGCGTCGCGCACGATGGAAAAAATTCCGTGCTGCAAGCGGGACAATCCGTGGCGACGGCCCAGAGCGTGGGCGCCGTGCCGGTAAGCGGCCAGATCGCATGGAGTCAAAACCGGCAGCAGTACGCGGCGTTGCTGGACGAGTTTTCGCGGTTAGGGCATCGCCTCGAACAGATTCCCTCTCCCGCGCCGCGTTATCAGAGCACGATTTTGCCGCGCGTCCCCGAAGACACCGTACTGTATGTTAGCGTCCCCAACCTTGGGAACACGTTCGCGCAAGGTGAGCAGATCTTTCAGGACGAGCTCAACCGCAGTCCCGTGCTGCAGCAATGGTGGGGCCAGGTCACAAAGCCGCAGCAGGATGTAATGCTCGGGCTCGCGATCGGCGAAATCGAAAAGGCCAGCCAGTATCTGGGCGACGAAATGGTGCTGGTGGGCGACCTTCAGGACAAGACCGGGCCTGTGCTGCTGGCACCCATCAAGAATCAGGGCCTCGCGGATTTTCTCCGGCAACAGATCTCGATGTTCGGCAAATCGTCGAAGCCATCGGTTCAAATTGTCGACGAGAGTTCAATTGCATCCGTTTCGTCGAGCGGAAAGGAACTCGTCGCGCTGGTGCGCCCCGACGTGCTCGTCGTTGGAAGCGCAGCCGGCGTGGTGCGAATGAACGCGGCGCTCGCGAGCGGCAATTCGGGATTTGAGAACACCGATTTCGGCAAACAGATCCGTGGCGTCTATAGCCGGGGCGCTCAGGTTCTGTTCGCGGCCGATCTGGAGCGCATCGTGACTCACGTGCAGCAGGCGCGCGCGCGCCGAGGGATTGGCACGCCGGAGAGCGACAACGGCGCCCTCACTGCATTGGGCTTTACCGGCATGAAATACTTGATTGCCACGCATGGCGATATTTCCGGGCAGACCGAAAATCGGGCTGTGGTGGGGTTCGCGCAACAACGCAGCGGCCTTGCTTCCTGGCTGGCCGCTCCAGCGCCGATGGGCTCTCTGAATTTCATTTCTGCGAACGCAACCGCGGTAGCGTCTGCGGTGACGAAACAGCCCGCGAACATGTTCGACGATCTAATGCGGCTGGTGCAGGCACGCAACCATTCGGACGTGAGTGCAGAGCTTGAGCAAGAAGAGGCGAACATCGGCGTGGATTTTCGCAACAATCTGGCGGGAGCGCTGGGGGGCGAGGTCACGTTCGCGGTGGACGGCCCGGTGCTGCCTAAACCGTCGTGGAAGCTGATCGCGGAAGTGAACGAACCCTCCGTGCTGCAGCAATCGATCGCGAAATTGGTTCAGCTCGCGGGCCAGCATTTCATCGTGTCGGGCAAGCCCGTGGTGACGCTCGAACAGCAACAGGCCGGAGGCAGAACGTTTTACACGATCGCCTTCGCGCAAGGGAAGGGCCCATCGGAAATTGATTACACCTATGCGAACGGGTATCTTGTCGCAGGGCCGTCTCGCGCGGTCGTGATGAATGCGCTTGCGACCTACACGAATGGCGATTCGCTCGCCACATCCGGCGCGTTCCATTCCCTTCTGCCGCGCGATTCGTACGCGAACTTTTCCGCGCTGATGTACTGGAACGTTGGTCCGCTGGTGCAGCCGCTGGCGGGGCAGCTCGGCCAGGCTGGTCAGGGAACGCTGCAGCAGTTGGCCGAAAACACCAAGCCGGCTGCGATCTGTGCGTACGGCGGCACAAATACGATCGAAGTGGCGAGCACTACAAACTTGCTCGACTTTCAGCCGGACGCGATGACGCTGCTGAACCTTCTGGGACAGGCACGCGGAACTTCTCGCATCGCTAAGCCGTAATGTAGACAGATGGCGCCCACGATTGAACTGAGCGGGCTGGAAGTGCAGTTGGGCGGCCGGAAGATCCTTCACGGCCTGACGGGAGCGGTGCATTCGCGAGCGATCGGCCTGCTCGGTCCAAACGGCGCGGGCAAATCGACGCTGATCAATACGCTCCTCGGCTTTCATCCGCCGTCGGGCGGAACGGCTCGCGTTCTGGGGCTGGATATTCGCGACGCGCATACCGACTTGCGGTCGCTGGTCGGCTACATGCCGGAAAACGACGCGTTCGTCTCCCGCATGACCGGCGTTCATTTCGTACGTTACATGGCCGAAATTTCGGGGTTGCCGCCCGATCTGGCGCTCGAACGGGCGCACGAAGCCTTCGTTTATGTCGGGCTGGGCGAGGCGCGGTACCGCAAGCTAGGAACGTATTCACTGGGAATGAAGCAACTGGCGAAGCTCGCGCAGGCCATCGTGCACGGTCCGCGGCTGCTGATTCTCGATGAGCCGACAAATGGACTCGATCCGCCGGGCCGCAAGCGGCTGATCGGCTTGATCCGCGAAATCCGCCAGGCGAGCAACACGCATCTGCTGCTTTCCTCGCATCTGCTCCACGACGTGGAACAGACCTGCGACGAAGTGCTGATTCTGCGCGACGGCCGCATCGCCGGAATTATCAATCTGGAAGAGGAACGCAAATCGAATCGCCGCTTCCTGGAAATGGAAGTGATGGGCTCGGGCGCCGGCTTTACGTCAGGGCTGGGAACGATGGGTTGCGAGTGCGCCGCGTTTGGAGATTCGCGGTTGAAGGTTGTACTTCCAGCGGGCGTCGAGATTCACGACGTTTACCGGCTCGCGGCCGAGCAGGGCGTGCGCATTCGCAAGCTGAACTACCGTCGCGATTCGCTGGAAGATATTTTCATGAATGCGATGGCGCAAACGGGAGCGGGGGCGACGAATGGCCGTATATAAGCGCCGCTACGAATCGTACGGCGGAGCGCTCACGAAGCGGTGGTCGCGCGCATTTGTGCTGACGCGCTACGCGACTCGCGATCTGTTTCGGTCGCGCTTTTTCACCGGATTTTTCATTCTTTCGCTTGTGCCCGTGCTGGGCTTCGCCGGATACATCTTCGTCGCGAACAATAAGCTGCTGCATGAGGTGCTTTCGTTCCGGTCATCGGCAACGCTTCCCGTAGGGGAAGAATTTTTCGCGATTTTTCTCGAAGTACAAACTTCGCTCGCCTTTTTGCTGACGTGCTGGGCGGCGCCGACGCTCGTAGCCGGCGATTTGTCGAACGGGGCGTTGCCGTTATTTCTGAGCCGGCCGCTGAGCCGCGCCGAATACGTAACGGGAAAATTCGCGGTCCTGGCAGTTCTACTATCGTTGATGACCTGGATTCCGGCATTGATCTTGCTGTTGTTGCAGGCCGGATTGGGGCCGGACGGCTGGCTCAAGCCCCATCTGTGGATGATTGGCCCGATTCTGTGGTGCAGCCTCATCTGGATCATTCTGCTTTCGCTGATCGCGCTGGCGGCGTCGGCGTGGGTGAAATGGCGGATTCTGGCGATGGCTTCGATTTTCGGAGTTTTCCTGATCCCCGCCGGGTTTGGAGCCGTGCTGAATGCGATCCTGCACACGAATTGGGGCAACCTGCTGAACATTTCTTACATGTTCCAGGAGATCGTGTGGGCCGGCTTTCATGCGTCCTACCAGGGCGGCGAGGGCGCGATACCGAAGTCTGCCGCATGGGCGATGCTGATCGCGATTTGCCTTTTCTGTTTGCACTTGCTGCACACACGGCTGCGCGCGTTTGAGGTGGTGCGCGGATGATGCCCGAGAACACGAAAATCGTTTTCGAAGGCGTCTCGAAATTCTATGGCGAGATTCTGGGCGTGAATCGCGTCAGCTTTTCGCTGGAACCGGGAATCACGGCGCTGGTTGGGCCGAACGGGTCGGGCAAGACAACGCTGATGAACCTGATGACCGGATTGATCCAGCCAACGCATGGGACGGTGCTGGTGCGCGGGCTTTCTCCGAGCCAGCCGGAGGAGTTTTTCAAGCGGGTCGGCTACTGCACTCAATTCGATTCGTTTCCGCGCGGAATAAAAGGATACGACTTCGTCTACTGGCCGTTGCGGCTGGGAGGGTTCCCTCACCCGCAGGCCGCGGAACTGGCTCGTCAGGCTCTCGTGCGAGTTGGATTACAGGAAGCCGCGAACCGTCGCGCCGCCGGCTACAGCAAAGGGATGCGGCAGCGAGTCCGCCTGGCACAGGCGATCGCGCATCACCCGTCCGTCCTGATCCTGGATGAGCCCATGAACGGGCTCGATCCGATGGCGCGAGCGGAAATGCTGGCGCTGTTCCGTGCGCTGGCGGATGAAGGGCTTCACCTCGTCATCTCGAGCCACATTCTGGAGGATATCGATCGCATTTCTGATCGAGTCGTCCTGATGAGCAGCGGATTTATCGTCGCGGAGGGCCAAATCCAGTCGGTGCGCAGCGAAGTGCAAGACCAACCAATGCAAATTCTGGTGCGCTGCTCGAACGCGAAGCGGCTGGCTGCAGAGGCCTTCTCGCTCGAGCACGTGGTGGAAGCCGCTATACAGAGAGATGGCGGAGGCGTGCTGGTGCGAACCACGAACGCGGACGAATTCTTCCTGCTGCTTAACAAAGTGGTGGTCGCAGGACTTGTCCAAATCGAAGCTGTCGCGCCGGCTGACGAGGATGTGAACTCGATCTATCAGTACCTGATCGGATCGGACGGAAATCTCGCATGAACGTTCGCGAAGTGCCGGCGGGACTGGTCGCTCGAACGCGCGAGCAACCCTGGCGCGCGTGGCGCGGCCAGGTAGGCGTCCTGATCCAACGCGAACTGCGGCGCGGCCTGTTCACCAAGCGCCGGCTGTGGATCTATCTGCTGGCCTTCGTACCGACTTTAATGACATTCGTTCATAAGGTCAGCCCCTTTCGGGATCCGGTAAACGCGGGCGCATTGCAGGGCGATACGGAAGTGCTTGCGGGAATCGTGCAGCTCTACTACGTGAAGCTCGGGCTGTTTTTCGCATGCATGGGAATTTTCAGCTGGCTGTTTCGCGGCGAGATGGTGGAGCGCACGCTGCACTACCAGTTTCTTTCTCCGGTGCGGCGCGAGGTTCTCGCCATCGGGAAATTTCTGGCCGGCTCGATCACAGCGATCATTCTGTTCGAGACGGCGCTGCTCGGCTGCTTCTATTTCGTCTACAGCAGGCTTGGCACGTTGGGATCGTCGTACATGTTTCACGGGCCAGGATTGCGGCAGATGGGAGCCTATGCGCTCGTCATGGCGCTGGGGACGCTGGGCTACGGCGCCGTGTTTCTCGGCTTAAGCCTGGTCTTCAAGAATCCGATCGTTCCAGGAGCGCTGTTCTTCGGGTGGGAAGCGATCACTCCGATTTTGCCGCGCAGCCTGCAACTGCTGAGCGTCACGTTCTATCTAAAGCAGCTCTACCCGGTTCACGTTTCCCCGCCGGGGATTCTCTCGCTCTTCACGATTGAACCCGAACCGCTTTCGTGGTTCGCGACGATCGTTGGACTCCTCTGCTTTACCGCTGCTGTGGTTGTGTTTTCCTGCTACCGGATTCGCAAATTGGAGATCACGTACACGACCGAGTAGTGCCGCCGCGTGCCACACTGCCTGCATCGCGAGCGGCTTGCGGTTTCGCGCGGATCTTGGCGTTGTAGCCGCGCGTTACGGCTGCTTCTCGCCTTCTCCCTGATCGACCGTGGTCCAGTTCGTTCCGTCTTTGGAAGTTTGGATCGCGACGCTCACGCGATTCGGCGGATTCCAGTGATACACGATCCTTTCGCCGGGCTTCTTACCCGGTACGGCTGGCTGCCCGTATTCGATCCACGTGGTCCCGTTGATATCCATGCG
>DASUJR010000113.1:0-12680 GCA_036279175.1 Candidatus Acidiferrales bacterium | reverse complement strand
ATTCTGTCCGGCGTGGCGAGCAGAATTTCTTGGCCCGCTTCAGCGAGTCTGCCTAAAGTCGTCATGTGCCACTGGTGGTCTTTGTCCGTGTGAACGGCTCCTTCGCTCGCGAGCAAATGGAATGGCGCGAGCTTCAGGTCGAGCAGTGAGCGGACCGTCCAACAGTAGCGGCGGTAGGCTTCGACGTATGCGTCCGCCATCACCGACCGCTGCTTATACCAGTCCACCAATGGGGCAGCCTCGGGCAGCCGCTCCGCAGTGAGTCTCAGCGCGGAGACGGCCTGCGACAATCCTGCTTTCGCGGCTGCTCCGGCGGGCGCGTACTGCTGCCGCAAGAGGTCCTGTGCCTTCGCCGACCAGGGCATCAACTCGCAGTCCAGGCACAGCCAGTCGCTGCCCAATTCATCCCAAAGGCCAGCCCTCTCGACCGCCGCTCGCACCCGGTCCAGGAACTCCCGTTCGAGATTTGCATCGGTGAAGAAGCGGCGGCCCGTCCGGGTGTAGCACATGCCCGCTTCTTCCTCGGCCACACCGAAACGCTTGCGGGCAGCATCCCGATCCCGGCACACGATCACAACCGCACGGGAACCCATGTGCTTTTGTTCGCAAATGACCTGCTCCACCCCAGCCCTCCGGTAGTAATCGAAAGCCTCGGCAGGGTGTTCGAGCAGGCCTGGTTCGGCACTGGTTTCACACGGCGACATCGTCGGCGGAAGGTAGATCAGCCACTTCGGATTGACCGCAAAACGGCTCATCACTTCGAGCGCAGCGATGGCATTTTCCTCGCGCACGGTGACGTTCCCGTGTAGGCGGGTCTCGACAATTCTTTTGCCGATCACGTCGCTGATGTCGAGCAAATCGTCCAGCTCTTGTTGCTGGCTCAGCGAGGTTACAGACGATCCGACAGCAACCTCCTTCAGGAATGGTTTCGCCGGGGCGTAATACTCCTGAAGAGCCGGGACCGAGATCAGTTCCTTTTCGGGGTAGCGAAGCGCGGTGAGTTTGCCGCCAAAGACGCATCCCGTATCAATATCGATGGTCCGATTCAGCCATTCAGGCTCTCGAACGGGCGTGTGACCATAGACCACCATCGCCTTTCCGCGGTACTCGGCGGCCCAGTTGTACCGGACCGGCAAGCCGTAATCGTCGGTCTCACCGGTCGTCTCACCGAACAGCGCGAACGAGCGAACCGCCCCCGAACCGCGGCCCTGCATCTCCTCTTTCATGCCCGCATGGGCCACCACCAGGCGGCCATCATCGAACACATAATGGCTCACCAGATCGTCGATAAAATCGGCAACCTGGCGCTTGAATTCGGGCAGTTCGGGTTCCAGTTGGGCGAGCGAATCGGCGAGTCCGTGGGTGATTTTCACGTCCTTCCCGCGCAGTTTCCGCATCAGTTTTACGTCGTGATTCCCCGGCACACAGAACGCAGTTCCGGCCTTCACCATGCCCATCACGAGGCGCAAAACCTCTGGGATTTTCGGTCCGCGGTCCACGAGATCTCCGATGAAAACCGCCCTGCGGCCATCGGGCGGAACGACCCGATACTCGGCTCCCTCTGGCTCAATTGCATATCCCAACTGCTGGAGGAGGCTGTTCATCTCATCAAAACAACCATGCACGTCGCCGATGATGTCGAACGGCCCGTGCTCGCGCCGCATGTTGTTCCACAGAGGTTGACGCTCAATTTCGAGCCCATCCAAGTCGACAGGGTCGCCGAACACGTGGACGTGACGAAACCCCTCGCGTTCCAATCCGCGCAATGAGCGGCGCAATTGCTGCGCCTGATTCCGAATCACATGCGGACCGAAGTTCCGATCAGGCCGATCGCGATTCCTCTCCTGGCACAGCTTTTCGGAGAAATTGAAAACCAACGCAACTGGCAAGACATGGAACTCGCGCGCAAGCTCAACCAGCGACCTGCGCGATTCAGGCTGCACGTTTGTGGCATCGATCACCGTCAACCGACCCAGCGCAAGCCGCTTCCTAGCGATGAAATGCAGGATCTCGAATGCTTCGCCGGTCACTGTCTGGTCGTTCTCGTTATCGGCAACCAGCCCACGGCAGAAGTCGGACGAAAGAACCTCAGTCGGCTTGAAATGCGTGCGCGCGAACGTTGACTTGCCGGAACCGGAAGGGCCGATGAGCAGAACGAGCGAAAGTTCAGGGATAGTGATTTTCACGAATTCATTTTCCTGGACGGGTCAGAGATTGCAGCCTCGAAGTCGGACCAACAAATCCGATAGTTCCTGCCTGCAGGTCGGAGATTCTGGAAGGGCGGATCGTTCTGAACTCAATTCGAGTTCGCTGCGAAGGCGTTGGTACTCCCCTCTATAGAACCCTGCATCGCTTTCGGTCAAAACTCCATGCTCAGCACCATGGGTTTTGCGGGACACGAGTTCGTCAATATACGGGAGTCCAAACTCCTCATTAAGCCGGAGGATGTTTGCCTCGATCTGCCCCGTATTCATGAGTCGAATACCAGTCAATAGAACGCGAAATGTATAAAGCAGCGGTTTGACGCGTGGGGGCGTTTCTGCTTCAAAGTGGCCCCATTGGGTGGCCGCAAATCCGAGGTAGTGGTGACTGTGAAATCGTGTCACGCAACCTGTCGCAATCTGCTTCAACTCCTCGTGCCCGGAGGATGACTTCACAATCAGCGGCGAGTAAAGTTGCTCCAATACGTAGCCATTACGCTTCAGTAAAAGCCCGAAAAACTTCTTCAAGTCGTGCGTAACGACATCAAGCTCAACCGGGGTCTTCGCGCTTTGTTCGATTGTGTCACGGGTTTCGTAAAGGCCGAGCACTTCCCGAACGGGAAGGACGTGAACACCGCGAATATCCCAATCGGAATCTTGAGAGGGGAAGCCATACAGATGGGCTCCGCTAATCGTGGCGAAAACCAGCGGGTATGGATGCTCGGCAACGGCTTGGCCAACTTCGCGAGGGAATTCAATAGTCATTGGGCCATGCTCCTTCGCGCCCGCACGAGAAACTCGTTCACAGCTTGGTAGTCAGGGCTCTCCGGTAAAGCTGTTTCGGCGTACGCATCTTCGAATTCCTCGTGAAGACGCAACCGCCACGCATTGACTGATTCCCATGCGACCTCGCCGCGGCGTATCGAAAGCAGCTGTTCTCTGTATGCCTCGACAGAAAGGGGTACAAAACCTTCACGCAGCACAGTGATCCCCGAAAGTAGCAGGCGGATCAGGTGCATTGCGTGCTTCCACTTGATCGTCCCCGTTGAGCGGAGATCCTGCTCCAGGCGTTTGAACTGCGAAAGCACATACCCGTTGTAGGTTTGATAGACCAGCTTGGACAGAAATGCGTTACGGTGGTTGAGCAAGTCCTCGGCAAGCGCAGTCTTCGTCTCAATTAATGGCGAATAAAGACACTCCAACACGTTGGGATTTGCTTTTAGCGCCAGGACCAGGAATTTCTGAAGCTCCCAGTACACTTCCTCTGTCTCTGCGTTTTCAAGTTGCTCGGGTACGCCGTAAAGCGACCAATGCAAGTCTGCGGGAGGGAGATAGACCCCTCGTCTGTCCGTATCGGATTCTTCGTTGCTGAGCCCATAAGCCTGAGAACCAACCACGCACCTGTAGATCACAAAGCCATATAGATCGAATTCCTTCAAAACCCGGTCACGGTCGCCAAGCGGACCGTTTTTGAGGTGCTTCAACAGAGAGAAGTCGTGGCGGCGCACACACCCCTCCTGTCCGTCTGCAAAGCGCACTTGGTATGCGTGAGTCGCATCGGCCGGTGTTCGAATCAGCTCCCCGACCGTACCCTTTGGCACGGGCGAGCCGCCACCGATCGGAACGATTTCCGCGCGCATTACCACTTGTGTCCCCAAGGGAACGATCAGATTCGGGTTCTCAATCCTATCTGTCAACGACTGAATACTCCCATTTGAGTCGGCGATCCGATTTCTGCATCCTCATTGCCCACTGGCCGAAATGTCACGGTGTAACCGAAGCGCTGCGCAACGTCTCCAGCCCAGGATTGAAACTGCTTCCGCGTCCACTCGAACCGGTGATCCTTGTGCCGGAATTGGCCTGCAGGCAGCGTCTCAAAACGCACGTTGTATTCCGAGTTGGGCGTCGTAATGATGACGGTGTTCGGCTTCGCGTGCTCGAATACCACACGCTCGAACGCGGCCAGCCGCGGCGGGTCAAGATGTTCAATGACCTCAATCGCCGTTGCTGTTTCAAACCCGGCGATGCGCCCATCCTTATACATGAGGGAGCCATGAAACAGTCGAATCCGCTCCTTCTGCTTGGGCGGCATAGTGTCGAAATGCATCCGTTCGCTGGCAATCTCAAGACTGCGGTGGGACACGTCCATGCCGGCGATCTCCAGAATCTGCCTTTGCTTGAGCAATTCCCTCAGCAATTTTCCTTCACCGCAACCGAGATCGATAACGCGCGTGGCCCCGGATTCTGTGACAGCCTGCATGACAGCTTCCAGCCGGAGTTGGTTCAGCGCAATCGGCTTTTCGATGGCCTCTTCCTCCCCCACTCTCTTCTCCTGCTCGGCATCGAGGTCGGCTTCTTCGTCGCCGATCAGCCGGGCGAGCGCCTCATCCGATAGGCGCTTTTGATAGCGCAGGTATCGTTTCACGATCAGTTCCCGCTCGGGATGCGATTGCAACCATCCTTCGCCGTGCCGGAGCAACTTTTCAACTTCATCCTGTCCGACCCAATAATGCTTTTCCGCGTCGAGTACAGGTATGAGGACGTACAGGTGGGTGAGCAGGTTCTGAAGCGTGATCTGCTGCGCCAGTTCCACGGTGTAGTAGTTGCTCTCGCCCCATTCGGGAAATGCCTCGTCGAGTGGGTGATGCTCCGCGCGTACGACGTATCCGAGAGGCTCGAACAAACGCTTCAAAATGTCCGACCCCCCGCGGCAGGGCAGCGCGGTGATCTTTGCAGCTAATGGCAGGGGCTGGTTCACCATCTCCGGGCGTCCCTTGCTGGTTCCTGCCAATGCGCTGCTCAGAACGCGGGCGATGGCCACGCTGAGAAAAGACGATGCCACATAAGGCCGGTCGTTCACATACTGGTCCAGAGCGCCGCCGTCACCGGACGGCCCCCGTCGCGTGCGAACGAGCGCAACCGGATCAACGTCCAGGAGCAGCGCCGCAGTACAACGCTCCGCCGTCGCTTCTGGATAAAAGACGTGCGCCTTCCCAAACGACAGTTCGAACGACTGCACTCGATCAGGATTCTTGTGCAACAAGTAACCTATATCAGTCGCCGGTCTGCCAGTGCTTGTGATCGTCAACAACATATCTTTTCCATTTTATGTCCGGCCTGATCTGCTGGCAGAACGAAGGAAAGTCCGTGGTCTGGGTTACCCGGAGATCACACAGACCTTCATTCACAGACGCTTTGGGGTCCGTTGTGTCAGAAGTCGTGTTCACATCGCGGAGATCGGCGGGTGCAATTGTTGGAGGTACGCGAGCATCTGTTTCGTCTGTAGGCTTGGGTTTCTGAACCAGTCCGTGGACCAAATCCGAAACAGCTTCCAACCGTAGCGCTCAAGGACCTCTTGGCGAAGGCGATCTCGCTCACGAACGGACCGCGCACTATGATATGTGGCTCCGTCGCACTCTATTCCGCATAGGAAAACACCTGGATTTCCAGGATGCTTTACTCCAATATCGATGCGATAGCCACATACGCCCACCTGGGGTACGCCCTGATAGCCGTGTGATTGAAGTACCTGCAATACCCACTGCTCAAATTCGCTGTCGCATTCTCCGTTCGCCGAAGGAATCGACGCGAGACCGTCGCGGGCAAATTGCAGATAGCCTTTCAGGACCCTTACGCCCCAGTGTTTTCCCTCGTCCCCAATCTCTTCGGGAACCATGGACGTAAAGACGGTTACCTTCTTCTTCGCGCGGGTAAATAGCACGTTCAGACGACGGTGCCCATAAATTCCATTGATCGGCCCGAACCGCTGGTGAAATGCACCCTTGGAATCCTTTCCATAAACCGTCGAGATGATGATGACGTCTCGTTCATCGCCCTGGACATTTTCCAGATTCTTAACGAAAACAGATTCGAGCGTCTGGTCCCATTTCTGCACGTAGGCGGCGGCATTTTCATCAACAGTGCATTCACGATCCAGAAGCTCCCGAATAAACTCAGCCTGTTTTGAATTCACAGCAACGATCCCGAGCGACTGAGATGGATACTTCCTCATGTGGGCTATGGCGGCTGTCACCACAGCCCTCCCCTCCGATTCGTTCAGGCCTGCTTCATAGATTCCGCCAGTTTGGACAAAAGATGCACCAAATTCCGGGTGTTCGTGGTTCGGTGACGGAAAGACGGTCAATTGGTCGCCATAGAATTCGTGATTTGAAAACGCGATCAGCGACGGATGTTCTGAACGATAATGCCATTTCAGACGGCGAGAAGGATGAAACCGTCCAGCCGCAGCTTCCAAGATGGATTCCTGTTTCGTCTCCTCGAATTCGTCCTCGTCAGTAACGTCCCCAACCGAGAGCTTTTGAAAAAAAGGCGTCGGCGGTAACTGCATTTGGTCGCCCACCACTACCGCCTTGTTGCCTCGCGCAAGCGCACCCAGCGCCTCTTCGGGTCGAATCTGCGATGCTTCATCCATGATTACCAGGTCAAATCTTAATCTGCCCGGTTCGAGGTATTGAGCAACAGAGGCAGGGCTCATCATCCAACATGGCATGAGCGCCTGAAGAGCGTTCCCAGACCTGCGGATCAGATCGCGCATTGTAACTCGCGGGCGCGTCTGACCGGCAACTCGTCGAACCAGTGCACCTTCCGTCAATTCTGATGCTGGTCCCACGGCATTGCCAGGAGGGCAAGGCCGGTAAGTTAGCTTTATCGCAAGCTGTTTGCGATGCAGTTCCAGGGATTCCCGGTCAAGCGTCTGAAACTGGCTCCTGAGCTTTTGATGGGTGGCTCCGGAATGCGTCCGCAGTCGCGGATCGTTATTCAGTACTCCCTCAGCGGCTGAACGGAAAAAGACAAACTCTACGGCGGCTTTCAGATTCCGGTAGTCGATGCCAGCTTCGGAGAACACCGAGAGAACCGGGCCTATACCCTGATCGCACGCATAATCTTCTGCCAAAAGGAAATTCAAATAGTCGCGCAGCGACGACAGGTTGTTGAGTGCATTTGCATTTCGCTCCAGGAGAAGATTAAAAGGGGCATTATCGAAGGCGGCTACGCCACACCATTGTAGTGAGTCGATCTGTGCGAACGCCTTTGCATCATCTTCACGTAGGCGTGTTTCCCCACAGGCGGCGAGAAGTTCTTGGGCGGCATATTGCGTCTGGGTTATATGGGCGGCGTCTAAGAGGAAATATCTTATGAATTCCTGTGGGAGAGCCCACGATGACACGGTTTCGACGAAATTCAGGGTAGCTGTTATCGCATCGAGATTATCTCTGAGGTTGCGAACTGAACCCCCGATCAGTCTGAGTGCTCGCTGGTCACTTTCAATCAAGGCAGCGTATTTCAGGGCGAGTCGCTGGCAGGCCTCGCGGAACGAAGCAATAGCTGCGACGCTTTGCTCGATAGTGGAAAGAGCCTCATACGCACTCTCAATCTCACGCTTTTGGCAACCATCGTGAAAGCGTGCGCGCTCGAAGACATCAGCCACTTTTCCAATGGACTCCGCTCGGACCTGCTGCCTGCGTATCAAATCGCCCCATAGTAGATCGTCCTCGCCGAGGTTCTTTCCCAACACCTCTCTTAGCGAATCGAAGAGGTCCCGAGCGTGAAGCGCCCTAAACTGATCAAGCTGGTTGGCCGATGCGTTGAAGAGGAAATCGCGAACCAATATACCTGGCTCGCCGAATGAGGCCAGTTTCTGCCGCGTCTCAGTTGCCCAATGAGCGATCTTAATAATCTCTGCAAATGGCGTTTCCAGTTCTGCATAGTGCGCGCCGCAAATTACCCGTATCGTGGCATTCGTTCTGAATGCTTCCGCATCCGCCAAATACTGCGCGCACCGCAACAGGTCGCCGGCTATTTCTTGCCGCCGCTTCTTTGATGGTGCGCGGCAGATGGTGCGATATGTCCGCCGCGCAAAGCGACATTCGGAGGAAAAGAGGGAGGCAAGGGCACCTGTGGACCGAAGGGCAGACCCGAGCCGCCTAAGCTCCTGATAGTTCGGTGCCAATTGGAGGTCAAATTGTGCCTCCAGTCCCTCTCGCCGCTGAAGCAGGGAGGTTGCCTGAGCCATGGCGTGTTCCAGCAGCGGGGTGTTCGCGTCGTCTAGCACGGCTGAGGAACGCATTGTCCAAAGGGAACGCGGCAATCGTTGGATAGCTTCTACAGCGACGACAGCCGCGCGAAGGGATTTGAGGCTGAGATCATGGAGGACGGCAATTTGCGCAAGAGATGTACAGACCGGTTCGAGTTGAGCTAGCAGAATGGCCATCTGCCGTTCGTCGCGCTGAGCCGCAACGACAGACGCAACAGAAAAGTCCTCCATGCCAAGCTCGCGTAGAGTTGAAAGTGCGGCTGCAACGGACTGGCTCTCGACAGGATGAGCGAAGTGGCGACTGATCTTCAAAGTTTCCACCACGTCTTCAACTCTCCGCAATGCAGCAAAAATGAGCAGAGATGCCTTCAATGCTGCACTATTGCACTTGTCGGCACAATCTTTATATAGCTCTGGCATCAAGTTGGACGGCGCCCTGTCTAATTCGATCAGTCTCCGGCAGAACCGCTCCAACTCCTCGCGAGTTTCCGGGAGCTGGACTGAAAGGGTATTAATGAACAGGGAACGTCCGTCGATAACCCGGCGAAGTGCCTTGTTCCACTCCGAGAGATAGTCAGCAAGCCGTCCTTCGTCAAGTTCTGTGATTTCCACATTCTGAATCCCTCGCCACGGGTGTTCAGACAAGCCACCGAAGCCCGTCAATATTTGGGTCTGCTTTTCGAGGGTGTCAGCCGCATCCAGCATTTGGCGGTAGGTGTACGCAGAAATATTTAACGGGTCAGAGAATCTGGCTTCCGCAATCGCAGGTGGCAGGTTGGCCCTTAAGGCGTCGCGTATAGCGCTGCCGAGCAAGATGTCGTAGTTCTTGAGCCCCGTACTGCCAGCATCCTGGTTAATGCGCTGCACATAATGCAATAAATCCGTCTTCGCTGAATGAAGCCAGCCGGCATTACTCTGCGCAGCCTCAGGGCTTAGTCGTGAACCACGGTAGTCGAGGCGACGTGAAATGGACTCGATCACCGTCGTTTTCGATGCCTTACTGGAGTGCAGTTCAAGACAGAATGCTTCGAGTCCTGCCGCGTCCAAACGTTTCTTTACAACTTCTAGCGCAGCCATTTTCTCCGCGACGAAGAGAACGGACAGCCCCTCATTAAGCGCTGCTGCAATGATGTTGGTGATCGTTTGAGACTTTCCCGTCCCAGGCGGGCCTTGAATTACTTGCGAGCTCTTGCCTCTCAAAACATCAACGACAGCGCTGTGTTGCGACGAATCAGCATCTGTGATGAGGAGCGGCTCAGGTCCTTGCAATTTGTCAATTTCATAATCGTCCGCATACTGGACGTCACTAATCTCCGCGCCCGCGATTAAGGTACGCAGAACGGGGTGCTGCTCAATCGGTGCCTCGGTTGGCCAGCGTTGAGGATCGAGGTCTTTGTACATAGCCAAGGTAGAGAAGGTAAACAGCCCGAGAGTCACGTATCGGCGTACCTTCCAATCCTGCTTGCCGGTGATCGCTCTTTCAACGCGGTCCAGGTAGTTGCCGAGCGGAGTGTCCGTGGAGTCATCATCGTCCCAAGCAGGAAGATTGATGCCCATTTTCTTCAGCAGTTCCGCCAGGGCGACATTGCTTTCAACGTCCTCGTTTCTGCTCTTGATGAAATATCGGTACTGTTGATCCCGGAGAACTCGGTCAAGGGTTACGGGCAGAAAAACAAGCGGCGCGACGCGTCTTTCGTCGCTCTTTTCGGACTCATAATATTCGAGATACCCAAACGCGCAAAAGAGAGCGTTAAAGCCGGCATCCTTCTCCAAGATGCGTGCTGAATCGCGCAGGCCTCCCAGTTTGCGGTCGAGGTTTTCGGAGAAAAAGAGCGTTTGAAGGTTGAGGTCTGCGTGTCTCCTTGCCAAGTGACCATTTGACTTCGGGAGGTCATAATCGGGATTGAGGCCAATCTCTTTAGCTCGCCGCTGGGGATCCCAAGTTGGTTGAAATGGGGAGAGTCCAAGTTGGACCCGCAGTCGATTGCGAAGCTCCCGGTCGATCTTCTGCCTCTGCCGGGCTGACGGCGTCGGTCCAAGCTCAGCCAGCGCCTGCCTGTACACTTGGTCCTCGGTCATGGCACGTCGCAATAGGTTGAGAAACCCGGGGGCGTTTTCGTCTCCGGGCGTCATATCTGGATCAGGCAGGGGCGTAAAGAAGAGTTCTTTGCCTGCCCCAAGTTTGCTGAAGAGCACCTCAGGGATTTCGTCGATTATTCTGATGTGACTCCGGGACCGCTCTGAATGTCGAAAGCTGATGAGTGGATTGCGACTGGTCAAATCGAGCAGTTTTGTCCGATGCTGCTGAATGACCTCGCGGACAAATGTATCAACAGCCGGATTGTCGCTCGCGGTTTCTTGGGGCATACGGCACTCATAAAGCGAATTCCTCGCCGAATCTCGCTTCGCCGTTATGTTCTTCTTTCAGGCGGAGCTTCGGTGAAGAGCAGGCCAGTGGCATTGCCTTGTCCAGAGTTTTCACGAGCCAAGGCGAATTTGCTGTAGGTCGCTGTTAGAGACAAGTTTAAGCAAAGAGGAACGGCTCTCGCACATGTTTTTCAAATTGCTCAATAACACGGAAGAGTCAGGAAGCGACCAACTTGCCGATAGCATCGAGGCGTTGCGGAAGCCTCTGATAGATGTAAATCATTGAATTCACAGGGGGGCGTGGAGAAATCTCCGGTCGGGCGATGTGTCGATCTCGATAACTTGTGGCTCGTAGACGAGACGATATGCCTCGTTGACTACTGACGCATTCACAAATCGCGTTCCGTTGACGGTCAACTGCCCGTGGCCTCCATGAATGTGCCCGAAGATGTTAAGCCTCGGTCTAATCTGTTCAACCGCTTTTGCCAGTTCCTCGCATCCGAGATGAGCGGAAGAGGAATGCGACTGGTCCAGCACGCCGAACGGTGGTCCATGCGTAACGAGAACATCTATGCCTTCGGGAATCATCTGCCAATAGCGCCGGATTGCCGCGCCGCGCGCGACATTGAACGCCCAATTGTTGAACTCGGGCTGAACAGGCGATCCCCAGAATTTCAAACCCATGAGTTCCGTGCCGGAGTTTTCGAGATAGATTGCATTGTCGAGCAGTTCTCTGGCGGCTCCTGGATGGCGCTCAAACATCAGATCATGATTTCCAGCGATGACCACCTTGTGCCGATGGGACTGTTTGTCCAGCCAGTGATTGAAATCGACAATTTCTTTCGGTGTATCGCCGAATGACATGAAATCTCCAGCATGAACAAGCACATCTCCGTCCGGCACGCTCAATTTGGCGTGCTGGCCGTGGGTGTCGCTGATGCAGACGATGCGGAGCCGAGGCATTGATCAACTGTGGTGTGAATCGTCGTGAAGAAGTTCCGGGTGGGTTTCCTTCAGCCATGCCTCTACCTGCTCCCGCAAGGTCACTATATCTTTCATCACCTGCGCAAGCTCGGTGGGCGAGACTCCGCCGGCCAAATCGTAGCTTGTGGTGTTGCGCTTTTGCGAATGAGATTTGATCTTGCGCACCCATTTCTCGCGTGCGGTGGCATCCTGCGTTGTCAGCGTGTATTCGAGGCTCTCGATCACGCGCTGGTGATGGCCTTGGCCGAGTGAGACGCGAAAACCGCTGGCGCGAAGAGCAATGTTGGCAAGCGTGAGGATGCCATTGTAGGCGGCCTGGAAGCGCAGATCGTCGGAGATGCCTTCCACCCTGGAGTCCGCCTGCGAGCGATCCACGATGCTGAAGAGATCGGCAATCTCTTTCGGGCTGCTGGGCTCAGCCTTGTACCACCCGAGTTGTACCAGCTTTTCTAAACTCATCCTCGTCGCCGATTAGGAAGACCTTCTTGCTCTTCTTCAATGATTGCAGAAAGTGGTTGCCGGAGAGAAGCCGCGTCTTCAGGTCCTCAATGGAGTAAATGGTCGGGTTCACGGGACGCCCCAACTGCTTTTCCACGGGACTCACGGCGTCCAGCACCTCGTCGAGCGAGGCGGCTCCGATCACCATGAGATCGATGTCGCTCGTCGCCCTCTCCTCGCCGCGTGCCACTGAACCATATACAAAGGCAACATCGATCCGGGGCGAGAGCGGCGCAAGCGCCGTCTTGAGCATTTGAAATACCCCCGCCGTTTTTGCGAGCAGTGCCCGCAACTCCGGATATTCCGGGTGCTCCTGGTTGACTTGGTAAAACACCTGATTGCCAACTGTGGAGCGCTTAATCAGTCCGGCATCGGCGAGCAAGTTAAGCTCCCGCTGCACGGTCCCCACGCTGGTCTCCACTTGGCGGGCGATTTGACGAACGAATAGGGTCTCGTCGGGCGCACCATACAGAAGCGCCAGGACCCGCCCTCTGGTCTGGCCAAAGAGCAGATCGCCGACGGACGTGAGCGTCGTTCTCATTTCGAGAACAATTGTACTCAAAATGAGTACAAGC
>DASUJR010000112.1:0-2122 GCA_036279175.1 Candidatus Acidiferrales bacterium | reverse complement strand
GTGACGCGCGCAAACGTGCGCGATTTCGTGAGCCATCGGACCCGCCAGTTCGGCCTCAGTATCCGCGCGAAGAATCAGCCCGCTATCCACGTAGAAGAAGCCGCCTGGAAGAGCAAAGGCATTCACTACGTCCGAGTCGATCACCTTAACCGTGAACGGAACCCGCGCGTCCGAATTGCGGACCAGGTTCTGCGCCACGCGGTTCACGTATTCGTTGATGACCGGATCGGTGATGAATTTCGCCGAGCGGTCCACTTCCTGCGCCAGCTGTTTACCCAGTGCAATTTCGTGTTCCAGCGAATAGAAGTCCAGGCCGCCGCCAACGCCGCGGTTCCCGATCGCGCTCACGTCCTCGATGCTGCCCGGCTTGACGTCAGGGTTTGTCTTCTGCGGCAGCGGTCCGTACGACTGCTCGTTGGCCTTCGCTTGCGGCTGCCCCACAGGCGGCTGTTGCGGCGCCTGCGATCCGGGAACGGTCGTCGGCGTCTGAGCCGGCGATTGCCCTGGTGCCTGCTGCGGCGTGGTTTGCGACTGTCCCAGTGGACCAGCCTGTGTCGTTTGCCCGAACGCCGGACACGCAGGAAGAGCGAGCAGTGAGGTTGCCACTATTACTGTCAGGCATTGCGCTACGAAAGATTTCCTCATGACCGACCTCCCGCTGCAAGCCTCGCCCGGTGGCTATCAATTCCTCAGGGCGTAACGCAGCGTAACCTGCGGGTCTGGGGAGCCCGCCGCGAAGGCAAGCACAGACCTGGAGACTGTGGATGTAGTATACACCCGGCGGTCTCTCACGCTCATCGTTGGATGGCACAATGCGTCAAACAGTTGCAGTCAGCTTTATCAGCGCCGTCTCCGGTACGAGCCCGATGACAACGGGCGTCGACACTCCCTAGTTTGATTTCCCAGGTGAAGGTCGTCCCACGGGAACAGCCTTGCCGAATTTTCCGCGGCTGCGCGTAAACCCCGCTATAATCCCGCGCGCAGCCAACCATCCGTGATCGCGGCTAAATCAAGAATCGGTGTGTATGAAGTGGGCGCCGGCATACGTACGGTCGCAATGGGCGAAGGATCTCGTGCTTAGCGTTAAATCAAGGATTGGAGTATACGAAGTCGGTGGCGCTATCGGCGCGGGCGGAATGGGCGAGGTCTATCGCGCGCGCGACACCAAACTCGGTCGCGAAGTCGCCCTGAAAGTTTTGCCCGAGGCCTTCGCCGCCGATGCAGAGCGCATGGGCCGCTTTGAACGCGAAGCCAAGGTCCTCGCCTCCCTCAACCACTCGAACATCGCTGCCATATACGGCTTCGAAGAATCCGGACCGGCGCGCGCGCTCGTAATGGAGCTGGTCGAGGGGCCCACGCTCGCCGATCGCATCGCTAAAGGACCTATCCCGGTCGACGAAGCGCTGCCCATCGCGCGACAGATCGCCGACGCGCTCGAATACGCCCACGAACGCGGCATCATTCATCGCGACCTCAAGCCCGCAAACATAAAGATCACCAGCGATGATGTCGTCAAGGTCCTCGATTTCGGTTTGGCCAAGGCGATCGAAGGCGACGCCGCCGCAACCGACATTTCAAGCTCGCCCACCCTCACGCGCATGGCGACCCAGGCGGGAATCATTCTCGGCACCGCGGCTTACATGTCGCCCGAGCAGGCGAAGGGAAAAAATGTCGACCGCCGGACGGACATCTGGGCGTTCGGCTGCGTGCTGTACGAAATGCTCACCGCAAAGCCCGCCTTCGGTGGCGAAACCGTCACAGACGTGCTCGCCGCCGTCGTGCGTGCCGAGCCTGATTGGTCCCAGCTTCCATCCTCTACGCCGGCGCACATTCGCGTGCTGCTGCGCCGCTGCCTGCAGAAAGATCCTCGCCAGCGTTTGCGAGATATTGGGGACGCCCGCATTTCGCTCGAAGAGGTTCTCTCCGGCAGTCAAGAATCGTTCTCGTCCGCGGGCGTTTCGTTTCCGTTTCTTCGCCGCGCGTTGCCGTGGGCTGTATCTGGAGTGATCGTAGGCGCGCTGATCTGCGGCTTACTGCTTTGGAAGTTCCTCGCGCCCGCTCCGCAGCAATCATTCCATTTCAGCGCTGTGACCAACTTTCCCGGTGTGCAAGCGCAACCCGC
>DASUJR010000111.1:0-2796 GCA_036279175.1 Candidatus Acidiferrales bacterium | reverse complement strand
CGATCGAAAGCCTTCCGGCAATTCATAAGGACTCGTTCGATCGCGTATTGGTCGCGCAAGCGACGGTGGAGGGAATCACATTGCTTACGTCAGACGCCGTTGTAGCAAAATATTCCGGGCCAATACGGCGGGTTTAGTATTCGCTGCGATTGAGTTGCGGCCAGAGGGTCGGGCGTCCATTAACATTTCGCCTTTTTATCGCCGGGATGCATTTGCCTCTGTTGTATGTTTCGAGCTTTACGCCGGCGCATAGGCGATGACGCCACGCGTCTTGGTGACCGGAGCAAATGGTTTCGTCGGCAGCGCGCTTTGCCGGGAACTGATGGCGCGCGGCTTTGCGGTGCATGGTGCGGTGAGACGGGTTGGGAACTCCCTGGACCGATCTCTTCGCTGTTCCCCTCACCCTGGCCCTCTCCCGGAGGGAGAGGGGAAGATCGTGGAAGTGGGCGATATCGGTCCGGATACCGACTGGTCGGCTGCGCTGGATCGGGTGGACTGCGTCGTGCATCTTGCAGCGCGGGTGCATGTGATGAAAGATGCCGCCGCCGATCCGCTGACCGAGTTTCGTCGGACGAATACGGCCGCGACCGAACGCCTCGCGCGCTGTGCTGCCGCGGCTGGTGTGAAGCGGCTGGTGTTTGTGAGCACGATCAAGGTCAATGGTGAAGAGACGCGTAACAAGTCCTTCACCGAATCCAATCCGGCGCGTCCAGGTGATCCGTACGGCATATCGAAGTGGGAGGCGGAGCAGGCGCTTGCGCGTGTCGCCGCCGATACCGGGCTCGAATGCGTGATTCTGCGTCCGCCGCTGGTCTATGGCCCCGGCGTGAAGGGCAATTTTCTGAAGCTGCTCAACGCGATCGAACGCGGTATTCCGCTGCCGCTGGCTGCAGTTGCCAATCGGCGCAGCCTGCTTTATCTCGGCAATTTCGTTGATGCATTGACGCTCGCCGCTACGCATCCGGCGGCGGCCGGGAAGACGTTTCTGTTGAGTGACGGGCAGGATGTTTCATCACCGGAGCTGGTCTTGAGGTTGGCGAAGGAAATGGATGCCCCGGGGCGACTGCTGCATTGTCCGCGTCCGCTGCTGCGGTTGGGTGGACGTATGCTGGGGAAAGCGGACGCTGTGTCGCGGTTGATTGAGTCGTTACAGGTAGACAGTTCGGCGATCAGGCGTGAGCTGGGGTGGGAGCCGCCGTTTTCGCTGGAGGATGGGTTGAGAGAAACTGCGGGGTGGTATCGGGGTGTTTGTGAAAAAGAGGGGAGTGCCGATGGTTGACGCCGCTAACCACCCCGTCCGCTGCGCGTCCACCCCTCCTCATTCGAGGAGGGGAGAATGAATGTATGACGCGATGATGAAGGCACGAATTTCCCCGCCTCATTGAGGCGGGCGGGGGCGGTGGGCGGCGTCTGTTTAACTGACGCCCTTCTTCGTTTTCCCCGGACAGTTCGGCTCAAACCAATCGCTATTCAAGTGGCGGGTTATTTAAATTGCTCTCCTGACGCAATCAGGCTATTATAGCCACATGAAGATAGCCAGTGTGTCGGAAACCAAGAACCAGTTAAGCGCCCTGCTTGATCGAGTGAAGCGGGGGGAAACTGTTCTTATCACCGACCGCAGGCGCCCGGTCGCGCAGCTTTCCCCGATTCCCTCTGGCACGGAGGCCCTGTCGGACGAAGTGCGGCTCGCGGCGCTCGAGCGCGCCGGCATCGTGCATCGAGCAAAAGAACGTCCCCTTACCCTCCGTGAACTGGGAAAGCCGGTAAAGATGCCTAAAGGCGTCAGCGCCCTCAAGGCGCTACTGGAAGAACGCGAAGAAAATCGGTGAAATATTGGGATGCGTCTGCCATCCTTCCCTTGTTGGTACAGGAACAGGGAAGCGATACAGCGCGCAGAGTCTTTAGCGAAGACGCCAGAATGACCGTTTGGTGGGGAACCAGACTGGAATGTGCGTCTGCACTTGCCCGCATCGAGCGCAGCATTTCTCGTCCGCCGACTATCGTTGGCGAAGCATTCGCAAAACTCGAAAAATTGACGAAAAGCTGGGTTGTGATTCAACCAGGCGAGCGACTTCTGGGAACGGCCTTGCGGCTGATACGCGTGCATCCGTTGCGTGCAGCCGATACGCTCCAGCTCGCTGCGGCAGTCGCCGCCTGCGATTTCAGGACACCCGATATCACGTTCGTCTGTTTCGACAAGAGGCTGGCCGCGGCCGCGGAACGGGAGGGGTTTAACGTGGAAGGCCTCAGTGAACCGTTGGGGTGAGCACGGTCGGCTATATTGGATCTGCAGTATGGAAAAAACCGTTTCCAAATCCCGGTTCAAATTGCGCGCGCTGGAATATTTTCGCCAGATCGAGGAAACGCGACAGGCGTTGATCATCACTGACCGCGGCAGAGCCGTGCTGAGGATCGGGCCAATCGCGGAAGGGCCTGTTTCTGAAGCCGGGATATTCGGAAAATTGCGTGGATCGGTACTTGGGTATGATGATCCATTCGAACCAGTCGGTATCGAAGACTGGAAAACCTGATCCCACGGATCGGATTATCGTTGCCACGGCACGCCATCCGGATGTCGTGCTTGTTACGGACGACAAAAACTCGAGGCTACCGCTACGTCAGGACAACATGGTAGTCGATCGGACGCGATGTTGAGACCGGCTATACTTATCCGAAAAGGCGCGGTGTGACTACTGCTGGTTTCCTGGCGCCTTTGCTGGCGTTGCTGATCGCATGGTGCGCCGTTTACGATTTGCTCCGGAGCAGGATTGCGGCGCGGCTGCTCGATCGGCCGAA
>DASUJR010000110.1:0-2186 GCA_036279175.1 Candidatus Acidiferrales bacterium | reverse complement strand
GCTTTTTTGCCCCTTGAACCTTCATGGCAGGGTAGGGCATTCACCGTTGCACCGAATCGCGGAGTTCCGCCAAGTAAACAATGGTACACTAAGCTTGTAGTAAGACGATTGCGGTGGGACCCTTCCACCCCGCGGAGCGGCGATGAGCGTAATGCGCGTCGAGTGTTATGCGGGGCATCGTGCCGACGAGCGGCCTCTGCGCTTTGTGATGCGCGGGCGCACTTTCGAGGTCCAGGAGCTTGACGGCCGGTGGTATTCGCCTCAAGCCACGTATTTTCGGGTGCGCGCCGACGACGGCAATTTCTACGTGCTTTGCCACGACGAAGGCCAGGACGTTTGGAGTCTCGATGGCTTTCGCGCCGCGCGCTAGTCGCGCCAGACGCACTCACGAAAAAAAAAGAATAAGAGAATGGACAAGCCCGACCTACGGCGTCATCAGCGTATCCTGGTGCCTTCCGGACACGCCATGCGTGTGCACGCAAAGAATGGCGGTGCGCCTTTCGAGGGAATGGTTACAGTAATCGGTCTCGGCGGCATGTTCATTCGCACCGAAAATCCGGAGCCGCCCGGAACCGTTCTTGCGCTTCGCCTCGACGATCCGGTGGCTGCCTTTGATTCGGAATGCACTGTCCGGCACGTGGCTGAAAACGGAATGGGAGTTGAGATCACAAGCATCTCTCCCCATGACGAGCAGCGCCTTCGTTTCCTTCTTGGCCAGCTAAAGGGCGAAGGCAACGGTTGACCTCCAGCGTTCGCGGAGAGTCGGATCTTTCGGGGTCAAAGCCTCAGCTCCGACATAAGCGATTGTCTCTTTATAAGGGGTTTTAGCCCCTAAGGTCCCGTGCCGAATTCTGCGCGGCGCCCTTCGTTAACGCAGTCCCCTGGATGAGCTATCATCTCGGTTGACCCGGTTACCTCACAGCAACTTTTCTTGTCCATTCGGGTTTAAGTTTCTCAAATGCCTCTGAAACGAGTGTCGGGCTGGCGACCGTCCTCTGAACGGCAATCGGCTGCGACTGAATCAGCGCGACGCCGTGCGGCCTTACGATCTCGCAGGATCGACTTCGCCGGTGCCTCGATCGTTGCCGCCGCAATCGTGATCGCACTCGTCGCGACGGCCGGCTTCGCCGCGCCTCGCGGCGTCTCGAACGGCGCAGACGCCAAGGATTCTCTTGCACGAATCGTTCTGCCCAAAGAATTCAAGGGCGATTTGCCGATCACCGACCTAACGGAAGATCAGGCTATCCTGCACGCGTTGAATCGTCTCGCCTATGGCCCGCGTCGGGGTGACGTCGAACGCATCAGGCAAATGGGGCTCGAAAAATGGATCGATCGACAGCTCGATCCCAGTTCGATCGATGATTCCGCATTCGACAAACGCCTCGCCCAATATTCGACGCTCGGCATGTCATCGCAGCAGTTGCTCAACGATTTCCCGCCGCCCGCACAAGCAGCCAAAATGGAAGGCCTCACGAAAGACGAATACAAGCAGCAGATGCAACGGAAGCGCCGGGAGTCCGTCGCGGAAATGCTCCCGACCGGCAACGACAATTTCGATCGCGCCAACATCCAGCTCGCCCGGCTCGTCGGCCCGAATCGCATTGTCGCCGAACTCGCTATGGCCAAGATGGACCGTGCCATCTACAGCGATCGCCAGCTGGAAGCAGTAATGGAGGATTTCTGGTTCAACCACTTCAACGTCTACGCCAATAAGGGTGCCGACAAATGCTTGCTCACGTCCTACGTGCGCGACACTATTCGGCCGCGCACGATGGGCAAGTTCAGCGGCCTGCTGATCGCAACTGCGAAAAGCCCGGCGATGCTTTTCTATCTCGACAACTGGCTCAGCGCTGATCCCGCCGCCATCAAACAAGCGCAGGAGCAACGCGCCATGCGCCGGCAACGCTATTACGTAAGATTCGGCATGATGCCGCCGCCTTACGGAATGCAAGGCGCAAACGGACGTCCGAAGCAGCAGGATCGCGGCCTGAACGAAAACTACGGTCGCGAAGTTATGGAGCTGCACACGATCAGCGTCGATGCTGGCTACACGCAGCAGGACGTGATCAACATGGCCGAAATCATGACCGGCTGGACGATTCGTGCTCCGCGCAAAGACGCCGGCTTCTTTTTCAACGATCGTATCCACGCATCGCAAAAGGAAATCGTGATGGGGCAAACCTTCC
>DASUJR010000109.1:0-17010 GCA_036279175.1 Candidatus Acidiferrales bacterium | reverse complement strand
GCCGCAGATGAAGAAGAGAATGACCGGGAAGCTCATCCGCGCCTCACCGTTTCACCAACAGAATCACAAATGCCGTCACAACCAGGTTCGCCAGCGAGACGGGTAGCAGCAGCTTCCAGCCGAACGACATGAGCTGGTCGTAGCGGAAGCGCGGCAGCGTCCCGCGGAGCCAAACGTAAAAGAAAATGAAGACGCCAACCTTGCTCGTAAACCAGAAGGGCCCTTGCACGTACGGCATCACGGCAGGGATCAGGCAAACCGCCGCGCCGCCAAGGCAAAGGAGCGTGACGACTCCCATTTGGAGCTGTGCAATGCCGCGCAGCTTCGTGGCCGTGTCGTACGCGCAATAAAGGCCGAGCGCGAGCAGTCCTGCGCCGGGCAAATAGAATTGCCAGGTCCAGGAAGCAGGGAACGGCGAGAGCCATCCGCCGAAAAACAGAATCGTCGCGAGGCACGAGACGGTGAGCATGTTCGCGTACTCGGCCATGAAGAACATCGCGAACTTGAAGCTCGAATATTCGGTGTGGAAGCCGGCGACGAGTTCGGTCTCGGCCTCGGGCAGATCGAAGGGGATGCGGTTCGTCTCCGCGACGGCGGCGGTGATGTAGCAAAGGAAACCCACGATTTGCGGCCAGATGTTCCAGTGGCCGAGATTGCCGCCCTGGCCCTCGATGATTCCGTTGAAGCTGAACGATCCCGCGATCAGCAGCACGCCAACAACCGAAAGCGTCAGCGAAACTTCGTAGCTCACCATTTGCGCCGAACTGCGCAAGCCGCCCATCAGCGGATATTTGCTGTTCGACGACCAGCCCGCGAGCGCGACGCCGTACACGCCGATCGACGTGATCGCAAAGAGGAACAGCAGCCCGATATTCGAGTTCGAAACGACGAAAATCGGCTGGCCGAAAACCCGCACGCCCGGCGGACCAAAAGGAATCAGGGCGAGAGCGGTCAGCGCAAGCGACAGCGCGAGGAACGGCGCGAGCGTATATACGAAACGGTCGGACGCCGGCGGCGTCAGATCTTCTTTGAAAAGGAACTTCAGGCCATCGGCCAAAGGCTGCAGCAATCCGTGCGCGCCCACATAGTACGGGCCCCAGCGCGACTGGATGCGCGCGACGACCTTGCGTTCGAACCAGGTCAGGTAAGCCAGTGCCGTCATGACGACGAAAAGCAGGACGGCAATTTTAATTAACGATACCACCAGGACTGCGTGGTTGGAGATGAAGTCCACGGAACGTCCTTAACCTCATTCGTCGAAGTCAGTTTTGAGCAATACCGGCCCAGAGTGCCGCTGGTGAACAAGAAATCGTTCGCTGAAAAAACAACGCCGGGCGCGACATCATACGACGCATCGGTAGATTTGCAAGCCGCATGAGAAATTTGCGCGCGATCGGCGAGCAGTTGCGCGACGGAAACGTCGTAGCCTGCAACGTGCTGCCGGATTTCGTCGAACGCGGCCTCGGGCGTACGAAGGCGAATCGGCGCGCCAAGGCCGAGCATCGCGAGCTGGTGCGACAGGATGCGAATCAGGTCGTAATCGCTGCGCGGACCTCGCGGGTCGATTGCGCGATGCGTCGCCTGAATTTCGCCGGCGGTATTCGTCATCGTGCCGTCTTTTTCGTAACTCGAAGCGGCCGGCAACACGACATCTGCCCGCTGCGCCGTTTCGGTGAGGAACATATCGTGCACGACGAGCAGTTCGAGTCCGGAGATGCGGTCGGGTGCAGCGACGCCGAAAGTCTTCACGGGGTTCGCACCGACGACGTAGAGAGCCTTGAGCTTGCCGGAAACGGCGGCTTCCATCATGGCGCGCGCAGTGAGTCCAGGCGTCGACGGAAGTTCGCCGCCCCAGAGTTTGCCGAAGCGCGTCCGTTCGGCCTTGTCCGCGAGCGGCGCGTATCCGGGCAAGCGGTCGGGCAGGATACCCATTTCAGCGGCGCCGCGCGAGTTGGCGTAGTCGCCGAGCGGCATGTAGCGAGTCTTGCCAGGCAAGCGCGAGCCGAATGCCATCAGGTCGCGGATGGCAGCGCCTTGAATGTTCGCTCCGAATACAATCAGAACATCGGTTTCTTTTTCGAGAGCGGCTTTCAGGTTCGTTAGCTCGGCGGAGATGTTTGCATCGAATTGTCCCTGACCGGTCGCGAGCCAGCGAACCGCGTTCCTCTCACCATCTTTGGAAACTTCGACAGCCAATACTGCCTTGCGATGGATCTTGCTGTCTTTGCCGTTGATCGCGTAGAGCCGCTGCCCATGGTGGCGGACGCCGGTGCGAATCTGCCATGCGACGAGTGGATTCTGCTGCGTGACGTCGTTGCCGATCAGCAGGATGGCCTGTGCCGTGTAGACATCGTTCATCGTCGCAGACGAATCGGCGGCTTTCGGGCCGAGCACGGCGGCAAGGCCCGCGTAATCGGCCGTGCGGTGGTGATCGATGTTATTGGTGCCCAGCGTGACGCGCGCGAAGCGGTTCAGTAGATAATTTTCTTCGTTCGTCGTGTGATTGGATCCGATCACGCCGATGGCGTTGCCGCCGTTTTTCTCGTGGACCTGCTTCAGGCGGCGCGCGATTTCCTCGATCGCGTCTTCCCAACTTGCCGGTTCGAGCTTGCCGTTGCGCCGGACGAGCGGCTGGCGAACGCGTTCGGGATTCGAAGTGAAATCGAAGCCGAAGCGGCCTTTCGCACACAGAAACTCGCCGTTGATTCCCGAGTGGTCGCGATTATTGGCGCGCAGGATTTCGTTGTTGCGCACGCTGAGCGTCGTCTTGCAGCCGTTCGAGCAGTGCGTGCAGGGATTGGGAACGTAGGTCATTTCCCAAGGGCGCGTCTGATAGCGGTAGGTGCCGCTGGTGAGCGCGCCGACCGGGCAAATATCGATGCACATGCCGCACTCTTCGCAGTTCAAAGCGCCGGACGTGTTCGGCAGGATCACGGATTGCACTCCGCGCGCCCCAACGCCGAGAGCCTTAACGTCCATGCCCTCGTCGCATACGCGGACGCAGCGGAAGCAGAGAATGCAGCGCGGCGCGTCGTAGAAGACGAGCGGCGACCATTTTTCTTCCGGATAGTGCAGCTTTTCCTCGACGAAGCGCGTGTGATCGAGGCCGTAGCGGAACGTCATGTCCTGCAATTCGCACTCGCCGCCCTTGTCGCAGACAGGGCAGTCGAGTGGATGGTTGGACAGCAGAAACTCGATCATGTCCTTGCGCGCTTTGTGCACCTGCGGGGTGTCGGTGCGGACGACCATGCCTTCGCCGGCGACCAGAGTGCACGCGGTCTGCAGCTTCGGCATTTTCTCGACTTCCACGAGGCACATGCGGCAAGCGGCCTGCAGCGATAGGCCGGGGTAATAGCAAAACGAGGGGACTTCGATCCCCTGCGCTTTCGCGGCGTTAATGACCAGCGTGCCGGCGTTTGTGGTTACCTGCCGGCCGTCAAGAGTGAACGTGATTTGTTTTTCGTCCGCCATGGTTCTAACGGCCTACAAGAACTCCTTCCGCGGCTTTGTACGCGCATTTCCCGTGCAGATGGTCCTCGAACTCGTTGCGCCATTTCTTGACGATGCTGATCGTCGGCATGGCAGCGGCGTCGCCAAGCGGGCAGAATGTGCGGCCGAGCATGTTCTTCGATAGCTCGTCGATCAGCGGGATGTCTTCTTCGCTGCCGCCGCCTTCATGGAAGCGATCGAGCATCTTCCGCAGCCAGGTGGTGCCTTCGCGGCAGGGGATGCACCAGCCGCAGGATTCGTGCGCGTAGAAATGCATGATGCGGCGCGCGGAATCGACCATGCAGGTATCTTCGTCGAGAACGACGGTGCCGCCGGACCCAAGCATCGAGCCGATTTTCGCGACCGAATCGAAATCGAGCGCGACGTCGATTTCGTCGGCGCTCAAGAGCGGGCAAGAACTGCCGCCGGGAACCACCGCCTTCAATTTCCTGTCGCCGGGAATGCCGCCCGCGACTTCGTAAATCAGCTTCCTGAGATTGAAGCCGAGCGGGAGTTCATAAATTCCCGGCTTGTTCACATGCCCTGAAATCGCGTACAGCCGTGTGCCGCCGTTTTTCGGCGTGCCAAGGCCTGCGTACCATTCGCCCCCGCCCAAAATGATTGCAGGAATGGAGCTCAGCGTTTCGGCGTTGTTGATCACGGTCGGGCAGCCGTACAGGCCGACAACGGCAGGGAACGGGGGCTTTATGCGCGGATATCCGCGTTTGCCTTCGAGCGACTCCATCAGCGCGGACTCTTCGCCGCACTCGTACGCACCGGCCCCGGTGTGGACCGCGAGATCGTAGTCGAATCCACTGCCGAGAATGTTTTTGCCTAAGTAGCCGCGGTCGTAGGCTTCGGCGACGGCCTTTTCGAGAATGTCGATCACGTAACGATACTCGCCGCGAACGTAAGCGTAGCCCTGATGCGAATTGATCGCGCGGCCGGCAATCACCATTCCTTCGATCAACTGATGCGGATCCATTTCCATCAGCGGACGATCTTTGCAGGTGCCGGGTTCGCTCTCGTCGCAATTCGCCAGGATGTATTTTGGCTTGTTCGTATTTTTGGGAACGAAGCTCCACTTCATGCCGGTGGAGAAGCCGGCGCCGCCGCGTCCGCGCAGATTCGACTTTTTCACTTCGTCGATGATCTGGTCCGGCGTCATTTGCTTCAGCGCTTTTTCGAGCGCCTTGTAGCCGTCGTTTTTGAGGTAAACGTCTATCGATTTCGAATTGGAGATGCCGAACCGGCGGCTGATCACTCGCACTTCGGCGGGATCGGGAGGATGAACGGAGCCGGAAGTAACCGGCTCGGGCGCAGCGTGACGGCCGTCTTCGATCTGCTCGAGAATCTTGTCGACTTTGTCGGGATCGAGGTTTTCGTAGAAATCGTAATTTACCTGAATGGCCGGAGCGCCGGTGCAGGCTCCAATGCACTCGACCTCTTCGAGCGAAAACGTGCCGCTGGGCTGGACTTCTTTATTGCCGATTCCGAGCCGCTTCTGAAGGTGAGCGTAGAGCTGGTTGCCGCCGCGCAGCATGCAGGAAATATTGGTGCAAACCTGGATGTGATAGCGGCCGGCGGGTTTGCAACGCAGCATCGAATAATAGGCGAGCGTTTCCTTTACCTGAATGATGTTCAGGTCGAGCCGCTTGGCAATTTCATCGAGCACGTCGTCGCTGAGCGAGCCGTAATGATCCTGCGCGTACAGCATCATCGGGATCAGCGCCGAGCGCTTCACCGGATAATGCGAAAGCAATTGCGAGAACTTCTGTTCGAGATGCGGCGGAAATTCCATCAGCGGTCCACTTCCCCCAGAACGATATCCGTTGTGCCGATGCACGCGACCACGTCGGCAATCAGGCGGCCGGCGGCCAGCTTCGGCAGGCTCTGCAAATTGACGAACGACGGCGTGCGGAATTTCACGCGATAGGGCTTGGGCGAACCGTCGCTCGCAACGTACACGCCCAGCTCTCCGCGCGGCGATTCAATCACGTGATAGACTTCGCCCACGGGCGGCGCGAAACCTTCCGTGAAAATCTTGAAATGATAGATGAGGCCTTCGATCGAGGTCTTCATCTCTTCGCGCGAGGGCGGGATGATTCCAGGTACTTCGGCGCGGAACGGACCTTCCGGCGGGATTTTGCCCATCGCCTGCTTCACGATTTTTATGCTTTCGCGAATCTCAGCGATGCGGACCAGGTACCGCGCGTAGCAGTCGCCTCCGGTATTCGTCTGAATGTCGAAGTCGAACTCGTCGTAGCTCGAATACGGGAACGCCTTGCGCACGTCATACGCGACGCCGCTGGCGCGGAGCAGAGGACCGGAAACCCCCATCGCAATCGCGTCTTCGGCGCTCAGGATGCCAATACCCTTCGTGCGTGCGATCCAGATGCGATTCTGCGTCAGCAAATCTTCGTATTCGTCGATGTGGCCGGGAAGGGAATCGATCACGCGCTTCACACGATCCAGCCAGCCCGGCGGCGGTTCGAGCGCCAGGCCGCCAATGCGGAAATAGCTGGTCATCATCCGCTGGCCGGAGACGTACTCGAAGATCTTCATGATCTCTTCGCGTTCGCGGAAGCCGTAGAGGAAGACGGACATCGCGCCCAGATCGATGGCGTGCGTTCCCAGCCAGACGAGATGCGAAGCGATACGCGTCAGTTCGGTCAGCAGGACGCGAATGTACTGTGCGCGCTTCGGAATCTCGATTCCGAGCAGCTTTTCGACGGCGAGGCAATAGCCCAGATTGTTCGAGAGCGGTGCAAGATAATCGATGCGGTCTGTAAGCGTGATGACTTGCGAATACGTCTTCGATTCGCAGCTCTTCTCGATTCCGGTGTGAAGATAGCCGATTACAGGATCGGCCTTCAGGACCGTCTCACCCTCGAGTTCGAGAATGACGCGCAAGACGCCGTGCGTCGACGGATGCTGCGGCCCCATGTTGAGGACCATCTTGTTCTCTGCGGAAGATGGCTCGACGGTTGCCGCACCGGCCGGAGGATTTTTCGCTGAATTGAGTTGGTCCATTAGCGATAACCCTCCGTCGGGTAGTCTTTGCGCAGCGGGTGGCCTTCCCATTCATCGGGCATCAGGATACGGCGCAAGTCGGGATGGCCCTCGAATTGGACGCCGAACATATCGAAAACCTCGCGCTCGTGCCAGTTGGCCGTGGGCCAAACGCCCGTCACGGAATGCACGACGGGATCGGCGCTCGAAAGCTTCACCTTCAATCGCAGGCGCAGGCGTTTTTCGATCGAGAGCAGGTGATAATTCACCTCGAAGCGCGGTTCCAGCGGGAAACGATCGACGCCGCTCAGGTCCGAGAGGAAGGAAAATTTCAGCGAAGGCTCGCCGGCCAGAAATTCAACCGCCGAAATAAGATGCTGGCGCGGGACGACCACCGTCGTTTCGCCCCGAAACTCAATCACTTGGGCAACGGTGGAAGCGTTCCATTCCTTCAGTTTTTGAACTACCGGATTTGTGCCGTTTTCCTGAGAGTCCACTATGAATTGGTTCCTGGCGCAGCGGTTTTATTTATTCCAGTCGAGCGCGCCCTTCTTCCAAAGGAATATATAGCCCGCGAGCAAAATCAAAATGTACAGCACCATTTCGACAAAGCCGAACAGGTGCAGGTCGTGGTACACGAGCGCCCACGGATACAGGAAAATCGCTTCAATGTCGAACAAAATGAAGATCAGCGCCACCATGTAGAAGTGCACGGAAAACGGCTCGCGCGCGTCTCCCGTAGGACGAATGCCGCATTCGTAAGGTTGATCTTTTTCGCGCGTGCGCTTGTGGCGTCCCACCAGCGTTGAAACCGTGACCAGTGCGCCGGCAAGTCCGCAGGCGAGGACGAACATCAACAGCAGTGGAGCGTATGTGTCGAGATAGCTGCTTTGCATTTTCCCTGTCTGTTGGTCCCCCTCGGGGTGCTCCGAAAGGGAGTTGATATAATAGCGGCGTGAGCGCATATCGGTCAAATAAACTCCGCAATTTCAGGTTATTCTTTTTTCGAAGCAGACTAGCGGGTCTTCGCACTGATAAGCGGGGATGGATGAGTTCGGGATTCAATACCGACGTTCGCGTCGGCGAGCGCGTTTATCACGTCCAGACGGAAGATCGCGGCCCTAACCGCCCGGTGATCGATACGATGGTGTATCAAAACGGGCGTGTGGTGCACCGGCGCAACCGCAGCTACAAGCATTTCGTCGACTCGGCGGAATTTACGCCGGAGGGCTTGCGAGAACGCGTCGAGGAGCAGCACCGCTGCGTCATCGACGACCTGCGGTCAGGCGCTCTGAACGGAGATAAGTCAACCGCGACATGCGCTCAGCCTGAGCCAGCCGCCCAATGTGGGGCCGCGGCAGCTAAGGGTGAGGGCGAGGCCGCCGTCCATGTTGCAGTCGCCACAACTAAAGAGGAGCCCGCGCCAACTCCCGCTGGAATCCGATTGCAACTGCTCAATCCGGAATCGTGGCTGACCGCCGGCAGCATCTCGCTGCAACTGGAGATTTTGAGTCGGACCGATCAGCAGCCACAGTCCGCGGCGAAGGTAGAAGCCCTGATCGAAGGTTCGCTGGACGAGGCACGCCACGGCGGGACCACCGACGAAAACGGCCGCGTGCAAATCCACTTTCCGATGCCGAAACTCGGGAAGCGCGGATTGGCTCTGGTGATCCAGGCGAAGGCCAATGGCGGCACTGACGAACTTCGCTACGTCATGCGCTCGAATCCGGTGGGCTCCATCCGCGAATAGAATTTCACTAATTTGCGCCAGGCGTTTCCCTGTCAGCCGCGACGCAATTCGTGTGCGGCTTTATGGACCGATTCAATCTCGATAGGTGTAGTATTCTGATTTCCGGATCCCAGCCTCGCGGAGTTGGAGCGAATGACTGTTGTAATTAACGGCGAACCGCAGGAAATTCCCGACAGCCTCACTGTCGACGCGCTGCTTGCGCATCTGGCGATGCCGTCCGAACGCGTTGCGATCGAGCGCAACCGAGATATTCTTCCACGCGCGCGCTGGGCTGAAACTCAGGTCCAGCCCAACGACACATACGAAATCGTCCAATTTGTCGGCGGCGGCTAGGCAGCCACGAGGCGAAGGCGTTCTGCCGGTCGCGCCAGGAGAGAATGGACGACGCTATCGGTCTTCGTGTGGCTTGAACGAGCGTGAGGAAGCGTACAAATGACGCCCGATCGCTGGCAAGAAATCAGACGAGTGCTCGCCGCCGCTCTGGAAAAACGGCCGGAGGAGCGGTCGGCCTATCTGGATCAGGTGTGCCGCGAGCCGGACGTGCGCCTGCAAGTTGAATCGCTGGTCGCCGCACACGAACGGGGAGATCAAGTTCCCGAGGCGCAGTCGCTGAGTGCGGCCGAAACGTTTTCCGAGGGCGCTCGCGTTGGCCCGTATAAGGTTCTTGCTCCCCTGGGTGCGGGGGGCATGGGCATCGTTTATCGAGGCCGCGACGAGAGGCTCGAACGGGACGTCGCAATAAAATTTCTGCCGGCGCATTCCCTTGTTGATGGAGACGCTCGCAAGCGCTTCCGCAAAGAAGCTCTGGCGCTGGCGAAAGTCAATCATCCGAACATCGCCAGTGTCTATGACATCGGCGAGGCAAACGGGGCCGACTACCTTGTAATGGAGTACATCCCCGGCGAGTCGCTCGCGCAAAAGCTGAAATCCGGTGCGCTGCCGGTGGCCGCAGCGATGTCCGTTGCCTCGCAGGTGGCTGCGGCTCTCCAGGAAGCGCACGATCGCGGGATCGTGCATCGCGATCTGAAGCCGGCGAACATCGTCGTGACGCCGAAAGGCCACGTCAAGGTTCTGGATTTCGGGCTCGCTAAATTGCTCTCCGCGACAGAGGGCGAAGACTCACCGACACTTGCGAAAAGCAGCGGAATTGTCGGCACTCCTCTCTACATGTCGCCCGAACAGGCCGAAGGCCGATCCGTCGACTCGCGCACAGACTTGTGGAGCCTTGGCGCCGTTCTATACGAGTCACTCGGCGGCCGGCCGCCGTTCGACGGGACCGCTCTCACTGTGCTGCGGGCGATCTCGCACGACAAACTGAGGCCTTTACACGAGCTACGCGCCGACACTCCGCCCGAAGCTGAACAAATCGTTTCGCGGGCGCTGGAGAAAGATGCGTCGAAGCGGTACCAGTCCGCCGCGGAGATGGCGCGCGATCTTTCGGCCGCCTCGGCGCGACTCAGCACTCCCGCCCCCGCCCCCGTGCACGCCGAGCTGAGAGTTCCGCTGGGAATGGCGATCGGTGGCGCGCTGCTGGCGATAGCACTGTTGGTTGCAGGCGCCTGGCTATACCACCGGTCGAAGCAACGACAATGGGCGCGCGACCAAGCCGTCCCCGAAATTGCCAAGCTCCAGGATGACCGCAAGGCTCTGGCCGCGTTCCTCGAGCTGCAAAAAGCCCAGAGCATCCTGCCGGGCGACCCTCGCCTTGCGCAGCTCGCGGCAAGCGGTACCCAGCTCGTTTCGATCTCGTCTTCGCCGTCCGGGGCGACCGTCGAGATCAAGGACTACCTTTCTCCGGCGAGCGCGTGGTACCGGCTGGGAACCACTCCGCTGAACAGCGTCCGGATTCCCAGCGGCTGCTTTCGGTGGAGAATCTCGAAGCCGGGCACCGGAGAGTACGTGGCGGCTCCATCGACAGAGCCGAAGATGAACTTCGCCCTCGACAAACAGGCGGCCGCGTCGGCCGGAATGTCGTGGGTAGGCGGACACACGTGGGCGAGTTTCATCGCCTTTATGGGTGTTGTTGGGCCATACAAATTGCCGGGGTTTTACGTCGACCGCTATGAGGTGACGAACCGCCAATTTCAGCAGTTCGTTGACGCGGGTGGATATCGGAACCGCAAATACTGGACGAACGAGTTCGTGCGTGACGACAAGAAAATGAAGTGGGAAGACGCCATGACGCTCTTTCGCGATGACAGCGGGCGCCCCGGACCTTCGACCTGGGAGGGCGGGCACTATCCGGAGGGACAAGGCGACTATCCGGTCTCCGGAGTGAGCTGGTACGAAGCTGCCGCATACGCCGCGTTTGTGGGAAAGAGCCTGCCCACCTTTGCGCAATGGTATGACGCCGCATCGCCCGAGCGGGGCGACTATATCGTTCAGGACAGCAACATTTCCGTTTCGAAACTTGCACCTGTCGGGCAGTTCAAGGGACTTGGCGTGTACGGAACGTACGATATGGCTGGAAATGTGCGCGAATGGGTTCTGAACGATACCGGGGAAGCAACCAAGTTCATTCTGGGCGGCTCGTGGAAGTCCCAAACATATCTTTACGCTGATCCGCAGGCGCTGTCGCCATTTGAGCGATCGGCCGAGAACGGGTTTCGTTGTGTGCGAAACACGGCGCCGTTGCCTGCGGATGTATTGCATCCGGTCAAGAAAATGGATCGGGACTTTTCGAAGTATAAGCCGGTGCCGGACGACGTGTTTCGGGCCTACCTGGCTCTGTATGCCTACGACAAGACGCCGCTCAATGCGAGGGCGGAAGGGGTGGTATCTGAGACGGAGGACTGGCGCGAGGAAAAGATCACCTACGCTACCGCTTATAACAACGAGCGGATGGCGGCGTATCTGTTCCTGCCGAAGCACATCCGCCCGCCGTATCAAGCGGTCGTTTTTTTCCCCAGCGCGAGGGTACTGGACCTTCACGACAGCCGGAACCTGGGGGACATCAAGTTCTTCGACTATATCGTTCAGAGCGGCCGCGCGGTGCTCTATCCGGTGTACTACGGCACGTATGAACGGCAGGGAAGCACGGTTTATGTCGGCGCGGCACAGAAGTTGTCGTATTTGGCGGATCAGTCCAAGGATCTTGGTCGCTCGCTCGATTATCTTGCCAGCCGGCCCGATATCGCGAAGGACAAGATCGCGTATCTCGGCGTGAGCATGGGCGCCGCGCAGGGTGTGATTTACGCTGCGATTGCGCAAAAGCAACTTAAAACCGTGATGCTGCTGGACGGCGGCTACTTCCCTGACACGCCCCCCAGGGGCGGCGATCAGGCCGATTTCGCGCCGCAACTCAAAGTGCCCGTCCTGATGGTGAATGGCAGGTACGACTACGTCTTCTCGTTGGAAAAATCTCAGGATCCATTATTCCGAGCGCTCGGGACGCCAGACGCAGACAAAGAGCACATCGTGCTGGATACGCCGCATGATGTGACCGAGCAGCGTCCCGAATTAATTCACGTCGTCCTCGGCTGGCTCGATAAATATCTGGGCAGAGTGGATTGATTCCTCTGAGAGCGCCGGATTTTTGTGCCCAGAGCGCGCCGGTTCGATTCGACCACACCGGCCTTCTGTTTTGAAGGTCCGCACGATTTGCTATCTGGGCACGATGGCATAAGGGAAATCTCTTAGGACCAGGGTACAGGAACGCCCCGACTTATCGTAAGACAACCGCCGTATAGCACCAGGGGGGCACAGGGTGGTATCAAGACGGGCGGAGGGGAAGTGTCGACTTCGATTCTATTCGCGGACGACAGTCCCACGGTGCGGCGGGCTATACGCGCGGTTCTGACCTCGACGTTGGGCAGCGACATCGTCTGTATCGAGGCGAATGGCGGGGAAGAGGCGCTGAACAAGGCCATTGCCGCTCAGCCGGATGTTGTTGTCCTTGATATCGCCATGCCGGGGCTCAACGGCCTCGAAACAGCACGCTACATCAAGCAGCGCTGCCCCAAAAGTGCGGTTCTAGCAATCAGCACCTATGACTTGGAGCCCGTCATCCCGCGCCTAATGCTGGGCGTCAGCGGTTTCGTCCGCAAAGAAGCAATGTGTTCGGAATTACTGCCGGCGATTCAGGCTCTTCTAGCGGGAAAGACGTACTTCACCAGCCAGCTCGCCTCCGCTTCTCGGGCGGCCGCCCCTTCGAGTCGCCTTTAGGCACTAACCCGAAGCCGCGCGGGTTTGCACCGATCGCTGAGCCGCCGCCTGCTCGGCGAAAGTTTGTCGATGGTCGCGATGAGCTCTCGAGCTCCTAGCGCTTTGGAGACAAACGCGTCGCCGCCCACCAATCGAGCTGTTGCCGGGACCTCGTGCAAACTGAAGAAAATGATCTTTGTTGAAGGCGCAAGTTCTTTTATTTGCGCCGCAGTGTCGAAGCCAGACATATCTCCCGCAAGCATGAGATCGAGGATCACTGCATCGGGCTTACTGGCCTGGACCTCGGCAACAGCCGTACGGCCGTCATTCACTTCCGCGCAGATCAGCCACTCCGGTCTCTGTGCGAGTAGGGTCCGGATTCCCATCCGCACGATTTCGTGGTCGTCTGCAACCAGGATACGAAAAGACATGATTTGTTCGCTTTCGGGGCGGGTCAGATACGGTATCCATCCAGTCAAGCTCTATCGTCTTCTATCTTCCGTCTTCCATCCGCGTGGGACTATGCCCGCGCGCAGGGCTCGTGCCAAAGGCCGGCGCAAGCCGCCACTACTCTATTGCCGCCACTCCTCCACCCAATACCGCTTCGCCGCAAATCCGTCCGATATTCCCCTCCAACCGCAGTTCTCGCATCGGAGGTCAAGCGTCCTCGTCCCAAATTCTTCAGGACTCTTAGCATGACTCGTGGCAGCGAGTGACACGGGGCCGCTACATCGCACACATTCGAAGAGAAGAACATGCACGAATGGATCGTTGTTACGCTCGATCTGCACATTCCAACCTTAATAGACGGACGGGCTTGTCGGCTATCGGCTGGAATGGCCAAAGTATCAGAGGACGCCTCGGGGCGGCTAGTCAGTCGAACTACCCGAAGCCTTGCCGGACATACTGTATTCCTCGATTGACGGAATTCTCGCCTAAAGGCTACTTCGTCGGCATTTCTAAGATCTGCCGCTCTTTTCGAAAGGCGCGACGAAGGGACTGCCTGTGTTCCTGTGCCTGATGTTGCGATGATGAGCCGGCAGAAGCGAATGCTGCAGCGTTGTGGCCGTGGGGGCGCCTAACTTTTGTCGGTTTGAGAAGGTTTGACGCTCCCCGGATCCCGCATGTCAGGTTGGGCCGGTTTGGCGTCGGGTGTTTCCGCGAGCAGCTTTTTCACGCTTTCTATGAAGTTGGCTGCTCCCTCGGACTTGTCCACGGCCACTGTGACTCCGACGGCGGCGGCTATTGCCGGCACGGCGCCGTACATCGTCAACAGGACAATAGGAGTGGTTGGAAAACGACTTCGCAACGCGGATGACGCCTCGATGCCGCTCATATTGGGCATGCGAAGATCAAGGACGATCAAGTCTGGGCAGAAGCGGGTGGCTTTTTCCAGCGCATCGAATCCGTCCACCGCTTCGGCGCACACCACGAAACCGGCGTTCTCGAGCGCACTACGAAGAACTTTTCGTACTCCTTCCTGATCGTCGGCAATAAGAATGGATTTGGGCATGGGACAGGCGTAGCAGATCGGGCTGGGGAACCCGGCTGAAGGGTAAGACTATTCTCCTGCGAAGCACGGCCGCAATACATTATTCGCCCTATGAAACTGTACAGGAGATACTGTATGAACCGGACGACCGCAGCCTACTGCAACTGTCAGTTGCGTGCCGCCGATCCGCCACCTGAATGCCGCTTTGGGCTATGAGGATTGGAGCTCAGAGTCCGGCGAGCAGGTGGCCGAGCTTTTCGCGTTTGGTGCGGAGATACGCGCGCGAGCGTGCGCTCGTCGGCGGACGGCAGGGAACTCGCTGCGTTACTCGGACGCCCGATTTTTCGAGCTGTTTTACTTTGTCCGGATTATTCGACAGCAACCGCACGCTGCCGACGCCCAGCGCCTTCAACGCTTCGGCCGCGAATTCGTAGTCGCGCGAGTCGGCGTCAAATCCGAGATGCCGGTTCGCCTCCACGGTGTCCAGCCCGGCATCCTGCAACTCATACGCGCGAATCTTGTTCATCAGGCCAATGCCGCGGCCTTCTTGCGGCAGATACAGGACGATGCCCCGAGGTTCTTTGGCGATTTTTCGGAGGGAAAATTCAAGTTGAGCGCGGCAATCGCACCGCTCCGAGGCAAAAACGTCTCCCGTCAGGCATTGCGAATGGACGCGTACGAGCGGCGCTTTTACCCTCGCGCGCTTGTCGGCCGCGTCCAGGTCGCCGTGAACGATCGCGACGGTCTCCTCACTCGCTTCGGAGCCCTTGATCGCGAAAATCTCGAATTTGCCGAACGAAGTCGGTAACTCCGCTCGCGCCACCACTCGCGCCCTGGTTCTGGATCGGTTATTCATCGGAACCGCGCATTATAGCAGGCCGGCTTGGCGTCTTCGCAGTCCCGGATTAACCGCCTGCTCGTGCGCCATGCCTTTACATACCGATGCGCTTTGGCTAATTTAGCCGCAAGAGCTTACGCGGCGCCTTGCGGCAGCAGGATACGATGCTGTGCCGGTCCGCTTTAGACTCATGACCAACGTTTCCACTCTAAAGGATTTCTTCCTAACGCTGCTGCTGAAGGTCTGCTGGGCGGCGGCGCTGGCGGCGCTGCTCGTTCGCTTTCGGTCGTTTTGCAATCTGCTGTTCACGGAAACTCGCAACTCGCAAGAAAAAGCCAAGCTGCTGCTTTTCGTGACGCCTCCGCTGGCACTTGGCGTCGTGCTCCGTATCGTTGGCCATTATCAATTTTTTGATTTGATGCTCGAAGGCTCGTTCCTGATGGGAATCGTCGGAGGCCGGATGGTCGGCCTGCTCGGCGGATCGCTGATCAGCCTGCCCGCTTTCGGCATGCACGAATGGCTCTCGACGCCCGTAGCCGCTCTCGTCGGATTGCTGGCGGGCGTTGTCCGCAACGAGATGCCGGAAAAAGAAGACATCTGGCGTTTCGGTCCTTTTCTCTGGTTGAACATTCCCCAATCGGTGTGGAAGCTGCTGCGTTACAGTGAAGGCAACTGGGCCATCCTTCCGCTGCTGATGTGCGCGGCGTTCGAGTCAGGACGCATCCTGCTCGTTACGGCGATTCGCCGGCATCCCACCTGGCTGATGGCCGAATATCCTCCCAACTCCAGCCTCCTGATTCTTGAGGTGCTCACTTCGGTCATCTGCGTCGGCGTCGCGATCAAAATCTGGAACAACACACGCACGGAAATGAATCTCGCGCAGAACCAGCAGATGCTGCTCAAAGCGCGCATGGACGCGTTAACGAGCCAGATTAATCCTCATTTCCTCTTCAATACGCTGAACACCGTTTCTTCGCTGATTCGCATCGATCAGGATCAGGCGCGCGGCGTCGTCCTGCGGCTATCGAAGATTTTGCGGCGTCTGCTGCGCAAGCACGAAATGTTCGTCCCGCTGCGCGAGGAACTCGATTTCATCGACGACTATCTGAGCATCGAAATGATCCGCTTCGGGCACGATAAGCTGCAGTTTTTTAAGGAAACGGACGAGGCCTCGCTCGACGCGGTGGTCCCCAGCATGGTGCTGCAACCAATGGTGGAAAACGCGATCAAGCACGGCATCGCGCCACGCCTCGAAGGCGGACAGATTTATTTTCGTGCACACACATCGGACGGCCGGCTCGCGCTTGAAATCGAAGACAACGGCATCGGCATTCCGCAGGAACGCCTGAGCGAGGTTTACGGCGGTGGCATCGGCATCAGCAACGTCAACGAGCGCCTGCGCCTCCTGTACGGCGATCAGTTCAAAATGGACATTCGCAGCCAGGAAGGCAAAGGCACCATCATCCATATCGAACTTCCCGAAGTCGCCTCCCTCGCTTCTTCGGTTACCTGATGCATGTCGGCCGCCGCGGCGGCTAGTATCGCAGATGAGTTCATCTCAAAACGGAGCGATCATGCGTGCGACCGTGGCGGACGCGAATTGGTCGAAGTTCTGCTGGATCCGGGCGTTGTATTACACTTCATATTTGAATTACAATTTCAAACATATGAAAACAACGGTGCAGGCACGCTTGGATCGGCGGTCGCAGATGGCGCTGGAACGGCTCACGAAGCGGCTCGGCTGGAGTCCGTCTAGGGTGGTGCGTGAAGGAGTGCGCTTGCTGGACGCATGCTACGGCAAGCCACGGCGCAGGAAGATTGTGGGGATCGGACGGTTCGCGTCAGGCATCCCGGATCTTGGTTCGAACAAGGAGCACCTCAAGGGACTGGGGCGGTGAGCCCGGTCCTGCTGGACACAGGTGCTATTGTTGCGCTCTTTGACCGCAGTGAGCGCCATCACCGCCCGTCCGTCAACGCGCTTGAAGGTGTCGAGGGTGTATTAGTCACGTGCGAGGCCGTCGTCACCGAGAGCTGCTATCTGTTACGCCGGCTTTCGGGAGCGGCCGAGACGGTTCTTGACCAGGTCGAGCGCGGCGTCTTCCAGATTCCCTTCCAACTTTCGCAATCGGCAGCACCGGTGCGGAGTATTCTTCGCAAGTACCGCGACGTGCCGGCAGATTTCGCCGACGCATGCCTCATCCATCTGGCAGATCAGTTGAACACGGGGGATATTCTCACGCTGGATCGCGATTTTAAGACCTATCGCTGGCGCAAGAATCGGCCATT